>JANMVT010000083.1:0-1586 GCA_031392945.1 Rhodoferax sp. | reverse complement strand
GGCAACAAACTGCCTGGCGTAGTGCGCGAGGTGGCGGCCCTCGCCGACCCGGCTACGCGAACCTACCAGGTCAAGGTGGCGCTCAATGTCAAGGACGCCAAAGACGCGCTGCCGCTGGGCGCCACGGTGTACGTGGTGCCCCAGGCGTTTTCGCGCGCCGGCGTCGAGGTGATCAAGCTGCCGACCAGCGCGCTCAAGCGTGACGGCGCCAAGGCATCGGTGTGGCTGCTGGATGTGCCCAGCATGACGGTCAAATCGCAGACGGTGGAAATCGCCACCGCCGACGGCAATGAGGTGGTCATCGCCAGCGGCCTGACGCCGGGCATGCAGGTGGTGTCGGTGGGTGTGCATGTGTTGCAGCCCGGGCAAAAGGTCACGGTGTTCAAAGACCCGGCCCTGCCTGCCGCCGCGCCAAAATCCGCCGCCGCCGCCGCCCCCGCTGCTGCTGCGTCTGCAGCGAAATGACCGAATAAATGACCAGTCTATGGCAACGATAACCCCCCCCGAGAGCTTCAACCTTTCAAAATGGGCGCTGGAACACCCGGCGCTCACACGTTATCTGCTGGTGGTGCTGATGCTGCTGGGTTTCATCGCCTACTTCCAGCTTGGCCAGGACGAAGACCCGCCTTTTACTTTCCGTTTGATGGTGGTGCGCACCTACTGGCCGGGTGCCACGGCGCAGCAGATGGCCGAGCAGGTCACCAGCAAGCTGGAGCATGCGCTGCAGGAAGTCCCCAACGTGGACAGGATCCGCAGTTATTCCAAGCCCGGTGAATCTCAAATCATTTTCCAGCTCAAGGATAACTTCAAGCCCTCAGAAGTGTCCAATATGTGGTACGTCGTGCGCAAGAAGGTGGGTGACATGCAGCTCACATTGCCGTCGGGTGTGTTGGGACCGTTTTTCAATGATGATTTCGGCGATGTTTTTGGCGTGATCTATGCGATCGAGTCGGACGGGTTCAGCCCTGCCGAAGTCAAATTGTTCGCCGAAGACGTGCGACAGCAATTGCTACGGGTGCGCGATGTCAACAAAGTTGAGTTGTTCGGCGTGCAGGACGAAAAGCTGTTCATTGAAATTTCGCAGAAGCGCCTGTCCCAGCTTGGCTTGGACATGGGCCAGGTGATCCAGCAATTGGGCCAGCAAAACGCCGTTGAATCGGCTGGCGCCCTGCAGTCGCCTCTGGACGTGTTGGGCGTTCGGGTGGCGGGGCAGTTTGAGGCGATTGGGGAGTTGCGGGGCATGCCCATCCGGGGGGCCTCTGGCAGCCAGCTGCGCCTGGGCGACATCGCGGAGATCAAGCGCGGATATTCGGATCCGCCTTCGGTCAAAGTACGCCACCAGGGGCACGAGGTGATCGCACTTGGGGTGTCCATGGCCAAGGGTGGCGACATCATCAGTCTGGGCAAATCACTCCGGGCCACTACGGCGTCCATAGACAAGTCATTGCCGGCAGGCGTCAAGCTGGTGCAAGTCCAAAACCAGCCGGTCGCGGTGGCCAAGTCGGTCAACGAGTTCATCGCGGTGCTGATCGAAGCTGTGGCCATCGTGCTGCTGGTGAGTTTTGTGGCGCTGGGGTTCCACTCGC
>JANMVT010000043.1:0-2267 GCA_031392945.1 Rhodoferax sp. | reverse complement strand
GCTTTGGGGTCCAGATCGTCAAACGTGGGGTTGCAGCCCAGCGCCAGCGACAGGTCAGACGGGCCGATGTAGATGGCGTCCAGCCCTTCGACCGACAGGATGTCGTCCAGGTTGTCGAGCGCCTTGGCAGTCTCGATCATGGCGAAGGTCACGATGGTGTCGTTGGCGTGCTGCGCATAGTCCGCGCCGCCGTACAGCAGCGCGCGCACCGGGCCAAAGCTGCGGGTGCCGCGTGGCGCGTAGTGGGCGTAGGCGACGAGTTTTTCGGCGTCCTCGCGGGTGTTGACCATGGGGCAGATCACACCGTAAGCCCCCGCGTCCAGCGTCTTCATCAAAATGCCAGGCTCCAGCCAGGGCACGCGCACCACGGGCACGGTGTCGGTGGTCGATATGGCTTGCAGCATGGTGACCATGGCCTGGTAGTCCACCATGCCGTGTTGCAGGTCAATCGTGAGCGAGTCCCAGCCCTGATGGGCCATGGTCTCGGCAGAAAAGCTGTTGGGAATGGCCAGCCAGCCGTTGGCGACAGCGCCACCCGCCTTCCAGATGGTGCGCAGTTGGTTTTCTCTCATGTTCACGTCTCCTTGCGTAGTAACAGTACTGTGGTGGGTGCGGTCTCAATTGACCGTGATCTTGCGCTCGCGGATGATCTGGGCATAGCGCTTGCGGTCTGCGTCGATCAGTTGCGTGAATTGGGCCGGCGTGGTGCCGACAGGGATCGCGCCCAGCTCGACCAGCCGCGCCTTCACCTCGTCAGTGGCAAGCAGCTCGCGCACATCTGCGGAGATTTTGTCCACGACTTCCTTGGGCGTGCCCGCAGGCGCAAGCAGGCCAATCCAGCTGATGGAATTGAACTTGGGTATGACCGTCTCTGCAAGGGTGGGCACATCGGGCAACGCGTTGACCCGCTTGTCGCTGGTAACCGCGAGTGCGCGCAATTTGCCCGCCTTGATGTGGCCGCTGGCCTCAAGCACCGTCATGAACGAAAGCTGCACATGGCCCGCCAGCAGATCGGCAATGGCCGGCCCGCCGCCGCGATAGGGCACATGCAGGATGAAGGTGCCCGTGGCGTCCTTGAACATCTCGGTGGCCAGATGCGGCCCGCTGCCCGCGCCTGAACTGCTGTAGCTGAGCTTGCCAGGCTGGCTCTTTGCCAGCGTGATGAACTCGGCGGCCGTTTTGGCGGGCGTTGACGGGTTGACCATCATGGCCAGCGGCAACTCTGCCACCAGCGTGATCGGCGCAAACGCGCGATCCGGGTCGTAAGCCATCTTCGGGTACAGCGACGGGTTGATGGCCTGCGTGCCGATGTTGCCCATCAGGATCGTGTACCCATCGGGTTTGGCCTTGGCGACCATGTCCGCGCCGATCTGCCCGGCAGCGCCACCCTTGTTCTCAACGATGACTTGCTGGCCCCATTTGGTGCTGAGCTTCTGCGCGATGATGCGGGCCCCGGTGTCGGTGCCACCGCCCGGCGGGAAAGGCACCACCAGCGTGACGGGACGCGCGGGGTAAGCGGTCTGCGCGCCAGCCGCAGTTGCGAAGGCCGTCGCAAACGCTGCAGCAGCCATCAGCGTCAGGAGAGTTTTCATCGCGTGGGCCCTTCGGGTTTTCTAGCGATCCATCGCAGGCCGCTTGGGATCGAACTTCCAACCCGGAATCAGGCTCTGCATTGCCGCTGCATCGTCCCGCGAACCCAACCCATGCCGCATGTAAAGCTGGTGCGCCTTCTCCACCTCGGCCATGTCCAGTTCCACACCTAGCCCCGGCTTTTTGGGCACCTGCACATGGCCACCCACAATCTGCAGCGGGTCTTTGGTGAGGCTCTGGCCGTCTTGCCAGATCCAGTGGGTGTCGATGGCCGTCACGCGGCCCGGCGCGGCGGCGCCCACGTGGGTGAACATGGCCAGTGACACATCAAAATGGTTATTGGAATGGCTGCCCCAGGTCAGGCCCCAATCGCGGCAGGTTTGCGCCACGCGCACCGAGCCCGCCATGGTCCAGAAATGCGGGTCAGCCAAGGGAATGTCCACGCTTTGCAGCGACAGCGCGTGCGTGAGTTGCCGCCAGTCGGTGGCGATCATGTTGGTGGCCGTGGGCAGGCCGGTGGCGCGGCGGAATTCGGCCATTACCTCGCGGCCCGAGAACACACCTTCAGCGCCGCACGGGTCTTCGGCATAGGCCACCACACCGCGCAGGTCGCGCATCAGCGCGATTGCGTCTTTCAGCAGCCAGCCGCCGTTGGGGTCGAGCGTGACGCGGGCCTG
>JANMVT010000288.1:0-7847 GCA_031392945.1 Rhodoferax sp. | reverse complement strand
ACCGGCCGGGCCCACATGCTGGTGATAGAACACGCCAGCCTGACATCGCCCGAGCGCATCCGCGGCCTCATCTCCAAAACCCAGATCGAGCGCCAGTTGGGCGCGCAGTTGCCCATGACCGGCATGGCGACCAGTTTCGCGGAGATGACTGCGGCGCTGGCTTGAAACCGTTGGCGAAGTGAGCGAAGCGTCACCGCAGGTGAGTCTCGACCTCACCCTCGATCTCAACCGGGATGTTGAATGGCAGTTCCGCCATGCCCACAGCACTTCTCGCATGGGCACCCACAGCCGGGCCGAAGACATCCAGGATGAGATTGGTGAAACCGTTGATCACAGCGGGCTGGTTCCTGAAACCCGGCGCGGAGTTCACCATTCCGAAGACACGGGTCCAGGCAGCAATGCGGTCAAGACTGCCCAAAGCCCGCTGAAGGCTGCCGAGTATGGCCAGGCCTGTGAGCCGTGCGGCCAGCTGGGCCTGCTCCTCGGAGACATCCTGGCCCACCTTGCCCAGCGGTTGTGCGAGGGAGCCATCCTGATCTGTCGGGCCGTGGCCCGAGATCAATGCCCTTGTTCCGACGATGCGCACCCAGGGGAAGGGCAGCACAACGCCCGGTGGCATTTGCAAGGGTTCTGGCAAGACGATTCCCAAATCCTGGAGTCGCCGTTCTATGTTGGACATCAGTAGCCTCCTGTGCGTGGGGATGTAGACACCGCCTGATTCGCCGGCAAGGCGGGCAGGCGTGGGCCTATTGAAGCAGATTTTTCCCCCTGCTCCGCACGTCAATCAAGGCCTCAACTTTTATCCGTAGCCGAATGATTGCGTAGGCAAGAACGTCTCGAACCAAAAAAACTATAGTATTAATAGCTAACTATCTATACCCCACCAGGGCTAATGGCATATTAGCCCCTCAAGCAACCCTGAAAAGGCGGTGCTTGGGAGATTGTCACGGTTGCCAAATTCCGCGTGGTGCGCCGCACCCAACGGCTTCGGCAACCGAGGCAAATCACCCAATCCGCACTGGCACAAAAATCTTCTCATCCCCGCGCTGGATCAATAACGCCACCGACTTGTCAGACTTGGCCACCGCTGCGCGCACTTGGTCAATGCTTTTGACGGCCTGGCCGTTCACGGCCAGCAGCACGTCACCGGCTTCCACGCCGGCTTTGGCTGCGGCGCCGCTGGTGTTCTCAATCAACAAACCGCTATTGACGCCAACCGCGCGCAGCTCGTCGGCCTGCATGGGCCGCAACGACAGGCCAAGGCGGCCCTGTTGCGCGGCTTCGGTGTTGCTGGCTACCTCGGCCGACTTGTCGTTGGCATTGCCCAGCCTGGCTTCGATCTCTTTGGCCGAGCCCTGGCGCCAGATTTCAAGACGCACCTTGTCGCCAGGTGCTGCCACACCGATGGCGGCGGGCAGGTCGCCCGAGGAGATCACTGCGCGGCCATCAACCTTGCGGATCACGTCACCCGCCTGCAGGCCAGCCGTGTCGGCGGGGCCGCCTTTTTCGACGCCCGACACCAGTGCGCCTTCAGGTTTGTCGAGCTTGAAGGAATCGGCCAGCACCTGGTTGACCTCCTGCACCGACACGCCCAGGCGCGCGTGCTCCACTTTGCCGTGGACCACGATCTGATCCTTGATTTTTGCGGCCAGGTCAATCGGAATCGCGAATGAGACTCCCTGGTAACCGCCGGTGCGGCTGTAGATTTGGGAGTTGATGCCCACCACCTCGCCGCGCGTGTTGAACAGCGGCCCGCCCGAGTTGCCGGGGTTCACCGCGACGTCGGTCTGTATGAAGGGCACGGCGCTGTCGTCGGGCAGCGAGCGGCCCTTGGCGCTGACCACACCGGCTGTCACCGTGTTCTCAAAACCAAAGGGCGAGCCAATCGCCAACACCCATTCGCCGACGCGCAGGTCGCTGGTTTTGCCCAGGGTCACGACCGGCAGATTTTTGGCGTCGATCTTCAGCACGGCGACGTCAGTCTTGGGGTCTGCGCCCAGGACTTTGGCAATGAACTCGCGCCGGTCAGTGAGCTTGACAGTCACCTCCTTGGCGTCACGCACCACGTGGGCGTTGGTCAGGATGATGCCGTCGGCACTGACGATGAACCCCGAACCCTGGCCACGCACCGGTGTTTCACGTGGTTGGGCCTGCCTTCCTTGCTGGCCCTGCGGGCCTTGCTGGAAGCGGCGGAAAAATTCAAAAAACGGGTCGTTGCCAAACGGGTCGTCCTGCTGGCCGCGCCGCGCGGTGGGTGTTTCATTCGAAGTCTTGACGATGCCGGTTACGCTGATGTTGACGACCGCCGGGCCTTGCTGCGCGGTGATCTGGGCAAAGTCGGGCAGGGCCATCGGAACAGAGCCGCTGCCAGCCGCTGCAACGGGGGAAACCATGGCAACAGGCGCGTTCGCCGCATGGGCAGCCGACATGTGTTGCAGTGCCGTGACGCTGGCGCCGCCAATCAAGCCAGAGGCCATCAGGGCCAGCACCAGGCGGGTGCTCTTGCGGGTACGTGTTGTCATGAAAGCTCCTTGGGTTGAATCCATTGCAGTGAATTGCAATGACCCCACTGTGCCGGGGCTGGCTTAGGCCAGTCTTAAAGCGGCGCCTGATCAGGCCGGCGAAAACAGGACTTCGACATGCAGGCCGCCGCGAGTGGCCGACTGGTCAAGCGTCAGGCTGGCGTGGTGGCGCTGTGCAATCGTCTGCACGATGGCCAGGCCCAGGCCGCTGCCTTCACCACTTGCCGCAGCATCAGGGCTGCGAAAGAATCGCTCGAACACGCGGCTGCGGTCGGCCTCGGCAATGCCGGGGCCTGAATCATCAATGGCCAGCGCAATGCCTTTGTCACGGGTCTGGACAGCCATGTCCACGTAGCCGTTGTGCGGTGTGTATTTGATGGCGTTGTCCAGCAGGTTGCGCAAGAGAATGAGCAGGGCGTCGGCATCACCCTGCACCCAGGCAGGGCCACTGGCTGTTACACCGAGGTCGATCATGCGCGCCTGGGCTTGGGGCAAGACGTCGGCAACGGCCTGTTGCACCAGGTCCTGCAGGTCGACACGTTGCCAGGCCACCGCCGCCTCATCGCCAGACTCCTGGCGCGCCAGCACCAGCAATTGGTTCATCAGGCGGATGGCGCGGTCGATGCCCTGGTTGAGGCGGGTGATGGCGGTGGTGGTTGCAGTGTTTGTGGCCGCGTCGTCTGGCGTGCCGTCCTGCAAGCGGCCCAATGCCTGGGCTTGCAGCTTGAGCGCCGTCAAAGGCGAGCGCAACTCATGCGCCGCATTGGCAACGAATGATTTCTGTGCGTCAAACGCGGCATGTACGCGGCCAAACAGCAGGTTGAGTTCCTGCACCAGCGGGCGCACCTCGTCGGGCAGGCCGACCTCGTTCAGCGGCGACAGGTCGTCGGCCTCGCGCGTGGCCACCTGCTGGCGCGTACGCTCCAGCGGTTTCAGCGAATGGCGGATGACCCACCAGAGGATCAGCATCAGCAGCGGCGCAATCAGGGCCATGGGCAACATGGCGCGCACCGCCAGCGACCGGGCCCGGGCCTGGCGTGCGCCCATGTCCTGCGCGATTTGTATGGTCTGAAACGGCGTCTGCACCGAGTACACACGAAAGTGCGAACCATTGAGCATCACATCCGAAAACCCCAGCACCGCGCGCGGCGGCATGGCGCCGCGCGAGGAGCGGAACAGCTGCACGCCGTCAGGCCCCCAGATCTGGATGACGTAATCGACGTCGGCGTTCTCGTCGCCTTCGAGCAGGGGCGCGGCCAGCGCAGGACCGCCGCGCAGCGAATAGGCCATCTGCTGCAGGTGGTAGTCAAACATCTCGTCGGCCTGCTGCAAGGCGCCCCGGTAGGCCGACACCGCCTGGAACAAGGCCGCCAGCAGGATGGCCGTCATGACCGACCCCAGCAGGCGTTTGCGCAGCGAATGGGCGTTCGTTGTGGTCAGCGGCGGCTGTGCATTGCTCATGGTTTTGCCATCACTTTGCCAGGACATACCCCAGGCCGCGCACGGTCTGGATCAACTCGTTGCCGAGTTTTTTGCGCAGGCCGTGCACATAGACTTCGACGGCGTTGCTGCTGACTTCGTCTTTCCAACTATAGAGTTTTTCTTCCAGTTGGGTGCGCGACAGGACAACGCCGGGGCGCGCCATCAGGGCTTCAAGCACGGCCCATTCTCGCGCCGACAGGGTGATGGCTTCACCGCCACGGCTGGCTTCATGTGTGATCGGGTTCAGGTGCAGGCCCTGCACGTCCAGGGCCGAATCTGCACTGCCTGCGCTGCGCCGGATCAGTGCCCGGATGCGCGCCACCAACTCGTCCAGGTCGTAGGGCTTGAGCACGTAGTCATCGGCACCGGCGTTGAGCCCGGCCACTCGGTCGCCCACTTCATCACGCGCCGTGACGATCAGCACCGGCGTGGCGTCCTTGCGCGCACGCAGGGCCTTGAGCACATCCAGGCCATCGCGCCGGGGCAGGCCCAGGTCCAGCAGCACCAGGTCGTAGTGCTGCGAGCGCAGCGCGGTGTCGGCCATGGCGCCGTCTTTGACCCAGTCCACGGCGAAGTGCTCGGCGCGCAGTACGTCAAGCACGGTTTCTCCGATCATCAGGTCGTCTTCGACCAGCAGCAGGCGCATGGTTTATTCCAGCAATTGTTGTGGGCAGCTTGCAGGATCGCAGCATGCGCCGGGATTCTTAGGCGGGGCTTAATGGTGCTGCGTCAAGCACAGCAAAGTGCCTGTGGCGCCAGGTGAATCGACATTGAATTTGTGCCCATGCCGGCCTCGGGTTACCACCCAAACAGCAGCGCCAAGATTTGATAGACCGTGAAGCCCAACAGCGCCACGCCAACGACGCACGTCAGTTGCGAACGCTGGTGCCAGGCGGCCAGGGCGGCGTTTTCAGGCTGGTTCGAGACCAGGAAGGGCCGCCCGCCATGGCCTTTCCAGATGATCGGCGCTGACGCGGCCAGTGCCGGCGGCGCGGATGCATCGGCCCGTTTCACGCGCTCGCCACCCCGGCCCATTTTGGCCATCATGTCCAGATAGGCGATCAGCACCGCCACGGAATAACGCGCCGACATCGGCATGGCGCGCACCAGGGCCCGCCGCCATTCGCCCGTGCGCACCGACTGCACCAGGCGCTCAAGCCCGCTCTCCTGCCCAGGCTCAGGAAGGTGGCTGCGCTGATCCAGGGTGCCCAGCACATACAGGGTGGCATTCGCTTCGAGGCATTGCTCGGTGACCAGGATCTTCTGCTGGCCATTCCATACGAAACCGAGTTCATCCAGCAAGGCCATGCCTCGCGCCGGCAACACGTCCTTCTGTGATTCCCAGCCCTGTGTCGCCAGCAGCAGTTGTGCATCCCTCAGCCATACCGGCAGGCGCCCGGTGTCATCTTCAAAATCAACCCGGTCCATGGTTCCGCCGAAACGCGCTGCGACCTGTCGCCACTCGCCCGTGCTGTCGGCGTCGCCTTCGTACCAAAGCTTGACGCTAACGTCCCACCCAACACTAGGCCGCCCGGTGATGCCGGCCGATGACGTTTCCGCCGCAACGGCGCGCCCTTCGAGCTTGACCAGGCCGGGTTTGGCAGTGGCGACTTTGTCGATCGGCGAGTTGGCCATGGCCTTGCCGTCCTCCAGGCCCGCCAGGCCTCGGCGCAACAGCCATCCACCCGCGATGAAGCCGGCCGGAATCGTGATGACCGGGTGCAGCAGCAAAGCCATCACAACGATCAACAGGGCCAGCAGGACCATGACGCTGACCACCAGCCCGACGACTTTGAATGTGTCAACGTCGGTTGGCGCCGTCTTCATGCGCGCCTGCGCGTCCTTCAGCGCCAGCCCTTCGCCAATCCAGCGCGACCCGAGCCGCGCCTGCACCGCGCGCACAATGGCATCACGGTCCGGCCCCTGGGGCAAGACCCGCATGAAGCCTTTGCCGTCATTGGCGGGTCGCGACAGCAGCAACCATTCCATATGGGCCGGCACCCAGCGCGCGAATTCCGGGCCGCCGCGCCCGCCCAAGCCGGCCATGGCGGCGGTGCCGCCCTCGGCCAGGCTGTCCCAAGCCAGGGTTTCACTGCCACCGCTGAACAGGTCATCCGACTCGAAGCGCAGCGCGTCGGCACCGACCTCGTAACTCAAATGGGTGTCGCCCAAGGGGCTTGGTATGGTGAAAGTCCAGCGTTGCGTGGGGGTGGCGGATGGCATCGTAGTTTCCTTGGGCACTGGGTTGGCGTGCCGATTCAGTCCAACCGCCCCCGATGCCGCGCAATCTGTGCCCGCACCTGGCCAGGCGCCGTTCCGCCCACGGTGTTGCGCGCATTCAATGAGCCGCGCAAACTCAAACACTCATAAACGTCTTTTTCAATTGAAGGATTGAAGCCCTGCAACACCGTCAAAGGCAACTCGGACAGATCAACCTGGTGCGACATCGCTGCCTTGACCGCATGGGCCACGGTCTCATGGGCATCGCGAAATGGCAGGCCTTTTTTCACCAGGTAGTCGGCCAGATCGGTCGCGGTGGCGTAACCTTTCAAGGCAGCACGCTCCATGGCTTCGGCGTTGACCGTGATGCCACCTTCTTTCACACCCGATGAAGCATTCAGCTGTCCGCCGACCATCTCGGCAAAAATGCGCAGCGTGTCCTTTAGCGTGTCCACAGTGTCAAACAGCGGCTCCTTGTCTTCCTGGTTGTCCTTGTTGTAGGCCAGGGGCTGGCCCTTCATCAGGGTGATCAGGCCCATCAGGTGGCCGACCACGCGGCCGGTCTTGCCGCGCGCCAGTTCGGGCACGTCGGGGTTCTTTTTCTGCGGCATGATGGAACTGCCGGTGGTGAAACGGTCGGCAATCTTGATGAAGCCGAAGCTCTGACTCATCCACAGGACCAGCTCTTCACTCAGACGGCTGATGTGCACCATGGCCAGGGATGCGGCGGCCGCGAACTCGATCGCAAAGTCGCGGTCGCTCACGGCGTCCAATGAGTTTTGGCAGACTTGGGGCTGGCCTTTGCCATCGACCATGCCCAGGGTTTTGGCCACCAGGGCGCGGTCCAATGGGTAGCTGGTGCCGGCCAGCGCGGCGGCGCCCAGTGGCAGGCAGTTGACGCGTTTGCGCACGTCTTGCATGCGCTCGCCGTCGCGTGCAAACATCTCCACATAGGCCAGCATGTGGTGGCCAAAACTCACCGGTTGCGCCACCTGCAAATGGGTGAAGCCGGGCAGGATGACATCGACGTTTTTCTCGGCCACTTCGACCAGGGCTTTTTGCAAATCCAGCAGCAGCGCGCCAATCAGGTCGATCTCGCCGCGCAGCCACAGGCGCACGTCGGTTGCGACCTGGTCGTTGCGGCTGCGCCCAGTGTGCAGGCGTTTGCCGGCAATGCCGACCAGTTCGGTCAGGCGCGCTTCGATGTTGAGGTGCACGTCTTCGAGGTCGAGCTTCCATTCAAATTGGCCAGATTCAATCTCGGTAGTAATCTGGCCCAGGCCGTCCTGAATGGCCGCCAGGTCGGCAGCGCTGATGATCTTCTGTTTGGCCAGCATGCCCGCATGCGCCAGCGAGCCGGCAATGTCGGCCTGCCACAGGCGCTTGTCAAAAAACACGCTCGAGGTGTAACGTTTGACCAGGTCGCTCATGGGCTCTGAAAACAGCGCCGACCAGGCTTGGGATTTTTTGTCGAATTGGTTGTGTGGCATGGCGCGGAAGGGGGATTTGGGCCGGGCAGGCTGATCATCAATAATCGGGTCTATTGTCGAACGGTCCGCTGATTCGCAGAACAGGTTCAATGCAGGATACCCAAATTTTATCGGCCTTCCACGAAATGGAGCC
>JANMVT010000132.1:0-2030 GCA_031392945.1 Rhodoferax sp. | reverse complement strand
GTGGTGCCGGAGCCGAGGAAGCTGTCGAGGATGAGGTCGTTGGGGTTGGTGGCGATATTCAAAATTCGCTGGAGGAGACGTTCGGGTTTGGGAGTTGAAAACGGATCTTCAACTTCAAAAAGAACTTTGCTTTCCTTGCGCGATTCGTCGTTGTGACCCGCATCTTCGTGAGTCCACCAGGTAGACGGAACTACACCGCTTTGCACCCGAGCGAGGTAGCGTTTTAGCTGGGGCGCACCCACGCCATCTTTGCCAAAATAGATTCCGTTGTTAGCCAGCAGCAAAGTCATTTTTTCACGCGACGTGTACCAGCATCGCCCTTTGGGCGGCCAATACTCTTTGCCAGTTTTGGGATTTGCCAGTGCATAGTCGTAGTTTTCAGAATAGGTCTTGACCGACAGGTTGTCAGTTCGCCATGGCCCGTTTCCGTCTTGATCATCGTGTTTGTAAAGTGAGTCCTGCTTGTCAGATCGAGGCAGCAAATTCCGCTGAAACTTACCGTTTTTTGTGTAGACAAAGATGTGGTCATGGAAATCTGAAAAGCCTTTGGCATCACTTGCTACGGCGTACTTCTTCTGCCAAACCACATTCGCCACAAAATTCCCCCGCCCAAACACCTCGTCCATCAGCACCTTGAGGTAATGCCCCTCGTTGTCGTCTATCGTGACCCAGATCGATCCGTCCTCCCGCAGCAGCTCGCGCAACAGTTGCAGGCGCGGCAACATCATGCTGAGCCACTGGGCGTGCTCCAGGTTGTCGTCGTAATGCTCAAACGCGCTTTTGGTGTTGTAGGGCGGGTCGATGAAGATGCACTTGACCTGGCCCCGGTAGAACGGCAGCAGGGCCTTGAGGGCTTCGAGGTTGTCGCCCTGGATCAGCAGGTTGTCGTGGATGCCGCCGGCTTCGACAGGCTCAGCCCGAACGGAAGCGGGGACCGGGCGAACGGCGGCAGGGTCGGCACGAGCCGTTGAAGTGTGCACCGACACCTGCTCCAGCAGCCGGTAGGGCACTTTGTTTGAGACGGTGAAGGCGTCGGCGCGGTTGAGCCAGTCGAGGGTGGGCATGGGCGGGTTGAATCAATAATTTGGGATGGCGGGCAAGCCCGTTGCCAGCGGCACATCAAACAAGGCATCGCGATTCAGCGCATCAATGTAAGCCTGGTAGCCAAACACCCGGCCACGGCGTTTGCCCGTCATCTCGCGCACCAGGCCGATGGCTTGCAGGCGCAACAGCGTGGTGTTGACGGTGACGGGGCTTTGGCCTGTGACTGCGCAAATGCTGGCGACGCTGCGCACCGGGCGTTTGGCCAGCGCCTCAAACACCAGGCCGGGTGTGGCGGTGCGTCCCAGGGCCGCGACCCGCAGGCGGTCTGCGCCGACAAGCTGGTTGATTTGGCGGGCCGTGGCCACGGCTTGTGCGGCGCACAACTGCACGGCGTCCAGAAAAAATTCGAGCCAGGCCTCCCAGTCGCCATGGGTGCGCACGCGGGTCAGCAGATCGTAATAACGGCTGCGGTGCACTTTGAAAAACAGGCTGAGGTAGAGCAGGGGTTGTTGCAGCACTTTTTCGTTCAGCAGCACCAAAGGGATCAGCAGGCGGCCCACGCGGCCATTGCCATCCAGAAACGGGTGGATGGTTTCGAACTGGACGTGCATGAGCGCCGCCTTGACCAGGGGGGCATGGCGTGTTGGCACATCGTTCAAAAAATTCTCCAAATCGGTGATGGCCGCCGCAATCAGCTGCGGCGGCGCGGGCACCAAGGACGCGGCGTTGGGGCTGGGGCCGCCAACCCAATTTTGAATGCGCCGGTACTGGCCTGGGGCTTTGCCTGCGCCACGGCCCGATTGCATGAGGCGCCCGTGCAGTTCGCAAATCAGCCGGGACGACAGGGGCAGGCCTTGCGCCAGAAGCGCCATGCCGTGGTCCAGCGCGGCGACGTAACAGGAAACTTCGGTCACGTCGTCGATGGGCACACCGGGCGCGGCATCTTCTTCAAACATCAACAGGTCGGCCAAAGAGGACTGGGTGCC
>JANMVT010000267.1:0-2777 GCA_031392945.1 Rhodoferax sp. | reverse complement strand
CCAAGAACGTCTGCAAGCTGCCCGAAGCGATCAGTTTCGAGACCGGTGCCGCGATGATGCTCAAGGGCATGACGGCGCAGTACCTGCTCAAACGCACCTTGCCGGTCGAAGGCCTGCAAGCTGGCGACTTTGTGCTGTTCCACGCCGCCGCCGGCGGTGTGGGCCTGATCGCCTGCCAATGGGCCAAGGCCCTGGGCTACCAGTTGATTGGCACGGCAGGGTCCGACGCCAAATGCGCGCTGGCCAAGGCGCACGGCGCGGCCCATGCCATCAACTACGCCAAAGAAGATTTTGCAGCGCGCGTGAAGGAGATCACGGGCGGCAAGGGCGTCAAGGTGGTGTATGACTCGGTCGGCAAGGACACCTGGGACAAATCGCTGGACTGCCTGCGCCCGTTCGGCCTGATGGCGAGTTTTGGCAACGCCTCGGGCCCGGTGCCGCCATTCGCGCCCGCCATGCTGGGCGCCAAAGGCAGCCTGTACGTGACGCGCCAGACCCTGTTCACCCATATCGCCACGCGCGAAGTCAACCAGACCATGATGGACGACCTGTGCGCCGTGGTGCAAAGCGGCGCGGTGAAGATTCTGATTGAGCAGCGTTACGCCCTGGCCGATGTTCAGCAGGCGCACCGCGACCTGGAAGCGCGCAAGACCACGGGTTGCACGATCCTGACGCTTTAAGTCCACAGGCGCTTGACCGCATTGACCCTGAACGCCGACTGGCTGGCGGCCCTTCACGCCAGGGCCAGCCAGGCGCCGCTTCACCCCCGCGTGCCTTTGTTGGCCGGCGGCATGGTCATCGGCTCTGTCTTATCCGAGATTGTCGATAAAATCGGGACATTTCCCTCGTGGGATATAGATAGTTTGCTATTAAAACAGGAGTATTTAGGTGAACTGGCTTGGGGTATCCAAGGCGATCTGACTGCGTCCCTGGTGCGCGTCGCCCGTGCCCTGCATGAGGCCAACATCGGGCATGTGCGCTACCATTGGCGTGACGAACAGCTCGCCGTGTTGGGCGACCAGGGCCAGCGCCTGGGCAGCGTGGAGCGCGGCGCGGTGCGGCCCCTGGGCATCGCCACGCGTGCGGTGCATCTGGTGGGGCAGACCCCCGATGGCCGCGTCTGGGTGCAACAACGCGCGCTGGACAAGTCCAATGACCCCGGCCAGTGGGACACGCTGATGGGTGGCATGGTGTCGGCGCAAGACGCGCTGGGCACGGCCCTGGCGCGCGAGACCTGGGAAGAGGCCGGCCTGGTGATCGAGGATTTGCAGGCGGTGACGCATGGCGGTGGTGTGCGTGTTCAGCGGCCCACCGCTGATGCCGGTGACGGCGCCAAAGACTCGGGCATTGACGCGGACATTGACGCGCGCATAGGCTACATGGTCGAAACCATCGACTGGTTCCACTGCACCGTCCCCGATGGCATGGTGCCGGTCAACCAGGACGGCGAAGTCGCACAGTTCAAACTGCTGACGCACGCCGAGTTGGCCGCAAGTTTGCAGCGTGGCGAATTCACGCTGGAAGCGGCCCTGGTTCCTGTCGCTGCCTTCGGACTGCGACAATGGGAATTTTGATGCCATGAGTGATCCATTCGAGCAGGCCAGGACACAATTTCTTGACGGTCTGGCGCATTTCCAGGCGTCGCGTTTTGAGGCAGCGAAGGTCTATTTTGAGGCCTCGCTGGCCGTGTTGCCAGGCCGGGTGTCCACGCTGACCAACTTGGGCGCGACCCACATCAAACTGGGCCGTCCCCATGACGCTTTGCCGCTGCTGAACCAGGCCATCACACGTGAACCGGGCAACCCCGAAGCCTGGTTCCAGCTTGGCCTGGCCCACGTCGGTCTGGGCCAGCACACGCAGGCCCTGGCCTGCTTTGACAAGGCCCAGGCGGTTGACAACAGCGGGCCAGTCCTGTGGATGCTGCGCGCCCAATGCCATTCGCATCTGGACCAAAAAGAGGCTGCGCTGGATGCGCTGGCACGCGCGTTGGCGATCGACCCGTCACTCGCGCAAGCCTGGAGCGAACGCGGCAACCTGCTGCGTGAATTGAAGCGCCCGGCCGACGCAGCGGCGGCCTATGAAAAGGCCATCGCCCTGGGCGCGGACACGGGAATCAACGGCTATTTTTTGGCGTCGGTGCGAGGCGGGCAAGGCCCGTCAACCGCGCCGCGCGCTTATGTCGAGAAGTTGTTTGACGACTACGCCGGGGCGTTTCAAGACCATCTGGTCAAAGATCTGCATTACCAGGCCCACGCCGTATTGGTGGCGCAGTTGCCGGCGCGCCGGTTCAGCTCGGTGCTGGACCTGGGTTGCGGCACGGGATTGTGCGGGCGACTGGCCAAACCGTTTTCCGGCCGGATTGATGGCGTGGATATTTCCAGTGAAATGATCAAGGAGGCGCACCAGACCGGCGTTTACGGCCAGTTGTTTCACGCCGACGTGGCCGAGTACCTTGGCAGCGCCCAGCGCAGCGATGATCTGGTGCTGGCCGCCGATGTCTTCATCTACATCGGCGAGCTTGAGTCCGTGTTTGAAGGCGTCGCCAAAATCCTGGCGCCGGGCGGGCTGTTTGGCTTCACGGTTGAGTTGGCGCGCCCGCAGAGCGGTCCGGCTGCCGATGTCGTGTTGCAGCCCAGTTTGCGTTACGCCCATTCAGAAAATTACCTGCGCCGCATGGCCCGGGAACACGGCTTTGAAGTGGATTCGCTGACAACACAAGCCCTGCGGGAAGACCAGGGCAAGCCCCTGATGGGCCTGTACGTGGTCCTGTCGCGCCC
>JANMVT010000257.1:0-7229 GCA_031392945.1 Rhodoferax sp. | reverse complement strand
GCGCACATTCAGGCGCACGCGCTTGAACACGTCTTCGATGCGGGCTGTGGGTTTCTTCAACTCTTCCAGCAGATATTGCGTGTACAACCCGTTGCCACCCTTCACATCGCCATCCTCGGCCACATTGCCCGGCGCCGTGGCATAGGCCAGAAAGGTGCCCGGCGGCGCATCCACCTGGGCCAGGCCTTTGCCTGAGGCAGTGGATGCAAACGGGTTGTCGCGGCAGGCATCGAGCACCAGGATGTTCATGCGGTTGCCCGCACGGCGACCGTGCAACTTTGCAACCAACGGCGAATAAATTGGCTTGTCATTGATTTCTCCCTGCATTGCCAAGTCAACGACCGGCAGGTTGATAGCTTGGCTGCTTTTTTGTCAAACGTCAATATGGGTAATGGGCATTGCTATAAATATGGAAGCTAACCACGCATATTCCACGAGGGCAATTGCTCGTTTTTATTGGATAAGACTGTTTGGAGAGGCTAAAACACGGCACCCCGGATCCTGATGATGCGCGCCGCCGCGCCCGTGGCAAGCACCGACAGCGCCAGGCAGCCCCACATCACCGCCGTATAACTGCCGCTGCGATCAAACACCGCGCCGGCGACGACGGGGCCGAGCAAGTTGCCCAGCGCAGCGGCGGTGTACAGCGTGCCGACAATGCTGGATACGGCACGCGCGCCGAACATGTCCATGCAAATGGCTGGCATCAGCGAGACGATGCCGCCGTAACTCAGGCCGAACCACAGGGCAAAAATGGCCAGGGCGGGGTAACCACCCGCAGCCATCCACAGCAGGTAGGTGGCGGCCATGGACACCTGGGCCAGAGTCAGGGTCTGCATGCGGCCGAGTTTGTCAGCCAGCGCACCGATGGCGAAGCGGCCAATCAGGCTGCCGATGCCGATCAGGCCGACCAGGCCCACCGCGCTGGCCTCATGGACGCCAATGTCCCGGGCCGATGCCGACACATGCGCAAACGGGATGAACATGGTCGGGGCGGCGGTGAAGGTGAACAGGTAAAACCACCAGAAGCGTTTGTCATGCAGGGCCTGGCGCAGGGTCGCGCCGCTCGGTGGGGCGGGCGCCGTTGCGGCGGTTTCTCTGCCCGCTGCCCCCGGTTTCGCTCCGCCAGGCACGGCGACAGGCGCACGCTTGAGCAAGCCGGTCGCCAGCAAACCCGACACCAGCACGCCCGCACTCATGAGGCGCAAGGCCATGCGCCAATCCAGCGCCGAGATGGCTGCCGTGGCCAGCAGGGGCACCAGCACCGTGCCCAGGCCAATGCCGGCGCTGGCGATGCCTGCCGCCAGCCCGCGCCGCTGGGTGAACCAGGGCAGCACACTGCCGATGGCCGGGGTGTAGACCAGGGCGATGCCAAACCCAATGGCCACACCGTAACTCAGGTACACCGCCAGCAGCGATGTCGACAGGCTGGCGGCCATCAGGCCCAGGGCGATGCACACCATGCCGGCGCCACACACCAGGCGCGGCCCGAAGCGGTCCGACAACATGCCGCCCAAGGCGCCAAAACCGAAATAGATCAGGCCGGTCAGGCCGAACACCATGGACACATCCGCGCGCTGGGCGCTGAACTCCGCGGCGAACGATTGAAAGAATGCCGCAAACGAATAAGCCACGCCAAAGATCAGCGCCAGACTGGCAAAGGCGGCCCACACCACGACCCAGGCATAAGCCGGTTCGGGCGCGGGCCTGGGCGTGGGTGTTTTGGCGGAGTGGCCAGTCTGCATCAAGCCTGCATCAGTTCCCACAATTTTGACGAGGTCACCGGCATCTGCAAAACCGGCGACAAACGCGCCATGCCGTTGCGGGCCAGCGCGTCGGCGATGGCGTTCACTACGGCTGGCGTGGCCCCGATGGTGCCCAGTTCACCCACGCCCTTGACGCCCAGGCGGTTGTTTTTGCAGGGTGTGGACTGGTCCAGCTCGGTGACGAAGCTCTGCACGATGTCGGCATGCGGCGCGCAATAGTCCATCAGGCTGCCGGTCACCAATTGGCCCGATTCGCGGTCGTACAACACGTGTTCACACAGCGCCTGGCCCAGGCCCTGCACCGCGCCGCCCTCCAGCTGGCCCCGCACGATCATCGGGTTGATGGCGCGGCCCACGTCGTTGATCGAGGCATAGGACACCACATCGATCTGGCCGGTTAGGGGGTCAATTTCGACCTCGGTGATGTGGCAGCCATTCGGCCACGACGGGCCGGCCACCGCGTGGGTGGAGTCCACATAAATCTGCTTATCTGCCTGCTTGCCGGCAAGCGCGAACAGGTCGAGCTTGATGTCGGTGCCCTTGACGCTGAAGGTCGCATTGGCAAAGCTCAGGTCTTCCACCGCGACTTCGAGTTCTTTGGCGGCAAGTGTCTTGGCGAGGTCAATGGTTTTTTCGGTGCCGACCTGCAGGGACGAGCCGCCGGTGAAGATCGAGCGCGAGCCGGCGCTGCCAAAACCGTTGACGCGGTCGGTGTCGCCCATCAGGATGCGCACCTTGTTGATGTCCACGCCAAAGGCATCGACCACCAGTTGCGCCAGCGAGGTGCCGATGCCCTGGCCCATCGGGTTCACTGCGGTCGTCACATCGATGAAGCCGTCGGGCTTGACCGTCACGGTCACCCGCTCTTCCAGGGCGTTGCCGCCGGTCCATTCCAGAAAGGTGGCGATGCCCAGTCCGCGCAGTCTGCCACGTGCCCTGGAGGCGGCAGCCCGCGCGTCGAAACCGGCCCAATCCGCCAGCGGCAGGGCCTGGTCCATCACGTGTTCAAACCGGCCGCTGTCATACACCTGGGCCATCGGGTTTTTGTAGGGCATCTGTTCCGGCTGGATGAAGTTGCGCCGGCGCAGCTCGATGCGGTCCATGCCAATCTGGCGCGCGGCTTCGTCCATCAGACGTTCGATGATGTAGATGGCCTCGGGGCGGCCTGCGCCGCGATAGGCGCCGGTCGGCGCGGTGTTGGTCAGCAGCGCGCGGTAGCGGAAGTCAATGGTCTGGATGTCGTACACGCTGGTCTGCACCCATGGACCGACCATGAGCTGGATGGCGACGCCCGCGCCGGTGGCGTAGGCGCCGACATTGGCGACACCGTCCAGCCGCAGGGCGAGAATTTTGCCGTCGGCGTCCAAAGCCAGTTCGGCCACCGTGCGCACGTCGCGGCCCGGCCCGGCGGACAGGAATTCTTCGCCGCGTTCGGCCACCCATTTCACCGGGCGTTTGAGTTGCAGGCAGCACCAGCCCAGGGCCACGTCTTCGGGGTAGGCGCCGCCCTTCATGCCAAAGCCGCCGCCCACGTCGCCGATGATGGCCCGCACCTTGGACGGATCAAGCCCCAGGCAATGCGCGGCGGTGTCGCGCTGCGCCGTGTGCATCTGGCTGGAGACGCGCAGCGTCAGCCGCCCGGTCTGGACGTCGAAGTCATGCAAGGCAGTGCGCGGCTCCAGCGGCAGCGGGTGAATGCGCTGGTTGTCGATGTCGAGCTTGACAACGTGTTTGGCGCGGGCGAACGCTTCAGCGGTTTTGCCGGCACTGCCGTGGCGCATTTCGGCGGCGACGTTGTCGTTGATGTGGGCGCACAGGCGCGGTGCGGCGGGCGCCAAGGCGTCGAACTGGTCGACCACCATCGGCAGTTCCTCGTATTCCACCTGGATCGCTTCGCAGGCATCGCGCGCCTGGGCGACCGATCCGGCCACCACGGCTGCAACCGCCTCGCCGACGTAACGCACGCGTTCATGCGCCAGCGCGCGCCGGGGCTCGGAGGTCGCGTCGCTGCCGTCCGCGCGTTTGAAGCCCGCCACCCCCGGCACCGGTTTGACGCCAGCGGCCACCAGTTCGGCGCCGGTAACGACCAGCAAGACGCCGGGCATGGCGCGCGCAGCCGCCGTGTCGATGGACTTGATGTTGGCGTGCGGGTAGGGCGAGCGCAGGAACATCAGATGGGTCTGGCCGGGCAGGGAGAAGTCGTCAGTGAACTGGCCGGTGCCTTTGAGCAGGGCTTCGTCTTCGAGGCGAAGCACGTGTTTGCCGGAGCCGAAGCGGGCGGGGTTTTGGGAATCGGGGTTGCTGGTTGGGGTGGTCACGGTGGGTGCCTTGTCTCTTGAAAAATAGTGGGGATGGCCAACGTCTGGATCTGCAACTATATGCGCAAGTGGGTCATGTGCGCTTGGCATCAATGGGCGTCTGCACGGCGCGAGATCGCGACTGCGGCAAAATGGCTCCCATGACAAGTTCAAGTTCTTCAAAAATCGGTGGCCACTTATTGGTCGAATGCCTGGTCGCCCAGGGCGTGACCCACGCTTTTGGCGTGCCGGGCGAAAGTTACCTCGCGGTGCTGGACGGTTTTCACCTTCACGCCGACAAAATCCAGTTCATCATCAACCGGCAAGAAGGCGGCGCGGCCTACATGGCCGAGGCGCACGGCAAACTCAGCAACCGCCCCGGCATCTGTTTTGTGACGCGCGGCCCCGGCGCCACCAATGCGTCCATCGGCGTGCACACCGCGTTTCAGGACAGCACGCCGATGATTTTGTTCGTTGGCGATGTGGCCAGCGACACACGCGACCGCGAGGCCTTCCAGGAGGTCAACTTCCTGAGCTTCTTCGGGCCGTCCACCGGCGGCATGGCCAAGCGGGTCGAGCGCATCGACGACGCGCGGCGCATCCCCGAATACGTGGCGCGCGCCTTTGCCACAGCGATGAATGGCCGCCCCGGCCCGGTGGTGTTGATCCTGCCGGAAGACATGCTGGCATCCGTCGTCACGGCCCACGCGTCGGGCGAAATGCCCCAGGCGTTGCCGCGCGTCGATGCCGTTGAAGCCTGGAGCGACCCCGGCGCCTTGCGCAGCCTGCGTGAGATGCTTCTGAAATCGGAGCGCCCTTTTGTCGTGGCGGGCGGCGGCGGCTGGACGCCGCAGTCCGCGCAGGCACTGCAGCGCTTTGCCGAAAACTGGAAACTGCCGGTGGGCAATGCCTTTCGCTTCCAGGACACCTTTGACAATTTTCATGCGCAGTACGCGGGGGATGTGGGCATCGGCATCAACCCCAAACTGGCCGCGCGGTTGAAAGAGGCCGACCTGATCATCGCCATCGGCCCGCGTCTGGGCGAGATGACGACGGCGGGTTACAGCTGGCTGGCCGCGCCACGGCCGAAGCAGAAACTGGTGCACATCCACGCCTCGCCCGAGGAATTGAATCGCGTGTATCAGGCCGATTTGGCCATCAATGCGACCATGAATGCGGCGGCGCGTTCGCTTGAAGTCTTGACGGCGCCGGTCAGCGTGCCTTGGGACGCGTGGACGGCCGCATGCAATGCCGACTACCTGGCCAATCTGGTGCCGCAAAAACTGCCTGGCGACATGGACATGGCCGCCGTGGTCGCCACTTTGCAGAAACACTTGCCCGCCGATGCCGTGCTGACCAATGGCGCGGGCAATTTCGCCAGCTGGGTGCACCGCTTTTACAAGCACCATGGCCTGGTCAAGGGTTTCAAAACCCAGTTGGCGCCGACCAATGGCTCGATGGGTTACGGCGTGCCTGCGGGCATCGCGGCGGCCATCGTCAGCAGGGGCACCGCAGGCACGGGCAGCGAAAGCGGCGAAGGCCGCGTCGTGTTGACCATGGCCGGTGACGGCGACTTCCTGATGAACGGGCAAGAGCTGGCCACTGCCACCCAGTACGGCGCGAAGACCATCATCGTGCTCTTGAACAACGGCATGTACGGCACCATCCGGATGCACCAGGAGCGCGATTACCCCCAGCATGTGGCGGGCACCCGGCTGGTCAACCCCGACTTCGCCGCCCTGGCGCGCGCCTACGGCTACGCGGGCGTGAAGATCAGCAAGACGCCTGAATTCGAACCCGAGTTGCTGGCCGCGCTGGCCCGGCCCCAGGGCACGCTGATCGAAGTGATGCTGGATCCTGAAGTCATCACGACACGCGGGACGCTGAGCGCGATCACGCAGAATGCGCTGAAGGCCAAGTGAGCGAAATTGCGCTTTTCCGCTGAAACAAGGAACCCGCCATGAATTCAATTCAACGCATCGCAGCGCTTCTCCTTGCCGGCGCACTGGCCGCCGGCAGCGCGCTGGCCCAGCCTGCCGCGCCGGTCCGGGTGGGCTCCAAGATCGACACCGAAGGCAAGCTGCTGGGCAACATGATTGTGCTGGCATTGGAGGCCAACGGCATCAAGACCGAAAACAAGGCTTCGCTTGGCAACACCAAGGTGATGCGCGGCGCGATCACAGCGGGCGAGATCGACATTTACCCTGAATACACCGGCAACGGCGCGTTCATTTTTGCCGAAGAATCCAGCCCGGTCTGGAAGAACGCCAAGGCGGGTTACGAGCGCGTCAAACAACTGGATTTTGAGAAGAACAAAATTGTCTGGTTGCAGCCAGCGCCGGCCAACAACACCTGGGCGATTGCCGTTCGCAAGGACGTCGCCACGGCGAACAAAATCAAGACGCTGGACGATCTGTCGAAATGGCTGGCGACGGGTGGGCAGTTCAAGCTGGCGGCGTCGGCCGAGTTTGTGGAACGCTCTGATGCCTTGCCCGCGTTTCAAACTGCCTACCAATTCAAGCTCAAACCAGAGCAGTTGCTGGCGCTGGCCGGCGGCGACACGGCGGCTACCGAGCGCGCTGCGTCCGAGAAGACCTCGGGCGTGAATGCCGCCATGGCTTACGGCACCGATGGCGCAGTGGCGGCGCTGGGGCTGGTGATTCTGGAGGACCCGAGAGGCGTGCAGCCCATTTATGCGCCCGCGCCCATCATCCGCGAAGAGGCGCTCAAGAAAAATCCGCGCGTCGCCGACATCCTGGCGCCGGTGTTCAAGCTGCTGGACGGCCCGACTCTGCAAGGCTTGAACGCGAAAATCCAGCTCGAAGGGCAGGACGCGAAAAAAGTTGCGGCCGAGTTTCTCAAAGCCAAGGGGCTGTTGAAATAGGCCATCGACAGCAGACCGGTCCGCGCCATGGATGACCACGCAAATTTCGAATCAACTGGCGCCCACGGCCAGACACCGCGCTGGAGTCTGGCGCAGGCAGTGTTGTCGGGCCTGTCCCTCGCCGCGCTTTGGGCGCTGCCCTTGCTGAATGTGGCGCCGAACCGCCTGGTGTCCGGCCAACCGGTTTATTTTTCATCACTTCTGCAAGGCCCGGCGTGGGGCATTGCCGGCCTTCTGGCGGGCTTGTTGGGTCTTGCGCTGGTGCGGCCAGGCCCCTGGGTG
>JANMVT010000182.1:0-42877 GCA_031392945.1 Rhodoferax sp. | reverse complement strand
GGCACTGATGGCGACCGGCGCCGCGCCGCTGTCAGACTGGTTTTGCCGCGCCACCTGCACAGCCAGCAGGGCCAACAAGATCAAACCGCCCAGCAGATGCAAGGTGACGATGGCCGGGAACAATTTCATGGTGACTGTCAGGGCGCCAAACGCGCCCTGGACGCACACCCACACCAGGGTCGCTGTGGCCCACCAGGGACTGGGGCCTGGACTGGCCGGGTGATGGCCCACGGCGGCTCCAGGCGCTGCGGGTTTTTGCTTCAAGCGCAGCCAGCCCGCCACGGCCAGAACCAGAATCAGCACGCCGACGCCGGTGGCAAGGTAACGGTGGATCATCTCGATCCAGGCCTTGCTCCGGGTGACCGGCCCGCTGGGCATGGCAGATTGCGCCACACTGATATCGGCTTGCGCGCCCATGGGGCTGGCGTTGCCGTAACAACCCGGCCAGTCCGGGCAACCAAGGCCCGAATCGGTCAGGCGGGTGAAGGCCCCAAACAGGATCAGGTCAAAGGTCAAAAACAGCGTGAACAAGGTCAAGGCGTGCAGTCTTGACACTGGTGTGCCCCCGCGCTTGTGCCGCCACACCCAAATGATGGGCCCCAGCGCCAGCACGATGCCGGTCGCCATCATGCGCAGCAAGGGCGACAGATCGTAAATCGATGGGGCGTTCATGGGGTTCAGGTAATGGGGTTGCAGCTAGCGGCCGGGCTGATCCCAGGAGGCCGACGCACGCAACAAACGCTCAAGATCGCGCTTGGCCTTGCTGGCGGCAGGCAAATCCAGTTGCGCCGGGAAGCGCATCATCCAGTTGCCCATGGGGTCGACCAGGTAGAGGTGTTCCGACAGATGGCGCCCATCGGCCGCTTGCAGCCAGGATGCCAATTGCGCCTCTGGCATGCGCAACACGGTGGCGCTGGCCAAGGCGGGGTGCAACTTGTCGGGCACCGGTTTGTCGTCGCTGACCAGCCAGACCCAGTCAAGCCGGTCTTTGTCTTTGCCCAGGCTTTCACGCAATTGCCGTTGCAGGTAGAGGTGGCGTGTGCAGGCTTCATCACAAGCACCGCCGGCGACACTGACCAGCAGCCATTGGCCTTTGAGCGTGCGCAGCTTGACCGGCGCGCCGCCCAGGCTGGCGCCAGTTTGGTCTGGCAGGGGCCGCTGTGGCGTGATCAGTTCGCCAAAATTGCGCCGGCCTTCCGGGCGCACCACGTAATACATCAGGTAGGAAGCGATCACCGGCGCGGCGCAGACCATCAGCACGACGGTCATTTTCAGGCGGCCGCTTGAGCGTTGCTTCCCATCGCCGCCAAGCGCCTGCTGCGGGTTGGGCATGGAGTGCACGGTCAGCCCCAGGGGCTGGTCGCCTGGCTCGTTTTGAACCGGCCGCCCCACCGGGTTCAAGCCAGGGGTGTCAAGCGCGGCGCGGGGAAAAGAATCGTTTGGCAAATTGAAACCAGACATAAAGAAAGAAGATCAGGGCGCTCAGGCCAAACCACTGAAACGCATAACCGTAGTTTTTGTCGGCGCTGGCGGCGGCCACTGGCCAATCGCGCAGCAAGCCCTCGTCATTTTGACCGGTTTGCTGGATCGACACGGGCAGCAATGGCAGGCCGGACTCCTGGCGAAACTGCGCCAGATCGAGATTTTGCCGGATCGCGCCGCTCTCGGGCCCGCCGAGCTCGTATAACTTGGATGGCGCCGGGGCGATACGGCCTTCCACCTCGACCAGGCCGGCCGCTGCGCCAAGCTTTGGCACACTGGCGCGGTCGACAAAATTGCGCGCCACCCAGCCGCGCTGCACCAGGACGGCAGTGCGCGTGCCGTCGATCAATAGCGGTGTCAGCACGTAGAAGCCCGGTTTGGCGTTCATTTGGCGGTTGTCGAGAAAAATGGTCTTGCCCACAACCCAGGTGCCGATGAGTCTGACGGGTCTGTGCACATATTGGCCGGCTTGCGCTGGCTTGGCGCCATCCAGACCCGCCAATTCGGCATTCTTGACCGGTTGGCGCTTGGCTTGGGTTTGCATCGCCGCCTGGAGCGCCTCTTTTTGCCCGGCGCGCGACAACTGCCAACGCCCCAGCGACAGGGTGAGGATGACGCAGGACAATGCGGCCAAAGTGATCAGCCAAAACCTGACCCGCTCAGTCACAGGATAATCCAGGGCATGAAGTACTTCGTCTTTTTTGCATTTGTCGCCATTCTTGGCAGCCTGGCCAGCGCCTTGTTTTTCATGATGCGCGGCAACGGCAACGACAAGGCCAAGTCGAAAAACATGTTCCGCGCGCTGGCCATGCGGGTTGGTTTTTCGATTTTACTTTTTATATGCGTGCTGGTCGCCTGGAAGCTGGGTTACATCCAGCCGACCGGCATCCCTGCGGGAAGCTGAACCGGCCGACATGGGTGCGCGATGAAGGCCAAGTTGAAAGGCACCGCAAGCGGTGCCTTTTTTTGATTTCCACCAGGGCGCTGGTTTACAGCCAGTACACCAACATGTACAGGCCCAGCCAGACCACGTCAACAAAGTGCCAGTACCAGGCCGCGCCTTCAAAACCGAAGTGCCGCTCCGCCGTGAAATGCCCGCTGTGGATGCGCAGGGTGATGAAGAGCAGCATCAACATGCCGACAAACACGTGGAAACCGTGAAAACCCGTCAACATGAAAAACGTGGAGCCGTACACGCCCGAGGACAACTTGAGATTCATCTCGTGGTAGGCATGGAAGTACTCGTACCCTTGCACGCC
The DNA here is from genome assembly GCA_031392945.1 of Rhodoferax sp. Taxonomy (GTDB): domain Bacteria; phylum Pseudomonadota; class Gammaproteobacteria; order Burkholderiales; family Burkholderiaceae_C; genus JANYCG01. The sequence continues at coordinate 40,136 of JANMVT010000182.1, read as the reverse complement.
CAGGAAGGTCACGCCCAACAGCACCGTCAGCCACATGAAGGCGAGGGTCCGGCTGCGGTTGCCGTGTTGCAAGGCATGGTGGGCGATGGTCAGGGTGACGCCAGATGACAAAAGCAGCGCGGTGTTGATGGTGGGCAGCCAGAACGGCGTCATCGTGGTGAAGGGTTCCACTATGCCGGCCGGCGACGCGGTGGCGCCAGCGGCCAGAGTCGGCCACACGGCCTTGAAGCCGGGCCAAAGCAAGGCGTTTTCCAGGTTTCCCAGCTCGGGCACCGAGTGGCCGCGCACCCACCAGAGGGCGGAGAAGAACGCGCCGAAGAACATCACCTCAGAGAAGATGAACCAGCTCATGCTCCAGCGGAAGGAAATGTCCACCTTGTGCCCGTACTGGCCGCGTTCGCTTTCCGAGACCGCCAGGCTGAACCATTGGTACAGGACGCCGAACAGCCACAAGAGGCCAAAAACCAGGGACCACTTGCCCCAGTCGGCGCCGTTCAGCCACTGCGAACCGCCAAAAAAGATGAAAAATAGGCCGACAGCCGCCATGGCCGGATGGCGCGACGGGGCGGGCACAAAATAATGCGGCGTCGCGCCCGGCACTGTTGAACTCGTTGCTGTACTCATTTCAGTTCCAAACCTTTCCAAATCTCAATATTCAAAAGTCAAAAATCAAATTGCCAGGGTCAAGCCGCGTCATTCGGCTGGCCGCCATTAGCCATCCTCGATTGCCCTATTTGGCAACCACCCAGTTCACCAGGACGACCAGGCCCACCACAAACAACAGCACGCCGGTGATCGCCACCACGATGACATGTACCGGGTTCACCCGTGCGAGATCCTGCTGGTATTCGCTGTTCTTGCGGATCCCCAAAAACGACCAGGCCACCAACTTGATGCTGCGGCCGAACGAAGCCGCAGGCGCGCCAGCAGGGCCAGATGGACTGGAAGGACCAGATGGAACATGAGGATCGCTCATGCGCCCGCCCCCTTCGAAACATGGCCCACCGCATCTGCCACCGGCGCCGGCGGCGTCTTGCTGCCGACCTCAAAAAACGTATAGGACAAGGTGATGGTTTTCACATCTTTGGACAATTTGCCATCCACGACAAACACCACCGGCCATTGTTTCTTCTCGCCCGGATCCAGCGTGTGCTGCTGGAAGCAAAAGCATTCAACCTTGTTGAAATACATCGCCGCCTGATGGGGCGCATAACTGGGGATGGCCTGCGCCGACATGCGGCGGTTTTGCGTGTTCTGGAACTCGTACACCACCGTGGCCAACTCGCCTGGATGCACCTGCAGGGAATGGGTCTGCGGTTTGAACTGCCAGGGGCCTCGGGCGTTGGCGTCAAATTCCACCGTGATGGTGCGGCTCAAGTCCACCTGGGTGTTGGGGGCCTGTCTGCTGGAATTGCCAGGCACATCGCGCTCTCCCACCGCCAGGATGTTGACACCGGTAATTTCGCAGATGGCCTTGTACAGGGGCACCATGGCGTAACCAAACCCGAACATGCCCGCAGTCACCACCGCCAGCTTGCCCAGCATCCTGACGTTTTCCAGGCGCAAATTCATGGTTTGATCATGGTTTGATTTCCATCGCCTATTTGCCGAGCAGGAACATTTTGACGACAAAACCGACGAAAAAAACCAGGGCAACCGAAGCCAGGACGAGACCTGTCTTCAGATTGGCTTTCTTTTGGTCGGAATTCATCACGCGGCCCTGTTCAGTCGTGTCAGCAGGCGCTTCAGCCAATGACCTTGGTGGCCGAGGCGTTCAACCGGGGCGGCGTTTCGAATGTATGGAATGGCGCGGGGGATGGCACTTCCCACTCCAGGCCTTCAGCGCCTTCCCAGGGTTTTTGCGGCGCTTTTTCACCCTTGCCCCGCATGGCCGGCAAAACGATGAAGAAGAAGAAGTAAACCTGCGCGAAGCCGAATGCGAAGGCCCCCACCGAAGCCACCATATTGAAGTCGGCGAACTGCATCGGGTAGTCGGCGTAGCGGCGCGGCATGCCGGCCAGGCCCAGGAAGTGCATCGGGAAGAAGGTGACGTTGAAGGCGACCAGGCTCCACCAGAAGTGGATCTTGCCCCGTGTTTCGTTGTACATCACGCCGGTCCATTTGGGCGACCAGTAGTAATAACCGGCGAACATGCCATACAGCGAACCCGCCACCAGCACGTAATGAAAATGCGCCACCACGTAATAGGTGTCCTGCAACTGGATGTCAATCGGCGCCATGGCCAGAATCAGGCCGGTGAAGCCACCCATCGTGAACACGAAAATGAAGCCGACGGCAAACAGCATCGGCGTCTCGAACGTCATCGAGCCCTGCCACATGGTGGCGATCCAATTGAAGATTTTCACGGCGGTGGGCACGGCAATCAGCATGGTCGCGTACATGAAGAACAACTGGCCGGTCACCGGCATGCCGGTGGTGAACATGTGGTGCGCCCAGACGATGAAACTCAGGATCGCGATGGACGAGGTCGCATACACCATGGAGGCGTAGCCAAACAGGCGTTTGCGGGCGAAGGCAGGCACGATCTGGCTGATGATGCCGAAGGCCGGCAAGATCATGATGTAGACCTCGGGGTGGCCAAAAAACCAGAAGATGTGCTGGAACATCACCGGGTCGCCGCCGCCCGCCGGGTTGAAGAAGCTGGTGCCGAAGTGGCGGTCCGTCAGCGTCATGGTGATGGCGCCTGCCAGCACCGGCATCACGGCGATCAGCAGGTAAGCGGTGATGAGCCAGGTCCAGCAGAACATTGGCATTTTCATCAGCGTCATGCCGGGCGCGCGCATGTTCAGGATGGTGACGATGATGTTGATGGAGCCCATGATGGAGCTGGCGCCCAGGATGTGCAGGGCAAAAATGCCGGCGTCCATGCTCGGGCCCATTTGCAGGGTGAGCGGTGCGTAAAACGTCCAGCCCGCAGCTGGCGCGCCGCCAGGCATGAAGAAGGAGGTGACGACCAGGATGCCGGCCGGGATCAACAGCCAGAACGAGAAGTTGTTCATGCGCGCGAAGGCCATGTCGGCCGCGCCGATCTGCATCGGGATCATCCAGTTGGCGAAACCCACAAAGGCCGGCATGATGGCGCCAAACACCATGATCACACCGTGCATGGTGGTCAACTGGTTGAACATCTCCGGGTTGACCAGTTGCAGGCCAGGCTGGAACAGCTCGGCGCGGATCAACAGCGCCAGCACGCCGCCGATCATCAGCATGGTGAAGGCGAACAGCAGATACAGCGTGCCAATGTCCTTGTGGTTGGTCGCATAAACCCAACGCCGCCAGCCCGCCGGGGCGCCGTGGTCGTGGTGGTCGTCATGGGCGTGCTCGCCATGGGCGTGGGGATCTAAAACGGCGCTCATGCTGGATTCCTTCTCAATTCTCTAAATCTCTAAATTCAATTAAGGCTTTTCACCGGCAAGCCTCAGGGCTTGCGGGCGGCGGTGATTTCCGCCGGTTGCACCAATTGCCCGGTCTTGTTCGACCAGTTGTTCTTGGTGAAGGTGATCACGGCCGCGATGTCGGTGTCGTTGAGCTGCTTCCAGGAAGGCATGGCGCCGTTGTTCTGACCATTGAGCAAGACGGCAATCTGTTTTCCCTTGTCTGCGTCCAGCACCGTGGGCGAGCCATCCAGCGCCTTGATCGGGCCGGCGCCCTTGCCGGTCGGCAAATGGCAGGCGGCGCAGTTGGCAGCATAGACTTTTTCGCCGCGCGCGGTGATGTCCTGGGCGGTCCAGACCTTGGCCGGATCATCCGCCTTGGCGGCCATCTTTTTCTTCTCGCCATCGACCCATTTGGCGTAGTCTTCGGCGGAAAGCACCTTCACGTGAATCGGCATGTAGGCGTGCTCTTTGCCGCACAATTCGGCGCACTGGCCGTAATAGTCGCCCACCTTTTCAGACTTGAACCAGGTGTCGCGCACAAAGCCGGGAACCGCATCCTGCTTGATGCCGAACGAGGGCACCATGAAGGCGTGGATCACGTCCACGGCAGTCACGATGATGCGCACTTTTTTGTTCACCGGCACCACCAGCGGGTTGTCCACCTTGAGCAAATAGTCGTCAACCACCTGGCCGGGTTTGGGGCCGCCGTTGTTGGACATTTCGCGGTGCGTGCTGTCAAGCTGCGAAATGAAACCGATGCCTTCGCCTTCGCCCTTGAGGTAGTCATAGCCCCATTTCCACTGGTACCCCGTGGCCTTGATGGTCAGGTCGGCATTGGTGGTGTCTTTCATCGCGACGATCACCTTGGTGGCGGGCAGGGCCATCAGGATCACGATGATGAAAGGCACGATGGTCCAGATGATTTCCACCGTGACCGATTCATGGAAGTTGGCTGCCTTGTAGCCTTTGTCCTTGCGGTGCTTCCAGATGGAATAAAACATCACGCTGAACACGGCGATGAAAATCACGGTGCAGACGATCAGCATGAACCAGTGCAGCCAGGCCTGTTCTTCGGCGATTTTGGTCACCGCAGGATGCAGATTGAGCTGGTTGACGGCCGGGCCCCCAGGCAGATTGCCCACCGCATGCGCCGCCGTGAATGCCACCGTGGCGCCCCAAGCGCCGACGGCCGCCAGCCACTTGTCCAAATGATTGAAAATGCTCTTCATCGTGTTCACTTCTTCTTTGCCTCAAAAAACTAAAACAAGCCAACTAAAACAAGCCAACTAAATTCATGCGCCTCGCAGCGCCATCCTGATCTCGCGCGCCAACTCCGGGCGCAACTCCGGGCGCACAAAGCGGCCCACATTGATCGACCGGCCCTGGCCCGACAGCTCGATCAGGGAGCCGTCGTCCGACATCGGCTCCACCCTGACCCATTCGCGCCGGAACTCGGCCCGCTCCAGCTTGCCGCCGTTGTCCAGTTCCACCACCAGTTGGGGGCCTGCCAGGTAGATCCGCTCGCCGTCGCTGGCGTGGCGCGCATACACCACAAACGCCACACCGACCGCAACCAGTTCCACCCACGCAAACGGCAGGATCAACGGCGCGCCCTGAAACCAGAACGCGGCGCCGATGCCCAAAGACACCACGCACAGCGACACGTACAGCAAACCCAGCTGGGCCGGCGTCACTGAACAGTTGCGCCGCAAAAACCACTGGATGTTCTGACCTTGCACTGTGGCGAAGCGAAAAACCAAATTTGTCACGCGATTTGCCTGAGCGGCCGCGCCAAACAAGTTTGGCGCAACACAAAGCCGGGGAAATACCCTAATTCGACTGCGGATGATTGTAGCCGAGACACTGGGGCCGCCAAGACGCCGACAGACCGCGCGGCCGGCCCCGCAGCACATCGCCTAAACGACCGGTTTGCCCGCCGGATCGGCCCGCTTGCCCCGGCGCAGGGCCATGCGCATCTCGTCGAGCGACAGCGTGGTTTGCGGCTCCATCTGGAGCCGACGCGCCGGTTTGAGGGCATGCCCGTAAATCACCTCAAAGGTCAAGGTCAAACGGCCGCTTTCGGCTGGATTTGACAAACCCTCTGACAAGCCCGCGTGCAGCCGCTTCTGCCAGGCCCGGCCGCGAAGGCCGGCAAACCGCGCCGGGTGCAGATTGCGCCCCAGCGTGCGCAGCTCGGCCAGCAGGCGCTCTGGCGTCTCAAAACTCAGGGTGATGCGCTCCATGTCCATCACCGGTTCGGCAAAACCTGCGCCCACCAGCATGTCGCCCCAGTCGTGCATGTCGGTGAACTGGTGCGTGGGCGCCGGCCAGCCTTGGCGATGATAGACATGGCGCAACTCGCGCAGGGTGTCGGGCCCCAGGCAGGAGAACATCACGAAGCCGTCCACCGCCAACGCTTTGTGCCAGGCGGCAATCAGCGCCTGCGGGTCGGTCGCCATGTGCAAGGCCATGTTGGCCCACAGCATTTGCACGCCGGACTCAGGTGGCGCCTCGAAGCGGGTGGCAGCACCCCGCCAGCGGTCGGGATTCCACCACGGTTTTGCTATATTTTTAGAAGCTAATTTGTCATGGCTGGCGAGGGGATTCATCACAAAACACGCAGCATCCGGGTAGCGCCGCGCAATCAGCGCGTGGCCCTGCAAACCGCCGCGCAAAGGCTCCCAATCCGCCCAGGCGCCGGGCTGCAAGCGGATGATGTCCAGCCGCTCGGCCATGCGCCGTGCCACCTCCTCATGCAGCCAGGGCGAGGGCTCGGCCGGCATGTGGCGCCAGCGCAGGGCGGCGGCGGGATCGATGGTGGGGGGGCGTTCGCTGGTCATCGCAGCCGAGTATATTGACCCGATGTCCGGCAAGCTGATCCAAACCCTGTCCCATGCCCTGCCAAGGGCGCTGCCCAAGGCACTGCCCAGCCAGTGCGCGGTCTGCCACGCCTGGCCGGCCGACCCGGTGTGCGAACCCTGCGTGGTGCGCTTCGCCCAGCCGCAGCCGCGCTGCCAGACTTGCGCGCTGCCGGTGCCCGCAGGTGTCGCCCGTTGTGGCAGATGCCTCAAAGCGCCACCGCCGCTGGATGCCTGTGTGGCCGCCGTGTCCTACGAATACCCCTGGTCAGGCTTGATCGCCAGTTATAAATTCAATGGCAACGCGGGCTGGGCATCGAGTTTCGCCGCCTTGCTTCGCAGCACGCCCTGGGCCGAGCCGGCGCTGGACGCGGCAGACTGCCTCTTGCCCATGCCCCTGTCGCGCCAACGCCTGAAAGAGCGCGGCTTCAACCAGGCCCTGACCTTGGCCCGCGCGCTGGATCGCCAAAAGACCCAGGCCCGCGTGTTGCTGCGCATCAAGGACACGCCCGCCCAAAGCTCGCTGGGCCGCGAAGACCGCCAGGCCAGCGTTAAAGACGCCTTTGCGGTGGAGCCGTTTTTGGCGGCCGGCCTGCGCGGCAAACGCCTGGTGCTGGTGGACGACGTGATGACCAGCGGGGCGTCAATGTACGCTGCGGCCAGAGCCCTTCGGTCAGCGGGCGCGGCCCACATCACTGGCCTGGTGATCGCACGAACTGAATAGTGCCCCCACGCTCCGCCCTGCGAGCGTCGCCAGCGACAATCCGCCCCATGTTTCACATCGTCCTGGTCCAGCCCGAAATCCCGCCCAACACCGGCAATGTGATCCGCCTGGCGGCCAACACCGGTTGCTCTTTGCATCTGATCGAGCCGCTGGGGTTTTCGATGGAAGACAAGCAACTGCGCCGCGCCGGGCTGGATTACCACGAGTACGCCCAAGTCGCGCGCCATGCCAGTTGGGACGCCTTTCTGGCCGCTGAAGAGCCACCAGGCGCGCGCCTGTTCGCGCTCACCACCCGGGGCCAAAACTCGCCGTTTGAGACGCGGTTTTTCCCCGGCGACTGGCTGGTGTTCGGCTCGGAGACGCAGGGGCTGCCCGAAGCGGTGCGCGGTCAGGTGAATCCGGGCAACGCCTTGAAGCTGCCGATGCGCCCCGGCCAGCGCAGCCTGAATTTGTCCAACGCGGTGGCAGTGACGGTGTTCGAGGCCTGGCGGCAAAATGGCTTTGCCTGACGTCCTTTTCCAGGCATTTCCAGGTTTTTCCAACAAAACACGCTTTTTTCCCTCGCGGGTATTGAATAGTTAGCTATTATAATAGTAGCAATTTAATTCAACCGAAAATCCAGGGCGGCGCGAGGGCGCCGATATGAATCTGGCGCTGAATCAGGCATTGAACCAGACCATGCGTCAAGGGTAACTGCGGCCAATCGACTCGGCGATGCAAACCGGCTTGGCCACGCCTTCGCGCTCCACGGCGACGCCCCAGGTCATTTGAAGGCCGTTGTTGTCGATCGGCTCGGCTTTGAGCAGGGTCATTTTCGCGCGCAGGCGGCTGCCCACGGGCACGGGCGAGGTGAAACGCACCTTGTTCAGGCCGTAATTCACACCCATGCCTTTTTCAACGATCTCAAAGGCAGAAGCGAAAAATCTCGGCAGCAGGGACAAGGTGAGAAAACCGTGCGCGATGGGCGCGCCGAACGGCCCGGCCTTGGCGCGCTCCACATCGACGTGGATCCATTGGTGGTCGCCCGTGGCTTCAGCGAACTGGTTGACCTGCTGCTGGGTGATGGTGATCCAGTCGCTGGTACCGACCTCCTGGCCGACACAGGCCGCCAGGTCGGCAATGGTTTGAAAAGTCCTCATGTTGTCTCCTCGATTGTTGAATTATTTGTCCAGCCACTTGCAAATCGGTTCCCACTGTGCCAGGTCTTTTTCCACCCGGCTCGGCGCCACGTCGAACACCGTCAAGCCGCGCGCCGCCAGGTGCACATAGTTTTGCGTGTCGCGCACGTAACCCAGCACCGGCAAACCCAGGGTCTCGACGAACTCGTGCAGGTGGTCGCTGGCGATGGTGCGCGCGTCCACCCGCATGCCGACCAGGGCGACTTGCAGGTGCCCGGCGTTTTTGTTCCTGGCCAGTTCGTCCAGAAAGGCGCGCGTGGCGAAGATGTCGAACACGCTGGGTTGCAGCGGCACGATCAGCTTGGTGGCCATCTTCATCACGTCGTTGAAGCGCCAGCCGGACAGGCCGCCTGGCGTGTCGATGACGACATGGGTCGTGCCCTTGGGCGGCTTGGCGATCATGTCGGCGCTCATCTCCCAGGTGCTGATGGGCCGCGCCTGGGGGGACCGCAGGCCCAGCCACAGGCGCGAGGACTGCTGGCGGTCCGCGTCGCCCAGCATCACGGCATGCCCCTGGGACGCGAAATAACCCGCCACATTGGTGGCCAGGGTGGACTTGCCGACCCCGCCCTTGGGGTTTGCGATGACGACTACCGGCATGACGGTCTCCTGAAATGTTGCGTTATTTTGCGTCGTTGCGGGCGGCGCGGGCCCGCCTCGAAGGCCCGAAGGCTGCCAGCCCTCAAGTTTCATGTATCTTATCGCCATGGAAAACTCACCCACCTGGCTGGTCAACAGCTTCATCTATTTGAGCGCCGCCGTCATCGCCGTGCCGGTCTCCAAGGCGCTGGGCCTGGGCTCAATCATCGGTTACCTGGCCGCAGGCCTGGTGATCGGCCCTTGGGGCCTGGGCCTGGTGACCAATGTCGAAGACATTTTGCATTTTGCCGAGTTCGGCGTGGTGTTGATGCTGTTCCTGGTCGGGCTGGAACTGGAGCCCAAGCGCCTGTGGAGCCTGCGCCGGCCGATTTTTGGCTGGGGCAGCGCCCAGGTGCTGGCCTGCGTGGCGGCGCTTTTCATCGGTTTTTATGTGCTGGGGCGCTTGGCACCGGCGTTGTTTGGCGGCTGGCGCACCCCTTTGGTTGCGGCCTTCGGCCTGGCCTTGTCGAGCACGGCCATCGCCCTGCAAGTGATGGGCGAGCGCAACCTGTTGCCCACGCCCAGCGGCCAGGCCGGGTTTTCGATCCTTTTGTTCCAGGACGTGGCCGCCATCCCGATTTTGGGCCTGTTGCCGCTGCTGGGCGCCCAATTCATCCCGGCTGAGGGGTCAAATGAGCCAATTGTCCTCGTCAATCATGCCTTGGAAGCTATTAAAATAATAGCAGTCATCGGCGGCATCGTAGTCGGCGGGCGCCTCCTGCTGCGCCCCCTGTTCCGCTGGATCGCGCGCTCCAACGCGCCCGAGATCTTCACCGCTGCTTCCCTGTTGCTCCTGGTCGGCATCTCGGGGCTGATGCAGGTTGTCGGTTTGTCGATGGCGCTGGGCGCTTTTCTGGCCGGCGTGTTGCTGGCCGAGAGTGAATACCGGCGCGAGTTGGAGACCGACATCGAGCCCTTCAAAGGCCTGCTGCTGGGCCTGTTTTTCATCGCCGTGGGCATGAGCATCGACTTGGGCGTGCTGGCCCGCTCGCCCGGCCTCATGGCCCTGATCGTGCTGGGCTTTATGGGCTTGAAGGCGCTGGCCATCTACGCCATCGCGCGCCGGATGGGCCTGCCGTTCCAGGAGCGCCCGGTGTTCACCCTGCTGCTGGCGCAGGGCGGCGAATTTGCCTTTGTGGTGTTTCAGGCGGCTGCTGGCGTGAAAATTTTCACGCCCGAGATCGCCTCGCTCCTGATCGGCGCCGTCGCCGTGTCGATGCTGCTGAGCCCGCTCGTCCTGCTGGCCATCGACCGCCTGCTGCTGCCACGCTTCGCGAATTGCGGTGTGCCGGTGATGGCCGAGATTTCCGAACTGCAGGAAGCGCCGATCATCATCGCCGGCTTCGGGCGTTACGGCCAGATCATCGGGCGCCTGATGGCGGCCCAGGGCCACAAATCCACCGTGCTGGACCACGACACCGAGATGATCGAGGCGGCGGGGCGGTTCGGCTACCGCGTGTTTTACGGCGACGCCTCGCGCCTGGACATGTTGCGCACGGCGGGCGCGGCCAAGGCCAAAATCCTGGTGGTGGCGGTGGACGACAAGGAGCAGTCGCTCAAGATTGTGGATTTGGCGCTGGCGCATTTTCCCCACCTGCAACTGGTGGCGCGCGCCAAAGACGTGACACATTGGCACGAGCTGCGCGAGCGCGGCGTAATGCGGGTGCAGCGCGAGCTGTTCGAGTCCAGCCTGGTCAGCGGCGCCAGCGTGCTGGACCTGCTGGGCCATGCGCCCGAAGAGGTTGCCCAAACCCTGGCGCGGTTTCGCGCGCACAACCTGGAATTGTTCGAAAAGATGCACCCACACTTCAAGGACCGCAGCAAACTCATCGCCGTGGTGAAGCAGGGCCGCCAGCAGTTTGAGGAGCAGATGGCGCTGGAGCGCGCGCAGGCCCTGGCGCTGTCGGCCTTGAAAGAACCTGCCGCATAGCCGGGATTTCAGACTTTTCCGGTAAAATAGGCCGTTTTCCCTTGTGGAATATGCATAGTTAGCTATTATTTATATAGTATTCACGCGTCAAACCGGCGCAAGCATGTAGGGCTTGCCGGAGGCGCGCTCAAACAGCAGGGCGAGCTTTTCTGCCATCGGCGTCAATGGCAGGGTGTTGCGCCGGACCAGCACGATGTCGGGGCCGTCCAGCGGCTCCTGCACGGCGATCTCCTGCAAGACCCGCTTGAAGAGGTCGCTGGTGATCCATTGTTGGGGCAGAAACGCCAGGGCGTCGGTCGAATGCAACAAGGCGACCAGGGGCAAGGTTGTCAACGTCTGGGTGACGGCCTTGGGCGCGTGCAGGCCGTGCGCGGCGAATTGCTCCTCAAACTCGACCTCCACCGGCTGGCGCAGGCCGGTCATGATCCATTGCGCGTCGGTCAGCTCGCGCAGGCTGCGCGCGCCCGCAAGCGGGTGGCCGCGCCGGCACACCACCGCCCGCCGGTTGCGAAACAGGAGCTGCAAAGTGTAGGATTTGTCGATCTCGCCAAGCGGGCGCGGGCCGACATAAAAGTCCAGGCTGCCGTCTTTGAGCTGGGGCTCCAGGGCGGGGAAAAGCCCCTCGGTCAGCGCCAGGCGTGCGTCAGGGAAGCTCGTTCGAAATGCCTTGTAAACCTCGGGCACGAGGGACAGGAACACGGCGCTTGACAAACCCGCGCTGACTTTGCCGCTGGCGCCGCCCTTGAGCTGCCCGATCTCCTGGCGACCGCGCTCGACATCCTGCAAGATGGACCGCGCGCGCACCACAAAGGACTGCCCGTAGACGGTGAGCGACACGCCTTTGCCATGGCGTTCCAGCAGAGGAACGCCCAGCTCCTGCTCCAAGTCGCGTAAACCACGCGTGATGGCCGGCTGTGCCAAGCCCAACGCACGCGCCGCGCCCCGGATGCTGGTGGCATCGGCCACCGCCACCAGATTGCGCAAATGATGCAGCTTCATAAGTGATGCCTGACAGGTATCAAAAGTACTATTTTGCACTCTATAGCGTTGCTGTGGAAAAACCTAACATGCTGATGCAGATTAATAAATCCTATGGAGACAGCATGCATAAGCGCCTTTTTCTCAGCTTGACCGCCGGATTCGCCCTGTGTTCGCCCTTGGGCCAAGCCTTCGCCCAGTCTTTTCCAAGCCAGAGCGTGCGCATCATTTCCCCGTTCCCCGCAGGCAGCGGCCCGGATGTGGTGGCCCGAATCGTCGGGGAGCGGCTTGGCGCGACCTGGAAACAGTCCGTTGTGGTGGACCCGCGCCCTGGCGCCAATGGTTTCCTCGCCGTGGGCGCGGTCAAGCAGGCGCCAGCCACCGGCTACGACCTGTTGATGGCCGACGTGGGCCACCTGGCCATCAGCCCCTCGCTGTTCAAGAAGCTGCCTTATGACCCCAAGGCCGACTTTGTGCCCGTGGGCGGCGTCTACCGCACCTCGTTTTTCATCGTGGTGGGCGCCAACAGCCCGATTCAAAGCGCCAAGGATCTGGTAGCCGCCGCCGCGACGCCCGGCAAGGTCACGTACGGCTCGAACTCGATTGGCGGGCCTCTGCATTTGGGCGCGGCCCAGATCGAGGCCGCTTCCGGCACCAAGATGCTGCACATCCCGTTCAAGGAAATTTCGCAGTTGTACGGGGCCGTTGCCACCGGTGAAGTGGACTGGGCCATGGGCAGCATCGCCAGCGCGGGCGCCCTGATGCGGGCTGGCAAATTGCGCTTCATCGCCATTGCCGATGACGCGCGTTCGCCGACCTTGCCCAATGTGCCGACACTGGAAGAGTCAGGCGGTCCCAAGGGCGTGAAGGCGCGCAGCTGGATCGCGATCATGGCGCCCAAAGCCACGCCGGCCGCCGTGGTCGACAACCTGAACAAGAGCTTGAACGAGGTGCTTAAACAGCCGGACGTGGCGGAGAAGTTCTCGGCATTCGGCTTTGTGCCCTTTCCCGTAACGCCTGCGGCCCTGGGCAGCCTCATCGACAGCGACACCGTGGTCTACGCTGATATGGTCAAACGCACTGGTGCGAGCGCCGACTAGGCCGGCCACCATGAAAACGACCGACGTCGCCATCGTGGGGGGCGGCCCGGCCGGCTTGATGCTGGCCATCGAACTGGGCGTGCGGGGTGTGGATTGTGTGGTGCTGGAAGAAGATGTCGGCGCACCGGATTTCCCCAAGGCCAACGCCACTTCGTCGCGCACCATGGAGCATTACCGCCGCCGTGGTTTCGCCGACGTGGTGCGCCAACTGGGCCTGGCCGCCGACTACCCGCAGGACATTGTTTACTGCACCACGCTTGCGGGTGAGGAACTGACGCGGTTTGCAATCCCCTCGCGCAGCCAGGCGATCAACCAGTCTTCATTCGGCGACTATGGCGAGGACGCCTGGCCAACGCCGGAGTTGCCGCACCGTGGCAACCAGATGTTGATCGAACCGGTGTTGCGCGCGCAGGCTGCAGCCTGCGACAGCGTGAACTTGATGCTGGGCTGGCAGGCCCAAGCCATCTCGCAGGACGCGCAACACGCGCAGGTGCTCGCCCGCCAGGCCGGCGACGGGCAGCTGATGAATCTGAAGGCGCGTTACGTCGTCGGTTGTGACGGCCCGCGCAGCCTGGTGCGCAAGACCTGCGGCATCCGTTACAGCGGGCAAAGCGATGACGTGCGCGATTTTTTTGGCGGACAAATGCTGTCGGTCTACTTCAGGTCGGGCAAGCTTTACCAGGTGCTGGGCAAGAACCCGGCCTGGCAATACTGGGCTGTGAACGCGGTTCAACGCGGCTTGCTGATCGCCATCGACGGCGTTGACAAATTTCTTTTTGGCATCCAGCTCAAACCCGGGCAGACGCCTGAATCTGTTGACTTTAAGGCTGCCATGTTCGCGGCGACCGGGCACGAATTTGATTTTGAACTGATCGCCATCGCCCCCTGGCACGCCGGTTTCACCTTGGTGGCGGACCAGTTCTCCCAGGGGCGCGTGTTCCTCGCGGGCGACGCGGCCCATCTGTTCACACCCACTGGCGGCATGGGTTACAACACCAGCGTGGACGACGCGGTGAATTTGGGCTGGAAGCTGGCGGCAGTGATCCAGGGTTGGGCGCCGTCGAATCTGCTGGATTCCTACGAAGCCGAGCGCAAGCCGATTGCCCATCGAAACACGGCTTTTGCGCGGGCCATGGCCGACAGCATCGGCAAGATCAAGGTGCCGGCCAATCTGGACGCTGCCGGGCCGGCGGCTAACCTGGCCCGCCAGCAACTGGGGCAAGCGTTGCGCCAACATGTGCACAATGAGTTCAACATCCCTGGCCTGCAATTGGGCCTGAGGTATGAGGGCAGTCCGATCGTGGCCTCTGAAGCGGCCGCGCCACCGCCAGATTTGCCAAACCAGTATGTCCCCGAAGCGCGGCCCGGCGCGCGCGCGCCGCACATCTGGCTGGACGGAAAATCAATATTCGACCTGTTTGGCCGTGACTTCACCCTGCTGTGTTTCATGCCGCCAAGTTCAACCCGCGCTTTGAATGAGCTCCCTGCTGACGCGTTGGCCTGGCAAGAGGCGGCGGCGGCCCAGCGCCTGCCGCTGGACGTGGTTCGCTGCGACAGCGCTGCGGCCCGCGCGTTGTACGGCGCCGAGCGGGTGTTGATCCGCCCGGACCACCACGTCGCATGGCGAGGAGACGCCAACGCAAACCCTGAACAACTGCTCGCCATGGCCTGCGCCATCGCCCTCCATCCCGAGCGCCTGGATCCGGCCCCTGGCCGACCGCGTGCTGGCCGTATGAAAGAATCCATGGCACCCGTCAGCTTTCAACCACCCCAATAAGGAGGAACCATGACAACACCCCAAAACTCAGCAGGTGCATCGCGCCGCTCTGGCGTCACGGCAGTCCATTCGGTCAACCGGATTGTGTTCACCGTGCCCGAGATCGATGCCGCCATCAAGTTCTACACCGCCTTTGGCATGAATGTCCAGCCGGCGGGCCAGCAGGTCAACCTGTACACCCACGGGCATGAGCACCGCTGGATGACGGTGTTGGCCAACGGAAAACCCAAGGCGCTGCAATACATCAGCTTTGGAATCTATGCAAAAGATGAAGCTGCCTTCAAGCAGAAGATTGACAAGATGGGCATCGCGTGCGCCGCGCCCGCTGTCGCCGCGACCCTGGGTGAAGCTGGGGGCTTGTGGCTCAAATCGCCGGACGGCACGGTGTTCCAGCTGGTTGTGGCCGACAAGGTCTCGCCCAGCCAGAAATCACCCCGTTCGGCCGCACGGCCAGATCCGCGCAGCGGCGCGACGTCGCCCATGCGCACCCAGATCGGCCAGGTGCGCCCGCGCTGGTTGTCGCACACCCTGGTGTTCACGACCAATGTTTCGCGCCTGATCGATTTCTGTGAAGGCGTGCTGGGCCTGCGCCTGTCCGACCGTTCGGGCGGCCTGGTAGCCTTCATGCACACACCCCATGGCAGCGACCACCACCTGCTGGCCTGTGTGATGTCCAACGGCCCCGGTCTGCACCACACCAGCTGGGACGTGGGCAGCCTGGACGAAGTGGGCGAAGGCAGCGAGCAACTGCGTGTGGCCGGTTATCCCGACGGCTGGGGCATTGGCCGGCATGTTCTGGGCTCCAACTACTTCTACTACGCCCGCGACCCCTGGGGCAGCTTTGCCGAATATTCCTACGACATCGACTTCATCGCCCCAAGCCGCGACTGGAAGGCCGGGGACTTCGCGCCCGAAGACTCCTTCTACCTCTGGGGCCCCGCCGTTCCAGAGTGGTTCACCGTGAACACCGAAGCCGCAGGCGGCTTATAAGCCCAGGTAGGCTTTTTTGATCTCGGGCCGCGTCAGCAGTTCGCTGGCCTCGCCCTGCGCCACGATGCGGCCCTCTTCCATCACGTAGGCACGGCTGGCCAGCTGCATGGCCATGGCGACGTTCTGCTCGACCAGCAGAACCGACGTGCCCTGGGCATTGATGGCGCGGATGGCCTGGAACATCTCATGCACGATGACTGGCGCCAGGCCGAGTGAGGGTTCGTCGAGCAACAGCAGTTTGGGCCGTGCCATCAGCGCGCGGCCAATCGCCACCATCTGCTGCTGTCCGCCAGACAGCGAACCCGCCGGGTCGGGCAGCTTTTTCTCCAGCGCCGGGAACAGCGCCAGCACCTGCGCCAGCGACTGGTGCCGCAGCGCTTTGGCGGTGGGGATGAAGCTGCCGAGTTCCAGGTTTTCAAGCACCGTCATCGACGTGAACAGCCTGCGCCCTTCGGGCACGATGGCAATGCCGGCTTCGCAAAATTTGTGGCTGGCCAGACGGGTGATGTCCTGTCCGTCAAATTGCATGAAACCTGCCTTGACCCGGTTCAGGCCGGCAATGGCATTGATCAGCGTGGTTTTGCCGGCGCCGTTGGGGCCGACCACACACACCAGTTCGCCCGACCTGACCGTGAGCGTCACGCCCCACAGCGCGGGCGCAGCGCCGTAGTTGACCTTGATGTCGGCAACGTCAAGCATGCGGTGCTCCGCCAATCACGCTGGACCCCAGGTAGGCGCTGACCACCTCGGGGTTTTTCATGACTTCCCTTGGGTCGCCCTGCGCGATCAGGCGGCCGTAGTTGAGCACGGCAATGCGGTCGGTCAGGGCCATCACCGCGTGCATCACATGCTCGACAAAAACGATGGTGGCGCCACGGTCGCGGATTTTGCGTATCAGTGCAATCGCCTCGTTGATTTCACCTGGTGTGAGGCCCGACAGCACCTCATCCAGCAGCACCAGGCGCGGGCGCGCGGCCAGGGCTCGGGCCAGCTCCAGAAACTTGCGCTGGTGCAGGTTCAGGTCATCGGGCAGGGCATTGGCCTTGTCGGCCAGGCCGGTAAATTCAAGCCACTTCCAGGCTTCGCGCGTGGCATCCGCATGCGGCAGCGAGGCCGCGCCGAACATGGCCACCAGGGCCACGTTTTGCAGCACGGTCATATGGGCAAACGGCCTTGGGATCTGGTAGGTGCGCGATATGCCGGCCTGGGCGACCCGATGCGCCGGCAAGCCAGTCACATCGCGGCCTTCAAACAGGATTTGCCCGCCAGTAGCTTCAAAGTGACCGCTGACGACATTGATGAAGGTGGACTTGCCCGAGCCGTTGGGGCCGAGCAGGCCAAGTATTTCACCCTCACGCACTTCGAGCGTGACATCATCGAGTGCCTGCACGCCCTTGAAGGCCTTGGACAGACCACGCACCTCCAGCAGAAGTTTGGCGGGCGCAAGCTGCTTGCCAGCCACCTGCTGTTCGGCCAGGGGCTCAAGGTCGATATCCACGGTGGCCTCCGACGGCATGAAGTCCGCCGAATTGACCTCACGCATCCAGGCCTGGGTCGAATCCGATGAGGCAAAACCGGATTTGTCGTCCGGGTGTTTTCTGACTGAAGTTTGCGCCGGCGGTTTTGTCTCTGAAACCGATTGTTTTCGCAGAATGAACCAGCCCAGAATGCCATTGGGCATGAACAGGATCACCGCCACCAGCACGGCGCCAAAAACCGCCCTACCCGCTACCGCGCTGTCGCCTGCGGTGAAGGCATACAGCAGGCAGGTGATGACGGCCGCGCCTACCGCCGGGCCGGCCCAGTGCCGCGTGCCGCCCAGCACGCTCATCAGCACCACGGTCAGGGGCACGGTGATGGTGAAGGTGTCGCCCGCCGTCACGTAGTTCACAAACAGGGCGTGGATGCCACCCGCCAGCCCGGCCAGCGCACAGGAAATGGCAAACGCCACCAGCTTGTAACGCAGGGTGGGCACACCCATGACTTCGGACACGTCTTCATCGTCGTGGATGGCAAACAGGCCAATGCCCAGTTTGGAGGCCTGAATGCGCCAGGCAATCAGCAGCGTGGCCACGGCGGTGGCCAGTGCCATCAGGTAAATGGACGAGGACGCGGTGGGCCCGATGGCTGGCACGCTGACCCCCGCCATGGACACGCCCGGCCCGCCGTCGATGCGCGTGTTGAGCACGATGGTGCCGACCACGAAGGTGATGGCCAGTGTCAGCAACGCAAACAACTCGCCGCGCACGGCCTTGACGCGGAACACCACAGCCCCCAAGCCAAGCCCGAGCAGTGCCGCCAGGCCAGCGGCCACAGGCAAGGTCGCCAGGAAAGGCCAGTTCGAATTGGCCGCCAGCCCGGCCGAGGTGTACATGCCGATGCCAAAAAAAGCACCATGGCCAAACGAAAAATAACCCGAATAACCCGACAGGATGTTCCACGACAGGGCCAGGATCATCCAGTGGCAGATCAGGTAAAGAAAGGACTCGTAAAACGAGGGCAGGCCGAGCCAGGGAATGCTGGCCAGCAAAACCCCGGCCGCCACAATTCCGGTCACCGTCTTGTTCATAGCCGCTCAGGCCCCCACCTTGCCGGGCTTGAACAGCAGCATCACGATCAGCAGCGAAAACGACACGATGGGCGCCCACGAAGGCGCTGCCACCGCCATGGTAACGGCCTCGCTGACGCCAATGATGATGCCGGCCACCAGCGGCCCCAGGGCGCTGCCCAAACCGCCCAGCATGACGGCGGCGAAGACCACACCGACCCAGGCAAAAATCTGGGAAGGCGTGAGCGCGAAGGTCAGCGCCAGGCAGATGCCCGCCACCGCCGCAAGCGATGCACAAAGCCCGGCCAGCACCAGGGCCAGGCCTTTCTGGTTGATGCCAAAGGCCGCTGCGATGGGGCCGTCCTCAGCCATGGCCCGCAAGGCCTTGCCCAGGTCGGTATAACGCATCGCTGCCCAGATGGCGAATGAAATCACCACCGCCAGCACCAGCGTGATCAACTCGGGCACCGGCACATACAGCGTGCCAACGACAAACTTCTGGCTGTTGTAGGCCGACTCCAGACGGCGAAAGTCAGCCGTCCAGACGCCCTGCACCAGGCTTTCGATCATCACCGTGATGCCAAAGGTGACGAGCAGCGAGTTGAAGGGTGAAATCTCGAAGCGTGCCAGCACCCATTGCATGCCCACACCGACCCCAAAAAACAGCGGCGGAATGATCAGCAGCGTCAGAAGCGGATCAATGCCCCACACGCTTGCCATGTGGTAACTGAGGTAGGCGCTCAGAAACACCAGGCCGAAGTGCGCCAGGTTGATCTGGCGCAGCAAGCCCCAGGTCAGGCCCAGCCCCAGCCCGACCAAACCGTACAGGCCGCCAATGAAAATGCCGGAAAGTATCGATTGGGCCAGCAGGTTGAAGCTGGGGAAACTCATCGCAATAGTGGCACGGTGCGATCAGGGCATCAGGATTTTTGCACCGGGTGGCGCATAACTGGTGGGCCAAACCACCACCCATTTGCCGTTTTGCACCTGCTTGATTTTCATCAGGTCGTCGCCGTAATTGCCGGGGCCGTTGAAACGCAGCTTGCCGTGAATGGTATCTATGCGGTTGGCCTTGATGAACTGGGCAATCGCCCTGTCGTCAAGGCTCTTGGCGCCGACCACGCCGGCTTCGAGGATCTGCCAGGCTGAAAAAGATGCGGCGGCCTGCACCTCAACCGACGTGTCTGCCAGACCGGCCTTGGCCGCGCGATCATTGAAGGTCTTGACAAATGCGGCACCCAGGGCGTTGTCGATGAATGGCGCGTGTTCTTCAAAAATGGTCAGCGACAGCGCGTTCTTGCCTTCGGGCGATTTGGTCATCGGGCCGGGCGCCGGGTAGGTGTGGAAATGCAGGGGCGGCGTGTAGTCGATTTTCTTCATCGCGTCGAGCAGCATATTGCCTTCCAGCGCAATGTCGCCCATCCAGACCAGGTCGGGTTTGGCGTCCTTGATGCGCGCGGCAATCGGGCCAAAATCGCGGTTGCCAAAATCCCACTCCAGAAACAGAACCTCCTGCAGGCCGCGTTTTTTGGCGACTTCGCGCGCACCCAGGGTCATGAAGTGAATCGAAGGGAACTTGCTGGTCACAAACGCCACGGTCTTGGGTGCCTTGCCGGTTGACGCCAGTGCGTCAAACACCGAGTTCGGCACTGTGTTGCCGGGGTCAGGCCCGAGCGACCAGGCCGGGAAGGCCATGTCGTACTTGGACAGCGACGGAATGCCAAAGGTGTGGTGCACCAGCACCTTGTTGTAACGCTGCGCCACACCCATGGCCGACAGAATCGCACCCGTGGCATAGGGCCCCATCAGCAAATCAACCTTGTCGGCCGTCACCAGCTGCTCGTACATGGTGCGCGCCAGGTCCGGCTTGGACTGGTCGTCTTTCACGATCCACTCGACCTTGCGGCCCAGCAGGCCACCACGCGCATTGAGTTGCTCCACGTAAATTTCGCCGACCAGTTTGTGCGTCAAGGCCGTGGCAGACAGCGGCCCGGTCAGGGCCAGCGTGCTGCCGATGCGGATGGGCGCGGTGGATTGCGCCTGCGCAGCCATGGGGGCCAGCGCCGCGACGCAAACAAGCGCTGCGACTGCGGACACGATTCGACTGAGCATCTTCATGGCTTGTCTCCTGTATTAATGTTTGCCAACGTGAAAATCTAGGCTGAAGGCACCAGCTTGAAGTCATATTTTGCGTCGAACCAGGGCCCGTCCAACACCCGGCCATCCGGCGCCGTGCCGGGCTGGCGTGGCACGAAATCGACGATCAGGCTGTTGCGCACGCCGAACACGGCGTCGGAGTCCAGGTACTCGCTGTCTGACACAAACAGGTGGGTGACAAGCGGCGTGAAACCGTCTTTGCGCAACATCATGTGCATATGCCCTGGCCGGTAGGGGTGGCGGCCCATGGCCAGCAACATGTCCCCGCCGGGGCCATCCACCGGCACAGGGTATTTGGCGGGCTTGACGCTCCAAAAATGGTAGCCCCCATCGGCTCCGGTGCGGAACTGCGCCCGCAGCTGCATCGGCGCGTTGTCACCCATTTGCAGGTCGTAGAAACCTTCGGTGTCGCTCGACCAGACGTCGAAAGCGCAATCGGCAACCGGTTTGCCCGCCAGATCCGTGACCATGCCTCGGTACAAGGTGGGTGCGCCGGGCAAATCACCCTTCAAATCAGCGCCCATTGGCAACTGTGGCGCGCCTTCGCAAAAGAACGGGCCCTGCACGGTAGCTTCGGTCGCCGGGGTGGCCGCTGCCGCGCCCGCGTTGGCTGCAATGGCCTTGGCCTGGGCAATGCCGACGACCTGCATTGACAGGCCCAGCGTGTCAGACAGCAGGATGAACTCCTGGCGCTTGTCGTCGCACTTTTGCCCCGTGGCCGTGAGAAACTGGATCGCTGTCATCCACTCCTGCGGCGTGAGTTGCACCTCGCGGGCAAAGGCGTGCAGGTGGGTGATGAGTGAAGTCATCACCGCCTTGAAGCGCGGATTTTTGCAATTGGCCATGCGGGCGATCACGGCTTGGGCCAAGTCTTCGGCACTGGTTTCAAGGACCATCAGATTCTCCAGTTCTATTGTTTCAAAAATTCTCAATGACAATTTCAGGCGTATTCCGCGCGCAGCATTTTCGCCGCCGCAACCATCGCCCGCATCTTGCCGTCAGCCACCTCGCGTGGCAGGTACTTCATCCCGCAATCGGGGGCGAGGATAACGTTCTCCGGCTTGACAAATTTCAGCGCGCGCCGGATGCGGTCCACCACGGTTTGCGCTGACTCGACCTCCATATTGTCCAGATCGATGCATCCGACCATCAGGCGTTTGTTGTCCAGCCCCGCCAGCACGGAACAATCCAAATTCGACTGCGCCGTCTCCAGCGACACCTGCTTGCAGGTGCAGTGGTACAGCTCGGGCAAAAACGAATAGCCGGACGGCCGCGCGTGGATGACGGCGGCGTACCCAAAACAGATGTGCACAGCCGTCTCGCCTGCAATGCCCTCCAGTGCCCTGTTCAGCGCCTTCAAGCCGTATTGGCGCGCTTTCTCGGGCCGGGCCTGCATGTAGGGTTCGTCGATCTGCACGATGTCCGCACCGGCGGCGAACAGGTCCCGGATTTCCTCATTGACCGCCTGTGCGTAAGCCAGTGAGGCATCCTCGGCTGTGGCGTAGAAGTCGTTCTGCGCCTGCTCGCTCATGGTGAACGGCCCAGGCATGGTGATCTTGACCTGGCGATTCGTGTGCGCCTTGAGAAACTTCAGGTCGTCCACCTCCACTGGGCGCAGCCGTCTGACCGGGCCCACGATTCGGGGCACCGGATTGGGGTGGCCGCTGCGGTCCAGCGCGCTGCCGGGGTTGTCGATGTCAACCCCGGAGAGCGCCGTCGCGAAACGGTTGGAATAACTTTCGCGGCGGATTTCACCGTCGGTGATGATGTCCAGCCCGGCGTCTTCCTGGGCGCGAATCGCGATCAGGGTTGCGTCGTTTTGCGCTTCTTCCAGGTACTCGGCGGGTATGCGCCACAACTCCCTGGCACGCGTGCGCGGCGGAAAGCGGCCGGCCAGTTTGGCGCGGTCAATCAGCCATTCGGGTTGCGGGTAACTGCCGACGAGCGTGGTGGGGAACAACATGGTGCGGCGCCTCAAAAAAATCAGAGCACGCTGCAGGCCTGCTCAAATGACAGGCGCGGGTTGCGGTTGAACAGCTTGCTGTTGTCGCCATAACCCAGGTTGAGGATGAAATTGGCCTGGAATCGTCCGTCGGCAAAAAACTCGGCATTGACCTTGGCCAGATCGACGCCGCTCATGGGGCCGCAATCGAGCCCCACCGCGCGCGCGGCAATCATGAAGTAAGCCCCGCCCAGGGTGCCATTGCGGGTGGCCGTGGCGGCGGACAAGGCGGCGTTGTTCTCAAACATGGCTTTGCCTTCGGGCTTGTGCCAGGTCGTACCCATGTGCTCATAGAAGCGGGTGTCGGTCGCAATGATCACGGTCGCCGGTGCGGTCCGGGTTTTTTCCAGGTTGCCGGGGCTCATGGCGGGCAGCAGGCGCGCCCGGGCTTCAGGAGAGCTCAGGATCACATACCGCGTGGGCTGCGTGTTCATCGAGGTTGCGCCCATTTTGGCGATGTCATACACCTCTTGCAGCAGGGCCAGCGGGACCGGTTTGTCGATAAAACCGTTGGCGGTGCGGGCGGTGATGAATAGCTGGTCAAGGCAGGGCTTGGCAATTTTCATGAGTTTCAGTTTCTAAAGGAGGAATTCGGACGGAATGAACAATATTGTCAACGCGGAATTATGCGGCTGATCACTCGGCCCTGATGTCCGCGTCGCGAATCAGTGCCGTCCAGCGCTGCACCAGGGCGCGGGTTTCGGCCACGGTCATGTTCATGGGTTTGCCGCCCGCCTTGACGAACGCTTCGGCGACATCCGGCGCAGCGATGATACGGGCAAGGTCATTGCGCAGGTGTTCCAAAATGTCCGGTGGCGTTCTGCTGGGTGCGAACAACCCGAACCAGGACTCAAGCTCGAGCGCTGCGACACCGGTTTGGACAATTGTCGGCACGTCGGGGTGCAGCGGCGAACGCAGGGCGCCCGATACGGCCAAGGCCTTTACGTTGCCCGCATCCACCTGCGCTCTGGCAGTGGGCGACAGGTCAAAAAAAACATCGACCCGACCGCCCAGCAAGTCCTGATAGGCCGCCTGCGCCCCGCGATAGGGCACGTGCACCAGTTGCACTCCAGCCAAATGCCACAGCGCCGCTGCCAGTACATGCTGGCCCGAGCCATTGCCCGCCGAAGCGTAGGTCAACTTGCCAGGATTGGTTTTGGCGTGATTGACCAGTTCTTTGAGGGATGCAAACGGCAAATCCTTGCGCGCCATCAAGGTGTAGCTGTAACTCACCGCAAGGCCAATGGGCTCGAAATCGCGCAGGCTGTCATACGGCAGGTTGCGGTACAGGCCCATGTTGAGCGCCAGGTTCGAGACCGATCCGGTCAGCAAGGTGTACCCATCGGGCGCGGCTTTGGCCGCTGCGTCGGTGCCGACCAAGGTGCCGGAGCCGGGGCGGTTTTCAACCACCACGCTTTGGCCCATTACCTTGCCAAGCCGATCCGCCAGCAGGCGCGCGACAAAGTCGAAGCCGCCGCCCGGCGGCTGCGGCACGATCACTTTCAGCGCCCTGCTGGGGTAAGCGTTTTGCGCGCGCACCGAAGAACTACCGAGACCAACCAGTCCCACGGCGCACAAGGCCCGGCAAACTTCGCGACGGCTGCCAACGGGGCGCACTTCGGCTTTGATGTCACGCATGAAAAGCATCAACGCTCCAGCGCCCCGCCGGCGAGCCAGCGCGCGCCACGCCGGTAAAGCGCTTCGACCTGCGGGCCTTTGAGCATGGGCATGTCCATCTTGACGGTGTAGCCGATGCGCGTCTGGATGTAGGCCAGATGGCGGTAACCCTCCGGAAAACCGGCGAGTGCCGCGCCGTCCAGCTTGAGCTGCAGGCTTGAATCGAGCGGGTCGATGCGGTCTTTCTCGTAAATCGGCTGGCGGTGCAGCAGTTTCCAATGGCCTTCGTGCTTCGTCACGAAGTCATAAAAACGGCCGGTGCAGACCACATCGCACAGCACCGGGCCATCCAGGCCCTCGACCATGCCGCGTTGAGAAATGGTCATTTTGGTTTGCGCAATCGCCCTGTCGCCCTGTATCTCGACCGCCGAGCCGCCCAGAAAATGCAAAATGCTCACACCCTTGGCCCAACCCTCCTGCGTCACCCTGATGAAGTCGGCGAACGGGCCCTGGAACCAGGTCGCCATCATCACCCCTTCGGGGTGCCACACTGTGGCAAAACGCGCCCAGTCACCGGCGTCGCGCCACACCACCCAGCGCTCCAGCATTTGGCGGATCAGCCACTCGTCATTCAAATCATTGGGCATGGTTTGTCAACTTCTCAAAGTACTTGCCGGGCACATCGTCTGGCAACCCGATTAAACACGGTAATCCACCTGGTGGCGGGCGGTGCGGATGCCGGCCAAGTCCGCCTTCACGCGCAAATGCTCCGGGTGGACGGCATAAGCGTCCAGGGCGGCCTGCGACTCGAATTCAGAATAGAGCACCACATCGCAGGCGTAATCGACATTGCTGCTGTCAATGCCAATTTCAAAATGCGCCAGGCCAGGGATCTTGCCGCGCATGGACTCAAAACTGGCTTGCAGCAGGGCGATATTGGCGGCACGTTCGCCCACCGATTTGCCGAGGATGTTCCACATGACGATGTGTTTGACCATGGGTGAAGGAGTTCAGTTTTTGGCTGTGAATTGCGTGCTTGCTGACTGTAAGCAAGCCGCTGTGTTTTTGGAACCTGGGCCGCGCAAATTAGATTTGCGCCCAGCGGAACAAAGAAAGCTCTATGCTGCACGGGCAAATCAAGACCTGGAAC
Source organism: Rhodoferax sp. (assembly GCA_031392945.1). GTDB lineage: Bacteria > Pseudomonadota > Gammaproteobacteria > Burkholderiales > Burkholderiaceae_C > JANYCG01. The sequence goes on along the minus strand of JANMVT010000182.1, from coordinate 15,090 downwards.
GCAAGAGGAGACACGAATGACAGTCACGCTCACCGTCAACGGCGTGCGGCACACCAGCCCCGCCGCGCCAGAAACACCGCTTTTGTACGTGTTGCGCAACGACCTCGGCATCAACAGCGCCAAGTATGGCTGCGGCGCGGCGCAGTGCGGCGCCTGCACGGTGTTGCTTGACGGCCAGGCGATCCGCTCCTGTGTCTACCCGGCGTCGGCGGCGGCGCAGGGCCAGGTCACCACGCTCGAGGGCCTTGGAACTCTGGACAAATTGCACGCCCTGCAACGGGCCTTCATTGCCGAGCAGGCAGCGCAATGCGGCTACTGCACGTCGGGCATGATCATGTCGGCCAAGGCCTTGCTGGACCGGGTGCGCAATCCCAGCGACGACCAGATCCGCGAAGCCATGGCGGGCAACCTGTGCCGCTGCGGCGCCCATACCCGAATCATGCGTGCGGTTGTGCGTGCGGCGAAGGAGCTGGCATGAATTCCACCCTGCCGCGCAGCCTGGCGCATGTCGCAACATCGCGCCGCAACTTCCTCAAGGCATCCTCGTTGACGGTGGCATTTGGGCTGTCGTCTTTTGCGCCTCTTTCGGCGCAGACCCCAGCCAAACCGGTGTTGCCCGGCAGCCTGAACGCCAACCGCATGCTTGACGGCTGGCTTCGCATCAACCCCGGCGGCACGGTGACGGTGTTCACCGGCAAAGTCGAGTTGGGCCAGGGCATCCTGACCGCGCTGACCCAAATCGTGGCGGACGAACTGGATGTGGACGTCAAGCGCATCGAGGTGATATCCGGCAACACCGCCCTCACCCCGAACGAAGGCGTCACCTCGGGCAGCCTGTCGATCCAGGACAGCGGCACGGCGTTGCGGTTTGCCAGCGCCGAAGCGCGCGCTTTGTTGCTGCAAGCAGCGGCCGCCAAACTCGGCGTGCCCCTCCCAGAGCTGAGCGTGAGCGACGGCAACATCACGTCAACCAAGGGCAACACAAATTATTGGGACATCAGCAACGCGGCCATGCTGAAAGTTGAGTCCACGGGCGCCACGGCCCCCAAGCCCAGCAGCCAGCACCGCCTGATCGGCCAAAGCCTGCCCCGGCGCGACATCCCGGCCAAGGTCTCAGGCGGCGAAGCCTATGTGCAGGATATGCGCCCGCCGGGCATGGTGCATGGCCGCGTGGTGCGGCCCAACTCGCCGCGCGCGCGCCTGCTTTCCGTCGATGAAGCTGCAGCCCGGCAATTGCCTGGCGTGGTGGCCGTGGTACGCGACGGCAATTTTTTGGCGGTTGCGGCAAAACGCGAGGAGCAGGCCATCGCCGCCGCCCGCGCGCTGCAGGCCAGCGCGCGATGGGAAGAGCCAGCCGACTTGCCCCCCGTTGGCGCGGCGCTGTTCGCCTACATGAAACAACAAGCCGCGCTGGACAGCGTGGTCAGCGAAAAGAAGGCCAGCGCCGGCACACCCGCAGGCACACGCAGCTTGAGCGCCACTTTCACCCGCCCCTACCAGGCGCACGCCTCCATCGGCCCGTCCTGCGCCCTGGCGCAATGGACCGGCGACAGGCTCCAGGTGTGGTGCCATTCTCAAAGCGTGTTCCAGTTGCGCATCGATTTGGGCAAAGCCCTGCGCACGCCCATGGGCAACGTCACGGTGGCGCACCGCGAGGGCTCAGGCTGTTATGGCCACAACGGCGCAGACGACGTGGCCTTGGACGCGGCCCTGCTGGCGCGGGCCCTGCCCGGTGTTCCCGTGCGTGTGCAGTGGATGCGCGAGGATGAATTCGCCTGGGAGCCGCTGGGCTCGCCCATGGTGTCGGACTTGAAAGCCACGCTTGACGCCAGCGGCAAAATAGTCGACTGGAACCACGAACTGTGGAGCTACACCCACAGCACCCGCCCCTACGATCCCGATGGCGTCAACCTGCTGGCAGCCTGGCACATCAAAGACCCGCACCCGCCCGGCCCCGCGCGCAACATCCCCCAGCCCTCGGGCGGCAGCGACCGCAATGCCGTGCCTTTGTATGTCTTCCCTCAGCAAAAGGTGACCAACCACCTCTTGAAAGACACCCCCATTCGCACCTCGGCCCTGCGCACGCTGGGCGCCTACGCCAACGTGTTCGCCGCCGAGTCCTTTATGGACGAATTGGCAGCCGCGGCCAGCGCCGACCCGGTTGAGTTCCGCCTCAAACATTTAAGCGACCCGCGCGCACGTGCCGTGATCGAGCGCGCGGCCCAACTCGCCCAGTGGCAGGCCAAACCTGCACAGGCGCATGCCAAAGAAGCCAGCGGCGTGCTCAAGGGGCGCGGCCTGGGATTTGCCAAATACAAAAACCTGGCGGTCTATTGCGCCGTGGTCGTCGATGTGGCGGTGGATGCGCGGTCAGGCGTGGTGCGGGTCGAACGCGCCTGGTCGGCGGTGGATGCCGGCCTGGTCATCAACCCCGACGGCCTCAAGAACCAGATTGAAGGCGGCATCATCCAGTCCAGCAGTTGGACCCTGTTTGAGTCCATGAAGAACGATGCCTCGCGCAAATTGACGCAAAACTGGGGCGACTACCCCATCCTGCGTTTTCCTGATGTGCCCGCCGTGCAGGTCGAACTCATCAACCGGCCCGAAGAGCGCCCCCTGGGCGTGGGCGAGGGCTCGCAAGGCCCCACGGCGGCAGCCATCGCAAATGCCTTCGCCAATGCCACCGGCCGGCGCCTGCGCGACCTGCCTTTCACACCCGAACGGGTAAGGGCTTCGCTGGCCTGATCCGCAGCCGCTACAGCGGCTTTGTATCATCGGGCACGCACGCCCGAAAGACGCACGCCCGAAAGACATCCGTGGACCGCTGGACAGAACTACAACTATTCGTGCAGGTGGCCGAGACCGGCAGCCTGAGCCGCGCCGCACAGGCGCTGGAACTGTCGAACGCCGCCGCCAGCCGCCATCTCACGGCGCTGGAAGAACGCCTGGGCGGGCGCCTGGTCGAGCGCAACACGCGCCGCCTCTACATCACCGAAACCGGCCAGGAATTTTTGCGCCGAACCAAGGCCGTGCTGGCCGAGCTGCAGGACGCCGAGTCGGCCGTCAACGCGGCCACGCTCAACCCCACCGGCACACTCAAGATCACCGCGTCCCTGTCGTTTGCCATGAACCACATTGCGCCCCTGCTGCCCGAGTACACACGGCGTTACCCGCAGGTGTCGGTGCACATCGAAACCGCCAACCGCTACATGGACCTGATCGACAACAACATCGACGTGGCCATCCGCACGCGTGAGTACGAGCCCGACTCCAACATCACCATCCGCCGCCTGGCGGAAACCCGGCGCATCCTGGCCGCGTCGTCGGCCTATCTGGCGCGCCACGGCCGCCCATCGACGCTGGAGGATCTGGCAAAACACAAGCTGCTGATTTACACCTACGCCAACCACCCCAACGAACTGCGCTTCACGCGCGAGGGCAAAACCACCCCCATCGCCGCACGCGGCCTGCTCGAATCGAACGACGGCCAGGTCTTGCTCTCCGCTGCACTGGAGGGCCTGGGCATTCTGGTACAGCCCACTTACATTATTTACGAGCACATTGTGGCCGGCCGCCTGGTGCCTGTGCTGGACGACTGGGAGTTGCCGCGCCTGACCATCAACCTGGCCTACCCCAGCCGCAAACACCTTTCGGCCAAGGTTCGCACTTTCATCGATTTCATCGCTGAGCAATTTGAGCTGATGGGTTACGAGCGCAAATGGACGGCCTCCTATGAATTTGGCAAGTAAAATGGCATTATGCCCTCGTCCCATATAGATAGTTAGCTACTTTTAATGTAGCATTTCATTCTTTTATTTCAATCCATGAGCCATTCTTCCACCCCGCAGACCACCACCCTGCGCGCCATCCCTGCAGTTGACCGCCGCCCCCTGCTGCGCGCCATGTTCGATGCCGCCGTCGCCGCAGCCCAACCCGCCCTGTGCCTGCCGCCGCATCTGCCAGCACCGCCCAAAGGCCGAACCATCGTCATCGGCGCCGGCAAGGCCTCGGCCGCCATGGCGCGTGCGCTGGAAGACCATTGGCAAGGGCCACTCGAAGGCTTGGTTGTCACGCGTTACGGCTACGAAGTGCCCTGCCAGCGCATAGAGATCGCGCAGGCGGCCCACCCAGTGCCGGATGAGGCAGGCCTGCACGCCACCGAGCGCATCCGCGCCCTGGTGACGGGCCTTAAGTCTGACGACCTGGTGATTGCCCTGATCTCCGGTGGCGGCTCGTCCCTGCTGGTGGCGCCGGGCGATGGGCTGACACTGGCCGACAAACAGGCCGTCAACGCCGCCCTGCTCAAAAGCGGCGCGACGATTTCCGAAATGAACTGCGTGCGCCGCCATCTTTCCAGCATCAAGGGCGGGCGTCTGGCTGCGCTTTGCCACCCGGCCAAGTTGCTCACGCTGCTGATCTCCGACGTGCCGGGCGACAACCCCATGGACATCGCGTCCGGCCCCACCGTGGCCGACACTAGCACCTGCCAGGACGCGCTGGCCATCATCGACCGTTACCAGATCGCCTTGCCGGCCTCCGTGCGTACGCTGCTGGACAGCGGCAAAGGCGAGTCAGTCAAACCCGGCGACCCGCACCTGGCCCACATCGACACCAGAATCATCACCGCGCCCCAAATCGCCCTGGAGGCCGCTGCCCAAGTGGCACGCGCGGCTGGCATCACCCCCCACATCCTGGGCGACAGCCTGGAAGGCGAGGCCCGCGACATCGGCAAGGCCCTGGCCGGCATCGCGCGCCAGGTGGCGGTGCAGGGCCAGCCGTTCAAGCCACCCTGTGTGTTGCTGTCGGGTGGTGAAACCACGGTGACGATCAGAGGCAAGGGCCGGGGCGGGCGCAATGTCGAGTTCCTGCTCTCACTCGCCGTCTCGCTCGATGGACTGGCCGGTGTGTTTGCACTGGCGGCGGATACCGACGGCGTGGATGGCGCCGAAGAAATCGCCGGGGCTTATGCCACACCCGACACGATCAGCCGCGCCTGGGCCAAGGGACTCAACCCGCGCACCAGCCTGGACAACAACGATGCGCACAGCTTCTTCCAGGCGCTGGGCGACTCGGTCATCACCGGGCCCACGCTGACCAATGTCAATGACTTTCGCGCCATCGTGATTGAGGGCTGAATTTTCCCGACCCGATCACTGGCGTGGCAAACCCAAGCGCAGATTGCGCCGTATCTGCTCACGCCAATCCTCGGCCACACCCGCCTTCACGGCATAGTCCGGCCATTGCGCCACTGCCGCGCGCACTTCTTCGACGATGGTCTCGGCGCGTCCGCGTTTCATCAAGGCACTTTTGGCGCAGGCGCGAAAATCTTCCAGCGTAAACCCGTCACGTTTGCCGTTGACCGACATCTGGTGCTGCGCCGTCCAGTCGCCTGACGGGTTGTAGCTGTAGGTCATCTCGAACGCGGGTGAGAGTGACCAGTTGCCCTGCGGGTCCATCAGAAACGCGATGTTCTTGACATGATCGTCCTGGTTGCGCGCGATCACGTTGAACACCATGCGCCGGAACTGCTGTTCCACCGCCGCCATCGGCAACTGGAGTTGCCGCATCACCAGCACGGCCTGCTCGTAGGCATAGGCGCCAGGGTCGTTGAAATCAAAATGGGCCAGCGCACACAGGGACTGCGCATGCAGCTTGCCGCCACCGGGCAGGCGGTCAAAGCGCCGCGTCATGAAATGGCGCCTGCCGTTTTCTTCCAGCAGGCGGCACTCGCTCATCGTCACACCTGCGGCCTGCGCCATCAGGAAATAGGCGTATTCGATCGCACCATAACCCCTGGGGTCTTCGAGCTCTTTGTCCTTGTTGCCAGACACCCCGTCAAATTTCAGCAGCCAATAGTCAAAGCCCTCACCCGCAGCGATTTGCCCCGAGCGCACTTCGTTGGTGTCGCGGTTCCAGGCAATCACCGCCTTGGCGCGCGCACCACCGGCCGACGTGCCCACACGCAAGATGTCTTGCAGCGCAGGGGCGCGCTGGGTGCCTGCAAAAGAGCCAGCCAGGTCGCCGCGCCGGCCCAGCACGTCGGAAGCCAATTGCACCAGCGCATCGATTTCAATTTTTTGCGCCACCCGCGCCAGTGGCCCGGCGGCCGGGGCAAATTCAAGCGCCCCCATGCCGCGCGCACCGGTGTAACACAGGCGTTCCACCGCGTTGAAGCTCTCCGATGTGCGGCCCTGCGTGGCCAGCCACGCATTGATCAGCGCATTGCCGTACCTGTCGGGCAGTGAATCCGCCAACAAGCCCGGCAGGCCGTGAAAGGTGTTGCGCGCAAGCGCCGGAAAGACGTACACACGGTTGCCCAGCGGCATGGTGATGGGCGACACCTCGATGCCGCTGGCCGCAAATTCCGGCGTGTATTGAAATGCCGCAACCGTAGCGCCCTCTTCCAGCGACACCGCACCGATGGTCCGGCCCCACAAGCGCACTTCGGCCAGCGTCATGGGGTGTTGTCCCCTTGTTCGCCCCCTTCACCCCACTGCCACTTGCCGGCAGGTTTGGCTGGTTTGACAGAAGAGGCGCGCCTTCTCTGCTTGCCACGCAGCTTCAATTGCGCCACCGGGCTGGACACAGGCTCCGGAATCAGGGCCTCGAACCCCTCCACCAAACCAAGCACCCGGCAGACCCGCACAAAGCCAGACAACTGCGTCGCCGCCAGGCCCAGCTCCAGCCGCTGCACGGTGCGTAAACCCAGGCCGGCCTGCTGGGCGAGTTGTTCCTGCGGCAGATTTCTGGCCAGACGGAGCCGGGCCAGACGCTCCCCAATCAACTTGAGAAGTGCTTCATCGGCAATGTGAGTGTCAATTTTCATAAACGTCTAATATGGCGCTTTATGGGTTTATATTATCATTAAGCGTCTAATTTGGCGTATTAATTTTTATTTAGTAAAAAGCCATATTTGGCGTATAAATGCATTATTTATTAATAATGCATCATATATGGCGCTTTAGTTAAAACTGACTCAATTCCCCAATGCATGTCAATGTGGCGCTTGAGTCTGCTGCCCATGACTGGCATCATCCAAGCGCTGGGCGACCCGGTTACCGGTAGTCACCACACCTCATTCAACCCTAGGATTTCCCATGTCTGACCCATCCAGTCTTGCCCCATTGGCCTCGCTCGCTGCCCGTGTGGCGGAATCTTTGCGCGAGCGCGGTCAGACCGTAGGCGTTATCGAGGGCTCTGCCGGTGGCCTTGTTTCCGCCGCATTGCTGGCGATACCCGGCGCATCGGCTTACTTCGTTGGCGGCGCGGTGATCTACACGCGCCAGGCCGGCAAAGCCCTGCTTGGGCTGACCGCCGATGACGTCGCCGGAATGCGCGCAGAAACTGAGCCATACGCCAAGCTTGCCGCCAGCAAGATCCGCGACAAACTTGGCTCAACGTGGGGGCTCAGCGAGAGTGGCGCGTCTGGCCCGTCGGGAAGCCGTTATGGCGATTTGCCGGGCCACGTGTGCATTGCCGTTGTGGGTCCGAATTCAAAAACCAGAACGATTGAAACAGGCCTGTCAGATCGCCCCGCCAACATGGACCTGTTTGCGCGCCAGTTGCTGGCGCTGTTCGATGAAACCCTGCAGGAACAACTTTCGCTGCCACCGGTGTAGGATTGGCGGGGTTGCCTGGGTGGGTTACGGTGTTTTACTCATATGTCCTGGTGCCAGTTCAGCCACTGCAAGCCTGGCACGCGGGAGAACTCCCGCACATTGCGCGTCACCAGCGTCGCCTGATGGCGCAATGCCGTGGCGGCGATCAGCGTATCGTGCGGGCCGATGGGCGTGCCTGCAGCCTCCAGTTCGACGCGAATACGGGCGGCTTGGGCTGCACATTCACTGTCAAACGGCAAAAGCTGAATCGACAGGCGGCACAGCGGGGGTTTCTTCACGCAGGGGAAAGTCGGCAAAACGCCCGGCCAAAGCCAGGCAATCCTGGGTCCATTCATCGGCGGCGTATTTGCCAATGATGTCCACCACCCAACGGCTTGTCGATATGCCACTGGCCTGCGCGGCATGATCCACCAACGCCTGCGTGGCATCGTCCAGATACAGCGTGATTTGTGACATGGCGACAACTCCTGAACATTGATTCAGACAGATATATTTTTCAGTATATTTATAAACCGGGATTTACACAGAGCGTGGTGCAGTTGGCCGATGGCCAGAATGCGTTCCAGGTTGCAGGTTGCAGGAAATCGTGGCGCGTTGAACTTTTCAATTTCCTTCGGTTTGAACTGTCACCCAGCACCTGCGGATTCTGGCGGACGCGGGTTTGGTCAAGGACCTGAAGAGCGGCCGTGAGCGCCTGTGGCAGTTTGAGCCCGGCGCCATGGAAGTGGCCCGGCGTTCGCTCGAAGTGATTGGCCAGCAGTGGGATCAGGCGCTGGGGCGGTTGAAGGCGTTTTTGGAATAAAAAGTGCCTCTAGCCCTCTTGGAATAAGCGTAGGTAGCTACTATAACGATAGTAAATGCGTTCCAAGTCGATATGCGCAGGCCGAGGCCGGCCAGGCTCACCGCGTCAAGGCCGCTTCAAGCTGCGCCTTGTTCATTGCCGAGCGCCCCTTCAAACCTTTTTGACGGGCCTCGTTGCGAAGCTGGAGCAAAGTTCGACCTTGCGAGCCTTGATGCGAGCGCAGGCCGCCTCGACGGCCTGAAGACATGTCGTTGACAGATGATGCGCTGGCCTCGACAGACTCACCGTGCTGGGCCCGCTCCTTGTTGACGACGCGTGCCGCGATCTCTTCCGCCAGCGACTTGGGTTTGCCACTTTCAAGCAGGCTCTGCTTGATGTGCGCGTACTGGCGCTCGCGCTTGGCGCTCCAGGCTTTCAAAGGCATGACGGCTCCTTGGGTGTTGTGGGCGGCCTAGCGAATCCTGGCAACAGAAGCCTGCTTCATGCCGCACCCGCTTCGAGCGTGGCTTGCAGACTGATCTCGGCAACGCTGGCCAGCGCCTTGGACAGCGGGCAGTCGCGTTTGGCTGCCTGGGCGATCTCCTGGAACCGGGCTTCATCGATACCCGGCACGCTGGCCTTCAGCGTGAGGCTGATCCGGTCAATCACGAAGCCTTCGCCCTGTGGTGCCAAGCGAACGCGCGCCTGCGTATCAACCAAACTCGTGGCGAAACCCGCCTTGTCGCAGGCAAAAGAAAACGCCATCGAGAAACAGGCTGCGTGCGCGGCGGCTAGGATCTCTTCAGGGTTCGTTCCCCTGCGGTCGTCCCCGAAGCGGCTGGCAAAGCCGTAGGGATAACGCGTCAGGGCACCGGTCTCGGTGCTGATCAGTCCCTGGCCCTTCTTGCCCGGGCCTTCCCAATGCACGCTGGCGGTTTTCTCGATCATGGCAGGGCCTTTCAAACAGGGTTGGGGCGGGCGACCGCGTCACGATGGCGGCCACATGCCGACTGTCGGTTCATCAGCCTGTCACTGCCATCGGACAACTACGTGATCCGCGCGACGGGATGTCCTACAGTCTTGCTGATGCGCTCGTATTCGGCATCTGTAGATGTTGGTGGACGCGGGTTTGGCCAAAGGCCTGCAGATCAACCGTGAGCGGCTGTGGCAATTTGAACCGGCACCCGGAAGCCCACGGCGAGGATGGCGTCAAGGTTGTAGTGCTCCACCTCGCGGGTTATTTGCCGCACGCCTTCGGGTTGAACTATTCGATAACGTCCAATAGTTGCCCCAGCCTGAAGCTCGCCCTCGACAAAAATGGTTTTTAAATGATGGTTCACCGTACCCACGCCGATTTGAAACAGCTCGGCCATCAGCTTTTGCGTCAGCCAGACCGTCTCACCTTCAAAACGGCATTGCACCCGCGTGCGCCCGTCGGCAAATATATTGTGTCGCTGAATGTTGGTCGGCGTTGGTCCGGATCAGGCCGCAACTTCCTCAAGAAGCTCAAGCTGATGGCGCGCCCTTTTTGGCAACAACCCAACAATGACCGCCATGTCGTCGGCGGGCACGTTTGCCAGTTCTCGCGGTTCGAGCTTGTGGAGCCCTCCCCCATAAACCCGACCATTGCCAAGCAAGGTTTCGGGATTGATCGCGTTGAGCGCCTGCCACAGTTCGCGGATGGCATTGGGGTTCAAGGCCAACTGCGCCGCCAATATCGGTTGTGGATAAAGCATCAGATAGACGTTCGTGGCAGCAGCACGCGAGTGATTCAGCAAAAACCTGAATGGGCGGCGTGCATGGTCGCTTCGGCCCAGGTAGGTGCAAATAATCGGCGCCGCCTCCCGTCTTTCCTGCGCATACCAGTATTTGCGGGATTTGCAGATATAAGCCATAGCGACAGTTTCAAGACCTGTCTCCAAGTATGACCACAAGCTCGGATAGTCCCGACGGATTTCGTGTTCCGGAATATTGCAGTCAATAAGGAACTGCCGCTTGGCCAACAGCGGGATGCCTTGGGCGTCGGCGAAAACCTCGTCTTCCTTGATATAACGCGAACTGGGCAGGACGGGGCGCAGGAATCGGGCTGGCAAATCGAGCTCTTTTGCGCGATCTTCATCAACTATGAAGAAACTGTTGTCGCCTGTCGCAAGCCCTCGCTTAATGGCGAACAAGTCGGCAAGGCGGTAGCCGTTGTAATCGGCGGCGGGGTCATTCTTTGGGAAGCGCGTCCACTTGTCGGCCCGTTGCAGGTCTGCAACCGAGATTTCTTTGACCAAGGCAGGAGCCGCCAGCGACCCGCCGTATGAAAACTTGACGCTGTGGTCCGCTGGTGGCTTGGTCTTGCGAAACCAGACAACCGCTGACGATACAAGGGCGTCATCAAATTGCACATCGTTTGGGTCAAACCGATGGATGTGCAAGAGAGTGACTTCGCGCAGCAGGTATTCCTTGAGCTTGCGCCCATAGTTCACGTCCATAAACTCGCTCGGGATCAACCATCCAGCGATGCCGTCGTCAGCCATCCATTCATGCGACAAGGCCATGAAGTAGCAGTAGAGGCCAGAAAGCCCGCTCAGATTGATTTGAGCAGTCTCCTTGGCACGGGCATGAAGCCGAAGTTTCTCCGGCCCCCCCATATGATGATGACGAACGTACGGCGGATTGCAGATGAGCAATGTCGCTTTGTCTGTATCGGATCGTGGGGCCACACTTTGCGTGAAGTCACCCATCGTAATTTGCAGTGGTGTATCTTTCCAGAGCTCGATGGCCGGCGCGCCGTAGTGATGGTCAATCTCAAATCCACTGGCCGAATCAATTCTCCGGCCCGACTCTTGCAGGGCCGCGTAAAAGGAACCTGTACCAATCGCGGGATCCAGAAAACGAACGGGCCGGGACTTCGGAATCAACGCAAGCCCATAGGCCAGCACGTCACGCGCGAGCGCCGTTGGCGTTGCAAACTGGCCAAGGCGATTTCGCTGTGCCTGCGTCTTCTGCCCATCAAGCGCGGCTTGCAGGCTTAGGCGGTTCGCTTCGATGTTGTCCGATGCTTGGCTCATAAGTCAAATTCCAAATAGTGCGAGGTCGTCGATGCGGTGCTCCCACACCCAGTCGATACCATCAGTTGCTTCATAGCCAAGATAGCCGCCGTCGAAGTAGCCACACAAAAAGAGATTGAATCTGACCTTGGCCCCGTAGTTTTTGCGTAGCTGAGCCATCTTCGTGGTCTCTTCCTTGCGGCGCTTGTTGGTGTTGGTGAAGTCGCCTGCAGACTTCGCCTCAAACAAGACAGGCAGGTCGCCAGGATTTGCTGTTAGCGGCATGATCACCGCGTCAATCGGAATGTTGACCTGCTTCTTTCCGCCTTTGAGCTTTACTGGCACGTTCAGGCGAAAGCTGAAAGTGCCTGGTTTCATGACATTGAACTTCGCGCCATCGCCGCCCGGAACTTGCGTGTAGCCGCGAGCCTCAAGCCAGGCTTTGATGGCAGCCAGTTGGCGCTTCTCTTGCGCGTTGCGAATTATCGGATTAGCGACCGCGCCACATAGCCGGTCGGCGACGATGGTTGCGGCCCGGTGCAACTCGACTTCGGTTGGTGGTGCTTTTCTCCCAAGCCAAACAAAAATGTCGGGGTCAGCAAGGCGCTCGATGATCGCGCCGATCTTCGCAAGGTCAACGTCGGCATCTGTGGCCGACATACGTATTGGTAGGCGCTTTTTTAGCTCCATCGTCTTGACGAGTGTCGGTGATACGCCTGCGAGTCCAATCAGTCGATCCACCGCGACAGGCGGGCAAGTGGCCATGCGCAAGGTAGGCAAGATTTCAGGGTGCAGGCGCATCAATGACGGCTTGATGTTGCTGAGGTTGCCTGTCGCCTTGAGGGCCGCTTCAACGTCAATCGTGGTTTTCAATCTGGTGTTCCGAAACGCAACTGGGGCGAATTTCATGAACCAGTCGTTGTACATGTCAACTGACCGGGCAATATCAGCTTTCCACTGGGGTGCTTTGTCTAAATTGACGGCCATGCTTGGTCTGTCTCGTGTTGGGTTGCTCATGTCGCTTGGTGCTTGTGACGAAATCGCCCATGTTTTTACTCTATGACAGTATCAACCAGCATCTGGCCGGACAAGGCCGCGCTTGCCAAAAATTCACTTCGTTGAACTCACGCCGCAGTCCGCTTGGAAAATGCAAGCCGACATTGAACGGAACGGGCTCTTGACCGTAACCTCTGACCACGAACCGGAATCTAAAAGAAACCATTTTACTGTAAATTAATACAGTAATTTGTTTTTGCGTTCACGTTGCGAATTAGCTATTGTTCAGGCGTCGGTCGCGGGCGCGCAACTTACAGACCAATTGCCTCTGACTTCGCTTTTCCCTCACGCCACAGAAAAGGCACGGATTTGAGATATTGGAGAGAAAATATGCCACTAGCCCTAGTGGAATATACGTAGAATGCTACTACTAATGTAGCAATCAAAAACCGGGAAGCAATCATCCAACCCACCCCCCACCCGGTGCGATACTCCAATCGCCCCACCCCTCCACCCAAGGATTGCCCACCATGCCCGACACCATCCGCCCCTACCGCATTGCCGTGCCTGACGAGGTGCTGCTTGACCTGCGCCGCCGCCTGCATTCCACGCGCTGGCCCGACGCCGAGTTGGTGGACGACTGGTCGCAGGGCGCGCCGCTGGCCTGGATTCAGGACATCTGCCGCTACTGGGCCGACGGCTACGACTGGCGCGCGCGTGAGGCCTTGCTGAACCGCTTCGAGCAGTTCATGACCAATGTGGACGGCATCGACATCCACTTCATCCACCAGCGCTCACCCCACCCCAGCGCGCGCCCTTTGCTGATGACACACGGCTGGCCGGGCTCCATCGTTGAGTTTCACAAAGTCATTGATCCACTGGTCAACCCAACCGCGCATGGCGGCGATGCAGCCGACGCGTTCCATGTGATCTGCCCCGCACTGCCGGGTTTTGGTTTCTCCGGCAAACCGGCAAAGACCGGCTGGGGCGTGGAGCGCATCGCCAGCACCTGGGCCAGCCTGATGGTGCGCCTGGGCTATGACAACTACTTCGCGCAGGGCGGCGACTGGGGTTCGGCGGTGACCCGCGCCATTGGCGTGCAGGACGCCGGCCATTGCGCGGGCATCCACGTCACGCTGGCGATGGGCAGCCGCCCCAAAATTGAAGGCGAGCCCAGCGCGCAGGAGCAGCTGGCCCTGGCCGGCACCAAACACTACCAGGACTGGGACAGCGGCTACTCCAAACAGCAGGCCACGCGGCCGCAAACCCTGGGCTTTGCCCTGGCCGATTCACCCGCAGGCCAGGCGGCCTGGATACTCGAAAAATTCTGGGCCTGGACCGATTGCGACGGCCACCCAGAAAACATTCTGAGCCGCGATGAGTTGCTGGACAACGTGATGTTTTACTGGGCCACCAACAGCGCCACCTCGTCTGCCCGGCTCTATTGGGAAAGTTTTGGCAGGGACCGCAGCAAAAGCGGCCCGGTGCGCGTGCCGGTCGGTGTGGCTGCCTACCCCAAAGAAATTGTGGTGCCGGTGCGCCAATGGCTGGAGGCCGATTTCCCCGACATCCGCCATTTTGTGATTCAGGCCAAGGGCGGGCACTTTGCCGCGTTTGAGCAGCCAGAGGCCTTTGTGAAGGACCTGCGCACCTACTTTCGATTACTTCGATAAACTCACCATTTTGCTGGTCATCAAGCTGGCCATTAAGTTGACCATTCGCGCACAGGCCGGCAACATCCAGAAGGCGGCATCATGTTTTTGACGAATTCAGCAACTCATTGGAAGGCTCGCGTTCAAACGGCCCTGCTGCTAGCCGCTGCCTTGTCGCTAGGCGCCTGCGCAAATCTGGGTGGCACGCCGCCCGCTAACGCGCCAACACTCAGCAAGGAACGCATCGCCGAAATCGTCAACAGCCCGGACCGCAGCGCAGCCGACCGCAATAATGACCTGCGGCGCAAACCGGCCGACATGCTGGCCTTTATCGGCATACGCCCCGGCATGGTGGCATTTGATTTGAGCACCGGCGGCGGCTACACCACTGAACTGCTGGCGCGTGCCGTGGGGCCGTCCGGCAAAGCCTACGGACAAAGCCAGCCACCACGTGACCCGTCCGCCCCGGCGCGGCCCGCCGTGGCGCCCGAGGGCAACGCCGCACCCCAAGTCGCACCCACACCAGGCGCGGCCAATGCGCCACCCCCTGTGCGCCGCACCTCGGCCCAGGCGTTGGCGGAACGTGCGAAGAACCCGGTGGTTGCCAACATCGTTTCAGTCGTGCGCAAATTCGAAGACCCGATCCCCCTGGAGCTGGCGTCCGGCGGGCTGGACCTGGTGACCCTGATGTTCGACTACCACGACCTCGGCCACATGGGGGTGGACCGCGCGGCGATGAACCGGACCGTGTTTGCGGCGCTCAAGCCCGGTGGCGTGTATGTGCTGGCCGACCATGCGGGCAGGCCTGACACCGGCATTTCAGAGGCTGCCACGCTGCACCGCATTGAAGACGCCTTCTTGCGGCAGGAGATCGAAGCCGCAGGTTTCAGGCTGGTGGACCAGGGCCAGTTTTTGCGCAACCCGAACGACCCGCGTGACAAAAACACGCCGGAACCGGCCCAGCCCAAAGATGAATTTGTGCTGAAGTTTGTCAAACCTTGAGG
>JANMVT010000171.1:0-17151 GCA_031392945.1 Rhodoferax sp. | reverse complement strand
TCAACGTACGCTGGCGCGCGGATTCACTCGATTCTTCTTTCTTCAATCGATCCGATTTCTGCTCCAGCCAGGCGCTGTAATTGCCTTCGTAGGGAATGCCGGTGCCACGGTCGAGCTCCAGAATCCACTGCACCTAGTTATCGAGGAAGTATCGATCATGGGTGATGCCGACGACGGTGCCGGGGAACTTTTGCAGGAACTGCTCCAGCCATTCGACGCTCTCGGCGTCGAGATGGTTGGTGGGCTCATCGAGCAGCAGCATGTCGGGTTTGGACAGCAGCAGGCGGCACAGGGCCACGCGGCGTTTTTCACCACCCGATAAAACGCCGATGTTGGCGTCCCACGGCGGCAATCTCAAAGCATCGGCAGCAATTTCAAGCTGGTGCTCTGAGTCGGTGCCGGCACTGGCGATGATGGCTTCCATCTCGGCCTGCTCGGTGGCAAGTTTGTCGAAATCGGCGTCTTCTTCGCCATAAGCTGCGTAAATGGCCTCCAGCCGTGCTTTGGCGGTGAACACGTCGCCCATGCCGGCTTCGACGCTTTCACGCACGGTCTGGGTCGGGTCGAGTTGCGGCTCCTGTGGCAGATAACCGATGTTCAGGCCGGCCATGGGGATGGCTTCGCCTTCATATTCCTTGTCCACGCCAGCCATGATTTTCAGCAGGGTGGATTTGCCCGAGCCATTGGTGCCGAGCACGCCAATTTTGGCGCCCGGGAAGAAGCTGAGCGAGATGTTTTTGAGAATGAAACGCTTGGGCGGCACCATTTTGCCGACGCGGTTCATTGAAAATACGTATTGAGCCATTGTTTGATAGATCGATGGTGAAGCGATGAAGAAGCGGTGATGAACAGGGCTGATTATCGACGCTGCCACGCGCTGGCAGCCCGCAGGGCCCCATGCGGCCGGATTCCAGTGCTGAATTGAGGCCGTGCCGCCCCAATTCACCGCTTTGGCATACTTTGGCTTACTTTCGCTCAGGGCGGCGGCACTTCGGGGTGTTCGGGGTTGTTTCTGAGCGCGGTCTGCGCCACCGCGTCCAGCGCGCTACCGACGATGTTGCCGTCTGACACCACGCGGATCAGGCCCTGGGCGCGCCGGCGGTCCATGGTGCGCCGGGACATGGAATGCGCCAGGCCCTTGCCCGAGATAAACATGAACAAAGTAAGATGCGGGCTGGCCCAAGTCAGTTGCGCGCGGATCCAGACGCCTTGCAGCATCAGCTCGACCCAGGAGCCGATGTCAAGGTCGGCGACCGACCAGGGGCCGGGTTCGGCATCGGCAGGCACCACCGAATTGGGGCCGAATTCAGCGCCGTTGTCGGCGCCGCCGCCGACATAGCCGGATTCGTTGGCTTCGAGCTCGCCCATCCAGGACACTTTGGAGTCCAGCGCCGACTCGGCGAATTCGCTGTCCCTTGGGGCAAGCGGTTCGGGGTTCGCCGCGCCATCTGCGGCTGGCGCGGCTGCGCGCGGTCCTTCAAAGGCTTGTTCGTGCAGGCTGACCAGGGCGTCAAACAGGACCGGAATGCGCTCCTCCGGGTAATGGATCAGTTGCAGGCCCTGGCGCAGTTTGACCAGCAGGGCCGGCACCATCTTGACCAGTTTGGCGCGGTTGCGCCGGGCCACGCGCAACCGCACGCTCCAGACCAGGTCATCGACCAGGGCCACGTAGCCGTCCGGGTCGGAAACGCCTTCGGCGCGGCTGAGTTGGGAGGCGGCCGCCACTTGCGCCCAAGGCCCGCGCAAGAAGGCGGCGATCAGTTCCGGCACTTCCTTGTCTTTGACCCGTTTCTGGAAATCTTCAGCGAAGCGTTGCGCCAGCATGTTGCGCTGCTCCGCCTGTAGCAGGGCCCTGGCGCTTTCTTCGTGGCGTTTGCGCAGCGCCTGGTCGTCGCGCTCCCAGCCGTCTTCGAGCTTGCGCAAGGCCCGCGCGAAGGATGCGGCGTCCCCGCTTCCGCCAGCCAGCACCTGGACCGTGTTGGAAACCGCCTTGGAGAATTTGCCGAAACCTTCGTCGTTTTCAGAGGAAAAGGCCAGGCTGCGGTGGGTCATGCGGTCGAGCAGTTGGCGCGCGGGGTGCTGGCGCTCGCTGAAGTAACGCGGATCGGATTGGGACAACTGCAACAACACCGGCTCCAGGTCTTTGAGCAACCCGCGCACGCGGGGCAGCAGGCGCTTGTCGTTGATCAGGTTTTCGAGCATCAGGCGCACCACTTCGCCACCGAGCTGGCGCCCGAGTTGTTTGGACTGCGGGTTGTCGTTGGCGAGCATGCCGGAATTGGCATAGCTGGCGTCGCTTTTCGCCTCAATGGCGCTTTGCTGTTTGGCGCGTTTGGCCAGCCGGAGCATCATCGGCTCGACCAGCTTCAAATCCTCCAGCGCAACGACCGAGTAAGGCACGGTGTGCAGGAAGTCCTTGGGCGACGTGGCGGTGGGGCCAAAACCGGCGTCGAAATCGCCGGAGAGCAGGCGGCGCAGCTTGTCCAGCGTCAGCAGGGTGCGGCTGACGGCGGTCTCCGGCATTTTCGCGCCCGACATGCCGCTGGCGCCCATCAGGATGCCAGCCGGCAAAGCGGGCTCGACGCCTTGTGAACGCAGCCAATGCGCCAAATCCTTGTAGAGCTGGCGCAAGGAGAGGCCAAGCAGGCGCGCGGCAGCCGTAAGCAGGGCAATGCGCACGGCGTCGTCCTGCACATGTTTCGTGAAGCAGCCGCGCAAGGCCTGCACAAAGGCCTCGGGCTTGAGGGGGTTAAGCTGGGACTGCACCGTGATCAGGCCCAGCAGATTGCTCACCAGTGCATTGAGCGGCGGCAACACGTCATCGACGGACTGGCTGAGCTCTTGCTGCGTCAGCGCGAATTCAATGTTGGCGTCGATCTCGATCTCGTCCAAAAACTGGAAATCGTCGAAGCGCAACGCGGGCCGCTCGGCCATTTCGTGCGCGCCGCGGTTATACAGGGCTGTGCGCAATTCAGCGGCGAATGTCTCTTTGACGCCTTTGGCGTTGTCGCGCAGATGTTCCACCGCGGCCCGGTTGGCCAAGTTGTCGCTGACGTGCGCGGCCTTGCTGTTGGAACGGCTTTTGGTCGCATTCAAACCGGCGATGACGCCGTCCATCAGGCTGTCGGACTGTATCAGCACCGCTTCAATGCAATCACGCAATGCAGGTTTCGAACCGGCCGAATTGTCAGCCAGCCCGATCCTGGGCATTGGAAACATGGGCATCTATCAATCTCCCTTGGGGCGAATCATCGAGTTCAAGCCTGCCTTTCTCTGGAACTTGATCCTGGCGTCGGCGCAGGCTTCATTCTCCCAGTTGCATGGACTTATGGACAGAATTGTTTGAGGTGCGTTAACATTTTGTTGCAGGTTCAGCCTTGCAGGCCGGCATGGCTGCGGCGGGTTGAAGGCCCGCCCTGGGGCGGGCCGTTTTCGCAAAGCATGAGACAATGCAGGCTGTTGTGGCGCATCAGTCGCCCACAATCTCAGCAAATGCTGGGAACATTGCCGCCAACTTGATCACCAAATTGAGCGACCATCTGTTCCACCTTTGACCCATCTGCCTTGACTGAATCGCGCCTCGTCGTGCGACGACAGGCCGATACCCCTAGCACCCTGGACGGGTGCCACACACATGAACTTTGAAGATTTGAAACTGGCCCCGGCCATTGTGAAAGCTGTGCGCGAGCACGGTTATGAGACCCCCACCGCGATCCAGGCTGAGGCTATTCCCATGGTGCTCGAAGGCCACGACCTGCTGGGCGGCGCACAGACCGGCACCGGCAAAACCGCAGCGTTTGTGCTGCCCATGCTGCACAAACTCAGCATGAGCCGTAGCGCGGTCAATAAATTTGGCGGCACCGGCATCCGCGCCCTGGTGCTGACGCCCACGCGTGAACTGGCCGCCCAGGTGGAAGAATCCGTCAAGGTGTACGGAAAGTTTTTGCAGTTGTCATCCACCGTGATTTTTGGCGGCGTTGGCATGAACCCGCAAATCAGCAAGGTAAAAAAAGGTGTCGACATTCTGGTCGCCACGCCGGGGCGCCTGCTCGATTTGCTGCAGCAAGGGGTGCTTGACCTGGGCCAGGTGCAGATTCTGGTGCTCGACGAGGCCGACCGCATGCTGGACATGGGTTTCATCCACGATGTAAAAAAAGTCCTGGCTGTCGTCCCCAAAGAGAAGCAGAGCCTGCTGTTCTCGGCCACTTTCAGCGATGAAATCCGCGACCTTGCCGCGACACTTTTGAAGAACCCGCAAAGCGTGCAGGTCACGCCGCGCAACACGACGGTGCAGCGCATCACCCAGGTGATCCATCCGGTCGGCCGTGGCAAGAAAAAAGCCCTGCTGGCACACATCATCCAGGAGCAGAACTGGAGCCAGGTGCTGGTCTTCACACGCACGAAATTTGGCGCCAACAACGTGGCCGAGTTCTTGACCAAGAACGGCATTCACGCCATGGCCCTGCACGGCAACAAGAGCCAGACGGCCCGCACCGAAGCCCTGGGCGGCTTCAAGAGCGGCGACATCCGCGCCCTGGTTGCGACTGACATCGCCGCACGCGGCATCGACATTGACGACCTGCCCCATGTGGTGAATTACGACATCCCGAACGTGAGCGAAGACTACGTGCACCGCATTGGCCGCACCGGCCGCGCGGGCGCCGATGGCGCTGCCGTCAACCTGGTGTGCCTGGACGAAGAGGGCTTCATGAAGGACATTGAGCGCTTCACCAAGCAAAACATTGAAGTCAAAATTGTCGAAGGCTTTGGCCCTGAGCCTGGCGAACATGCGGAGCCGATCGCCATGGGCCGCCAGACCATCTGGGGCGGTGCGGGCAAACCGCCCAGCCGCGATGTGATGATGGCCGCCGGCCGTGCCGCGCGCACTGAAATGCTGCAGCGTGTGCGCGACAACAAAGGCGCTTCGGGCGCCGGTGGGGGACGCAATGGCCAGGGCGCATCGCGCGGCAATGGCAATGGCGGTGGCGGTGGTGGCGGTCGAGGCCGTGGCCCCGGACCAGCCGGTCCGCGTGACGATAACCGCGGCCCTGTCCGGGGCGACAGTCAACCCGCAGATCACGCACCGCGCAACTTTGGTTCGCGGGTGCCGCAGGATCGCGTTCGCTCCAGCGGCGGTTTCACTGGCGGCAATGGCCAAGCGCCCCGCCCGGCCCAAGGCGGCGGCCAGCCCGACCCCATGCGCACCAGCGTAGACCTGATGGCTGAGCGCAGTGGCGCCCGCCGGGGCGGCGGTGGCGGCGGCTACGGAGGTGGTGGACGATCGGGTGGTGGTTATGGCGGTGGCGGTGGCGGCGGTTCGCGCGGCCCCGGCGGCAATCGTGGTTCGTTTGGCCGCTGATTCCTAAAATTCCAATAAATAGTGGAGATTTCCCTCGTCACTATTGAATAGTTAGCTACTATTTATATAGCTAACCAAAAATTTGACGTTGGTCTGAAATCAGCTACGCACAAACAATGTGGTCAGTGGCTGATCTCCCACCTGGCGGCTCCAGTGCCCATGCACGGCGGGGTCAAATGTCTCGCCTGCAGGCAAATAATCAATCGAGTAAAAATGCTCGCCCGGTTTGAAAACGCGGGAGGCACCGCCCTGCAAGCAGATCTCCATCTGGCCGCCCAAAATAAACACCCATTGCGCTGTGGTGGAACAATGAAACTGGCTTCTGAAACCGACCGGACTGTGGCGCAACTGCAAGCCGCCCGAGGGCATCAGGGCTGACAGCATGGATTGCGGGTTGCCCTCAGCCAATTCAACCGGCTCTTCGCGAAATTTGGCGCGACCGTCGGTGTCGGTGAAGAGAATGACTTTGATGAATGTGGTCATGACAGTTCGGGCGCCTTTCAAAACGCAAGCTCGGGATCAAATGCAATCAGGACCTTCAGGGACTGGCTCTTGTCACCTGCCAGTTTGAATGCCTCCACCGCCGAATCAAACGGCAAAATCCGCGTGATGACAGGTTTGCCGTCGATCAGCCCCTGGTTCAGAAAGGCAACGGCATTGGCAAATTCCGGGTGAAAGCGGAAAGTGCCACGCAGGTCGATCTCCTTGGCCACAATCTGGTTGACCGGCAGCGTCATGTCACCACCCAGGCCCACTGCCATCAGCACGCCCTGGGGCGCGATGACATCCAGCGCGCCCTTGAGCGCGCGCTCATTGCCCGAGCATTCAAAGACGCGTTCAAACTGGCCCTTGTCGGCCATGTAGCGGGTCAAGCCATTGGGGTTTGTGGCGAGGTTGATGGTTTCGTCCGCACCCATTTTGCGGGCGCAGTCCAGCGGCATGTCGGCCACGTCGGTGGCAACGATGCGCGCCGCGCCAGCGCGGCGCAAACCGCCAATCAGGAGCGACCCAATCGGCCCGCAGCCGGTCACCAGCACCTGTTTGCCAAACACGCCACCGGCACGGTTGATGGCGTGCAGGCCCACCGACAGTGGCTCGGCCAGCGCAGCCTCGGACAAACTCAGGTGATCCGCCACGGCATGAGCCTGGTGCTGCTCAATCACCAGGCTGTCGCGGAAAGCACCCTGGATGTGTGGGAACGGCATGGCGCTGCCGTAAAAGCGCATGGACAGACAATGATGCTGCTGGCCCAGTTGGCAAAAGCGGCAGTTGCCGCAAGGCCTGGACGGTGAGATGGCGATGCGTTGCCCGGCCTTGAACGCCGTGATGCTGGCGCCCACCTCGGCCACCACGCCCGATATTTCATGCCCCAGCGCCATCGGCTGCTTGATGCGCACGACGCCAAATCCGCCGTGCTGGTAGTAGTGCAGGTCAGAACCACAAATACCGCCAAAGGCTACACGCACGCGCATCTGGTTCGCGCCCAGCTCCTTGGGGTGGTCGTTGGTGTCGGGCTCAAGTTGCTCCAGGCGCAAATCCAGAGCGCCGTGGCACATCAGGGCACGAATGCGGCGCTGTTTGGGGTTCAGGGATTCATCAGTCATGGCGTGAAATGATCCGGATTTACAGGGTGGCAGTCACGCCGCCGTCAACATACAGAATGTGGCCGTTGACAAATTTGGAAGCATCGCTGGCCAGGTAGACGGCCGCACCCGCCAAGTCTTCCATGTTGCCCCAACGCCGGCTGGGGGTGCGGCCAATCAGCCAGGCGTTGAAAGCTTCGTCAGTGACCAGTTTGGCGTTGAGCGGCGTCTTGAAATAACCGGGACCAATGCCATTGACGTTGATGCCAAAAGGACCCCAATCGATGGCCATGCCCTTGGTCAGCATTTTGACGGCGCCCTTGCTGGCGGTGTAGGGAGCGATGCCGGGGCGGCCCAATTCACTCTGCACTGAGCAGATGTTGATGATTTTTCCGCGCTTGCGGGGAATCATTTTGCGAGCGACTGCCTGGCCGACAAAAAACACGCTGTCCAGGTTGGTCCGCATCACATCGCTCCAGTCCTGTGGCGTGAAGTCCTGCAGCGGCCCCCGGCGCTGGATGCCCGCGTTGTTGACCAGGATGTCGATGCTGCCTATGGCTGTCTCGATGTCGTCCACCATGGCCTGCACGTCGGGAAGCTGGGTCACATCGCAGGCGCGCGTGTGGACGGTGAACCCTTCGGCACGCAATTGTTCTGCAGCGGCCCGCAATTTGGGCTCACCGCGCCCATTGAGCACCACGGTGGCACCCGCCTGGGCCAGACCACGCGCCAGCGAAAAACCAATGCCGTCCGATGAGCCGGTGACCAAGGCAATGCGGCCATCCAGGCGGAAGGTGTCCAGTACTGCCATGGCGTTCAACCCAGACGGGCGCCCGAACTGCGGTCAAACAAATGCGTCTTGGCCACATCAATTTCGAGATGCACGATGTCATCGGGCCTGGCGTCAGTGCGGCCATGCATCACCAAAATCAACTGGCTGTCGCCGACTTGCAGCAGCAATTCGGTCTCGGCGCCGGTGGGTTCCACCACGATGACTTTGGCGGCAACGCCTTTGCTGGACCCTGAAATGGCAATGTCGCCCGGCCGCACACCGTAACTCACTGCGAGCCCATCGGCAACTGCGCTGGCGCCAGACACCGGCCAGCGTTTACCCTTGACATCAACATAGCTGCCGCTGTCACCCCGGTGCAGGGTGCCGTCCAGCACATTCATCGAAGGCGAGCCGATGAACTGCGCCACAAACTGGTTGCCGGGTTTGTCAAACAGTTCCAGCGGCGTGCCGATCTGCTCGATGATGCCGTCGTGCATGACCACGATGCGGTCCGCCAGCGTCATGGCTTCGATCTGGTCATGCGTCACATACACCGTGGTGGTCTTGAGGCGCTGGTGCAGGGCCTTGATTTCTGCGCGCATCGAGACACGCAGCTTGGCATCCAGATTGGACAGCGGCTCGTCAAACAGGAACACCTTGGGGTCGCGCACGATGGCCCGGCCCATGGCCACCCGCTGGCGTTGGCCGCCTGAGAGTTCGCGCGGGAAACGGTCCAGCAGCGCGTCCAGGTTCAATATGCGCGCGGCATTGGCCACCCGCTCTTCGGTGATTTTGGCGTCGGCCTTGCGCAGCTTGAGGCTGAAGGCCATGTTGTCGCGCACTGTCATGTGCGGATACAGGGCATAACTCTGGAACACCATGGCGATGTCGCGGTCTTTGGAATCAAGCTCGTTGACCACGCGGCCGTCGATGGCAATTTCGCCGCCGCTTATTTCTTCAAGCCCGGCCAGCATGCGCAGCAGGGTTGACTTGCCGCAGCCCGACGGCCCGACCAGCACCACAAACTCGCCGTCGGCAATATCAAAGCTGATGCCGTGGATGATCTGGGTCTTGCCAAAACTTTTTTCGATTTTCTTGAACGAGACGTTTGCCATGGATTGATGCTTTTCGTAAGTTTCAGCTTTTCACGGCACCGGCGGTCAGACCGGACACCATATAGCGCTTGAACGTGTAATAGATTGCCGCAGGGGGCATCGCGTAAATCAGCCCCGTGGTCATGAGCAGTTCCCAAGGCGAATCGTCCGCAGAGAGAAAGTTACCCAAGGCGACAGCCAGTGTTACGCTGGTGTCATTGGACAGCAGCAGAAACGCGTAAAGATATTCGTTCCAGGCCAGCAGCAGCGCATAGGTGCCAACGGCGACAAGGGAGGGCACCATCAGCGGCAAATACACCAAACGGAACAATTGCAGTGCGGTGGCACCGTCCATCCTGGCGGCTTCATCGAGCTCAAACGGCAATTTGTCCGAGGCCTGTTTCAGCACCCAGATGCAATACGGTGAGGCAATAGTCACCATGGCCAGAATCAAAGCCCACTGGCTGTTGAGCAGGCCGTAGTTGCCCATAGTCTTGTACATGGGCACGGCCAGAAACGCTGCCGGAATGAAATAGGTAAACAGTGCGAGATTCATGACTGTGCGCCCACCGCGAACCTTGAGGCGGCTGATGGCAAATGCCGCTGCAGTTGAAACGCCCAGAGTCAATGCGCCGACCGAGACCGCGATGATTAGCGAGTTGCCCATCTGGGTCCAGAAATGTTCCAGGTAGAAGTGCTTTTGCTTGAATACAAAGGCGAAATTGTCCAGCGTCGGCTCCTTGGGCCAAAGCCGCCCGGATGTCGCATGGTCCCGGGGAGAAATTGCAAACAACACCATATGGTAAATCGGGATCAAGGTCCACAACAACACAGGAATGCCGATCAGCAACAGCTTGGCTTCTGTCGCGACCGCTTTTAAAGTGATGCGTTTCATTTCGACAATCTTTTCATCATGAAATACACCAGGGGCAGGACGAGGGGCAACGCTACAACGATGGACGCCAGGGACAAATCGACCTGGTCCAGGCGCAGGTACCGAATGCCCAGCGTGGCAAGCACATGCGTAAGGTCAGCTGGACCACCGCCGGTGAGCAAATAGACGCTGTTGAAATCTCCCAGCGTCCAGATCATCGAGAGGATGGTGGAAGTCAAATACAGCCCGCTCATGGCGGGCCATGTGATGAATTTGAACTTTTGCCAAGTGGTGGCACCATCCACGGAAGCGGCCTCGTATTGCTCGCCTGGAATGGCCATTCGGCCGGCCAGCAGAATTAGAGTCCAGAAGGGCAGCGATTTCCAGATGTGCGCCAGCATTGAAAAGCTCAGCGCCAGCGTCGGGTCATTCAACCAGTTGGGGCCGTCGCGCCCTGTCAAGTTGAAGATCAGGGTATTGATCACGCCCCACTCGGGGTTGAGCATGAACCGCATTGACAAAATGGTCGGGATGGACGGCACTGCCCAAGGCAGGATGAACAGTGCGGCGAGTATTTTGACCCACCAGCGTGTATTCAGGAAGAAGCCCGACAGGAACAGGGCCACCACCATCTTCACATTCACCGAGACGACCACAAAAATGATGGTGTTGATGACGGTGCGGAAGAAGATCGGGTCAGCGAACAGGCGGGTGTAGCTGTCAGGATGTCGAGCCAGCCACAGGCCGTAACCGACCGGGTAAATGACAAAAACGAGAAAAATCAGCAGGTAGGGGACAACAAAAATTCTGCCCCAAAACTGCCATGACGACGTGCCTGCGCCCTTGGCGCGAGTGGATGGACTGGCTTGAACGGCGGCGATCGAAGACATGGCGTGGTGTGTTGCGCCACCGCCTTATTGAAAAGGCAGTGACGCAACTTATCCTTCAGAAACGTTTTAGTTGGCGACAGTTTTGATGCGCGAAATCATTTCGTCAACTGCCTTGTCAACCGGCACCTTCTCGTTGATAACGCGGTTCATGGCTTTGGCCCAAACATTTTCGTTATTCAAGATAGTGAACTTGTAGTTCTTGGTGAACTCAAAATTCACGGTGCCTGCCTTGTACTGGTTGTAGACCGAAAGACGGTGTGGATCGGCCTTCCAGAACGGACGCTCCTGTGCCGTCTTCATCACCGGGAACCAGCGCCCCAGAGACCCCTCAACATAAGGCGTCAGGTTCTCATCCTGCATCAGGAACGCAACAAAATCCTTGGCGCGCACCTTATTTTTGGCTTGCGAAAACACGACGCCAGTCTTAATGGCCGAGCGATAGATCATCTTGCTGCCATCCGGCTTGCTAGGAAAGCCCGCGGTGCGGACGTTGTCGTAATAATTCTTCTTGCCGGTTGCGCGATCTTCAGGCTTGAGCGACTCGTTATTCGCGTCATCGAGCCACTTGGCAGCGATCGAAATCGTCGCATTGTGAGTCATCAATGTCGTGCGGTTGTGGAAGGCGACGTTGTTGTCCGGGTCTTTCCAGCTTGTTGATGAAGGCGGCGTGCAGCCCCGAGCGTAGATGTTGGTGTAATCCGTCAGTGCGCTAACCAGGCCCGCCTTGACCTTGGGGTCATCCACCAGCAATTTACCACTGTCGCTGACCAAAGACACGTTGTAGGCGTCCATGAAAGTCAGGAAAGAGAAGAATGAGTCACTCGAGTCCACACCCATGGGTTGGCCAATGCCAAAAGTGCGTTTGCCGGTTTTCTGGCGGGAAGCGATTTGGGCCTTGTCGCACCAAAAATTCCAGTAGTCGCCCCACTTGGTGGGAATGTCAGCCTCTTTGAGGCCGGCCTCTTCAAGCATGTCTTTCCAGTACTCGATGTGCATGGTCTGCTGCTTCATCGGAAACGCATAATAGGCGCGCGTTCCGTTCTGGCCGTTCAACAGGAAAGCCGTCTCAGCCGTGTTGGGTGCAAAGCGTGCGCGGATTGGGTTTATTACACTGCTTATATCTTCGAGCTTGCCGTCAAAGGCCCATTTGCCCGTAACCTGGAAGTCGTAGACGTCCGCATACGCCACGTCCGGCGGATTGCCGGAATCAAGCGCGGCAACGGTCTTTGGGATCATGTCCTGGATCGGGTATTGCGACAATTCGATCTTCACTCCCTTGTTTTTGGCCTCATACTTCTTGATGGCGTCATAAAGCGCCTGGTCTTCGGCTGGGTAAAAGCCCTTGACCCACCAGACGGTGAGTTTTTCCTGGGCTTGTGCGTGGCCAGACGCGAGTAGCGCCGTGGTCATGCACGCCGCAGTGGCCAGTAATTTGAATTTCATTTGAGAGTCTCCTTTTGGATAGGTTGGCGAAGGGAAATTTTGGCAGAAAGCAAGGCAATTCCTATGCGGACTTATACGGCCTTGGCGACCTTATGCAGCCTTATGCGGCCTTCAGGCGCATGGCCGGTGCATTGACCATGGGCAGGCTGCGTCGTGACCCAAGCACCTGCTCAATGTCTTCATGGGCGCCGTCAATCAGCAGGTTGATGGCCCGCTCGGCCTTGGCCGGGTTGCGCGCAATCACGGCGTCCAGCACCGCACGGTGCATCGACAGCGAACTCGCGGGGCCATCTTTCTTGCGGGTTGACAGCTCAAAGCTGGTGCGCAGCAGGGCGCCCAGCGCCTTGCTCATCTGGACCAGCATACGGTTATGGGAGGCCTGCAGCAGCCCCTGGTGAAAACGCAAATCGTGGGTGACGTAATCGCCCCCATTGACCACTGCGTCTTTCATGCCGGCAAATGCGGCTTCTATGCCCTCAATGTCATCCGCCGTTGCGCGCAGCGCTGCCATTTTGACGGCGGCGGGCTCCACCACACGGCGCAGGTCCTGCAAGTCGCGGACAAATTCAGGTGTCAGCCCGGCCTTGGCCTGCCAGGCAATCACATCCGCGTCAAACCAGTTCCACTGGTCTGCAGGCAACACCTTGGTGCCGACTTTGGGCCCGGTGTGGATCAAACCCTTGGCGACCAGCGACTTGACCGATTCACGCACCACGGTGCGGCTCACGCCAAGCTCTTCACATAACAAAGGCTCGGGCGGGATCGACGCGCCCACGGCATAACGGCCTGCGACGATGGCTTCGCCCAGAAAATCGACCGTGTTGCCGTGGACGTTTTTGATCATGCTGCCGTGTGCCGCAAGCTCAGGGCACCGGTGTCAGCAAGGGTTTGCCGGCAAAATGCGCCTGCAGATTGCCAAATGCCAGATCGGCCATGGCGCGCCGGGTCTGCCAGGTGGCGCTGGCGATGTGGGGCGTCAGCACCACGTTGTCAAGCGCCCGCAAGGCCTCGGGCACATTCGGCTCGGCCTCAAACACATCCAGCGCGGCGCCCGCGATCACGCCTTGCTCCAGCGCCTGGATCAGGGCGGCTTGATCCACGACGGAGCCGCGCGCGACATTGATGAGATAACCCTGCGGCCCCAGCGCCTTCAATACCTCGGCACTGATCAGGCCTTTGGTCGCGGCGCCGCCGGGCGTGATCACCATCAGGAAATCGACTTCGCCAGCCAGCGCCTGCGCTGTCGGGTAGTAGCGGTAGGTTACGTCGGTGCGCGGCGTGCGCGTGGTGTAGGCAACCGTCATGCCAAAGCCTTCGGCGCGACGGGCAATCGCCTGCCCGATGCGCCCCAAGCCCACAATGCCCAGACGCGCGCCGCTGACCTTGCGCGCCAAGGGCACGGGGCCGCTGGGCCACAAACCGGCCCGCACATATTTGTCGGCCTGCGGAATGCGCCTGGCGATGGACAACATCAGGGCGATGCCCATGTCGGCCACTTCGTCGGTCAGGACATCAGGCGTATTGGTCACCGGCACGCCACGCGCGCGCGCAGCCGGGATGTCATAACCGTCGTATCCCACACCGAACACCGAGATCATCTCCAACGCCGGCAGTGCAGAGATCAGGCTGGCCGGAACTTTGGATTCACCGCCGCCCGAAATGGCCCGGATGCGCGGGGCGATCTTCGCGAAGCCGGCCGGGTCGGACTCGTGAATGCGGTCATGCACGGTAAAGGCGGATTGCAGGGCCTCCATCAAAGGGGGCCATAATTTGGCGACGACCAAAATGTCGGGCTTGGCGTTCGGCATCGCGGCGGTGTTTGGCAAAACGGGCTCCAGTCAATTGCGGGCTTGGGCATCAGCCAGTGTTTCACGCCATGGTTCATGGCTTGCAAGCAGGCGAATATCGTATTACCATACTACGATAACACCATTCGGGTAAACCCCAGATCCTACTAATTTTCGAGGAATGAAAATGAGCGAGATACCCAAAAAACCAGCCTCAGAACTCCGCAGCCAGCAATGGTTTGGCCGCCAAGACCGCGATGGTTTTGCCTACCGAAGCTGGGTCAAGGGCAAAGGCATTCCGCACGACCAGTTTGATGGCCGCCCTGTCATTGGCATCTGCAACACCTTCAGCGAACTCACGCCCTGCAACTCGCACTTTCGCACCTTGGCCGAGCAGGTCAAGATAGGCGTTTACGAAGCTGGTGGTTTCCCGCTGGAGTTTCCGGTGATGTCTTTGGGCGAAACGCTGTTGCGCCCCACCGCCATGCTGTACCGCAACCTGGCCAGCATGGACGTCGAAGAATCCATTCGCGGCAACCCGCTCGATGGCGTGGTGTTGCTGATGGGCTGCGACAAGACGACACCGTCATTGCTGATGGGCGCGTCCAGCGTGAACCTGCCGACCATTGGTGTCAGTGGCGGCCCCATGCTCAACGGCAAATGGCGCGGGCAGGAACTGGGCAGCGGCACCGGCGTCTGGAGCATGAGCGAACAGGTGCGCGCCGGCACCTTGAAGCTGGCGGATTTCTTTGAAGCTGAAAGCTGCATGCACCGCAGCCACGGCCACTGCATGACCATGGGCACGGCCAGCACCATGGCCAGCATGGTCGAAGCCCTGGGCATTGGCCTGCCAGGCAATGCAGCCTACCCGGCGGTGGATGGTCGGCGCAACGTGCTGGCACGCAATGCCGGGCGGCGCATCGTGGACATGGTGCACAAGGATCAAAAGATTTCAGACATTCTTACCATCGAGGCATTTGAAAACGCCATTCGCACGCTGGCGGCCATTGGCGGCTCGACCAACGCGGTGATTCACCTGATTGCGATTGCGGGCCGGCTCGGTTTGAAGCTGACCATTGAAGACTTCGACCGCCTGGCCAGCGAGTTGCCCTGTCTGGTCAATTTGCAGCCCTCGGGCGAGCACTTGATGGAAGACTTTTGTTACGCCGGTGGCCTGCCCGTTGTGATGAAAGAAATTGCGCACTTGCTGCATCAGGACATCATCACCGCCAGCGGAAAAACCGTGGGCGAAAACATAGCCGATGCGCAAAACTATGACCCGCGCGTGATCAAGACGTTTGATGCGCCGTTCAAGGACAAGGCCGGCATCGCCGTATTGCGCGGCAACCTGGCGCCGCGCGGCGCCGTCATCAAACCCAGCGCCGCCACACCGGAATTGATGGTGCACAAAGGCCGCGCCGTGGTGTTCGAGAACATTGAAGACTTCCACACCCGCATCGATGACGAGAACCTGGACGTGGACGAACACTGCATCCTGGTGCTCAAGAACTGCGGCCCCAAAGGTTACCCCGGCATGGCCGAGGTCGGCAACATGCCGTTGCCGCCCAAGGTGCTGCGCAAGGGCATCACCGACATGGTGCGCATCAGCGATGCCCGCATGAGCGGCACCGCCTACGGAACGGTGGTGCTGCACACCGCACCCGAAGCCTCTGCCGGGGGTCCGCTGGCGGTGGTGCAGAACGGCGACATGATTGAACTCAATGTGCCCGAGCGCAAACTGCATTTGCACGTCAGCGACGAAGAGCTGGCGCGCAGGCTGGCATTGTGGACGGCACCTCCACCGCCAATGAATTCCGGCTACTGGAAGCTGTATGTGGACCACGTTTTGCAAGCCGACCAAGGCGTTGACCTGGACTTTCTGGTCGGCATGCGCGGCTCGGCCGTGCCGCGCGACAACCACTAGATAGCGTCCGGCCTGATCCGGTCAAAAAGGGCAGCATGACCAAAAGTTTCGACGTCATCGCGCTGGGCGAGGCGATGCTGGAATTCAACCAGACCACACCCGGCCAGCCGCAGTACCTGCAGGGCTTTGGCGGCGACACCAGCAACGCGGCCATCGCGGCGGCGCGTGCCGGGGCCCGCAGCGCCTACCTGACCCGCGTTGGCGCCGACACTTTTGGCGACGCCCTGCTTGATTTGTGGGCGCGTGAGGGCGTCAACCATGCCGCCGTGCAGCGCGACGCGCACGCCCACACCGGCATCTACTTCGTCACGCACGGCCAATATGGCCACGAGTTCAGCTACCTGCGCGCCGGATCCGCCGCCAGCCGCATGACATCCCGCTGGCTGGACGAAACCCGCCAGAACGGCCCGTCCCCCGCCAGCAGCCCGGCCGAGGCCATCGCCGCAGCGAAAATCCTGCACCTGTCGGCCATCACGCTGGCCATTTCGCAGGATGCCTGCGACGCAGCCTTCGCCGCCATGGCCTTGGCGCGCGCAGCCGCGACCCTGGTGTCGTTCGACTCCAATTTGCGCCTCAAGCTATGGCCGCTGGCGCGCGCCCAGGCTTGCATCGCCAAGGCCGTGGCGCTGTGCGACATCTTCCTCCCCAGCCTGGACGATATGGTCGCCCTCACAAGCCTGTCCGAGCCCGGCCAAGTTGTGGACTGGAGCCACGCGCACGGCGCCAAAACCGTGGTCCTGAAACTCGGCGCTGACGGCGCCCTGGTCAGCGACGGGCAGCAGCGCCGGCACGTCCAGGGCGTCCCGGTCAAAGTGGTTGATGCCACGGGCGCGGGCGACTGTTTTTGCGGCAACCTGTTGGCGCGCATGGCTTTGGGCGATGACGTCTTCGCGGCGGCAGGTTATGCCAACGCCGCCGCTGCGCTGGCTGTGCAGGGTTACGGCGCGGTAGGGCCCTTGCCGTTCGCGGATCAAGTTGCCAGTGCGATGGCCACAGGCCGGGCATGAGCCAGGCAGCGCTGGCAGCGCTGGGCCGCGACCCAACTGCCTTGGTGGCGGTTGACTGGGGCACCTCCAGCTTTCGCGCCGCGCGCCTGGATGCCGACGGCCAAGTGCTAGAAGAACGTGCCTTGCCGCGCGGCATCCTGACGGTTCCAGAAGGCGGTTTTGCTACTGTTTTTGAATCTGGTTGTGGCGACTGGATAAGGGCTACAGGCGTTATTTGCCTTATTTCCGGCATGGCTGGCAGCAAACAGGGCTGGGTTGAGGCGCCCTACTGCCCCTGCCCCGCAGGCTTTGACGAAGTCGCTGCCCAAGTCAAATGGATCAAGTGGCCGGCGCCCGGCCTTGAACTGTGGCGGGTTGGCATCGTGCCGGGCCTCTGCTGCGAACTCGCCCACGCGCCCGATGTGATGCGCGGCGAAGA
>JANMVT010000165.1:0-12879 GCA_031392945.1 Rhodoferax sp. | reverse complement strand
CCGCGAGGACCGGACACAGCTGCTGCAGGAATACGCATTGAACGACGAAGAGCGGACGGCGATCGACATCGGCGACATCGGCAAGCTTTATGTGCTGGGCTGCAATGGCCAGTTGCTGATGCACTTTGCGCCGCTCTTGGGCATCGCCTGGGCCGACTACCTTGAAGCCATGCGCGAGGGTGTGCGCAAATACGGCCCGGTGCGGGCGGGCATCTATGCGATGACCACGTCCACCGAGGAGAAAATTGCAGGTGTTTGAGGTGATTTCATGAGTCTCGTTTTTGCAGGAATTTGCTCCCACGGCCCCGGCATCACGGGCCGCGCCGCTTTGGCCGACCCGGCGATCCGCGATGAATTCCACGCGCAGTTCCGGCGCATGGGCGCGGCCCTCGATGCTGCAAAGCCCGATGCAGTGATCGTTATCGCAGCCGAACACTTCGCCAACTTCTTCATGAACAACATGCCAGCCTATGCGATTGGCATGGCCGACCAGTACCAAGGGCCGATTGAGGACCCGGCCTGGCTTGGCATTGCCAAGACCAAAATTCCCGGCAACGCTGAACTCTCCAAACGCATCATCGAAAACGTGATGCAAACCGTGGACGTGGCGTTCTCGGAAGAGTGGATGTTTGACCACGGCATCATGGTGCCGCTGAACTTCTTGACGCCGCGCTACAACAAGACCATCATCCCCGTCAACATCAATTGCCAGGGGCCGCCGCTCACGCCGCTGCACCGCGCCTGGGCCTTTGGCGAAGCGCTGCGCCGCGCCTGCGATGCCGTGCCGCAGCGCATGGCCATTGTTGGCACGGGCGGCATTTCGCACTGGCCGGCCACGCCGGATTCCGGCAAGGTCAACGAGCCCTGGGACCGCGATTTTCTGGACCGCTGGTGCCGCAACGACAAGGCCGCCCTGCTCGACTACACCGACGCCGCCACGTACCGCGATGCGGGGCAAGGCGGGTTTGAGATCCGGACCTTCATTTCGGTCGCCGCAGCGGCGCAAGGCAAAGGCGAGGTCTGGCATTACCGCGCGATACCGATTTTCTCGGTCGGCTGTACGATTGCCGTCATGGCCACAGGCCAAAACGCCCACTGAGACTTCCATGCCGCATTGCGTCATCCTGTACACGCCCAATATCGAAGGCAAGACCGACATGACGGCCTTGTGCCGCGCGCTGGCCGACACCATGATGGAGCAGCTCGACGAGGGCGGCAAACAGGTGTTCCCGACGGGCGGCACCCGTGTGCTGGCCTACCCGGCTGCACATTTCGCCGTGGCCGATGGCAAGGGCGACTACGCCTTTGTTTACCTGAACATCCGCATGGCGTCGGGGCGCAGCGATGCTACCAAAAAAAGAGCTGGCGACGCTTTATTGGCGAGGGCCAAGGCCCATTTTGACCCCCTGCTTGCGGCCAGCCACATCGGCATCACCCTGCAGATCGACGAAAGCCCCGGCCAGGTTTTTGACGGCAAACTCAGCAGCCTTCACCCTCTTTTCCAAAAGTGAGACAACCCACCATGCAAACCCCCACCAATACCTTCAAAGCCGCCCTTCAAAACAGGCAGGCGCAAATCGGCCTGTGGTGCGGCCTGGCTGATTCCTACTCGACCGAAATCTGCGCCGGCGCCGGTTTTGACTGGTTGCTGCTCGACGGCGAACACGCGCCGGCCGACCCGCGTGCCTTTTTGCAGCAGCTCCAGGCGGTGGCAGGTTACCCCGGCGTGCACCCGATTGGCCGCATCCCGTTGGGGCACGGCAATGTCGGGCAGATGCTGGTCAAGCAGTTTCTGGATTTGGGCTTTTCCACCCTGCTGGTGCCCATGGTGGACACCCCTGCGCAGGCGCAGGAGATTGTGCGATCCGCCCGGTACCCGCAAAACGACGACGTGGGCAGCCCCGTGCGTGGTGTGCGCGGCATGGCCAACGCGCGGGCCAACCGTTTTGGGCGATTCGACAGTTATGCCAAAGACGCCAACGCCGAAATCTGCATGCTGGTGCAGGCCGAATCGCAATTGGCGCTGGACAACATCGAGGCGATTGCAGCCATCGATGGCGTGGACGGTGTTTTCATCGGCCCGGCGGATCTGTCCGCCTCGCTTGGCCACGTGCTCAACCCAAGCCATCCCGATGTGCAGGCGGCTATCGACGACGCCATCCGCCGCATCGTCAAGACCGGCAAAGCCGCCGGCATCCTGACGCCCGACGAAACCCTGGCGCGCCGCTACCTGGACCTGGGCGCCACCTTCGTGGCGGTAGGCCTGGACACCAACCTGCTGACCCGTCACACCAGCGCGCTGGCGGCCAAGTTCAAGACAGGTGTGGCACCCGTGGCGGCGGGCAAGGTGTATTGAACCGCCATGCGTGCGACACGGTCTACGGCCCCATCCCGCGCGGGGTGCGCAAGGGGCGCCCGCCCCTGGTGGGCAGCCTGGGCGCGGCGGGTGCGGGTGCATTCCATGACCACCCAAACCGGCGCGTCCTACACCCGCGCCAAGCGCGAACTCGGCTGGCAGCCCCAGCCCGCCTCGTGGCGCGGGGGATTCACATCACTTTACCGTTGAAACCCGCAGCCCCCCCCTGAACCAGGAGCCCCTTTATGAACGCCAATCAAAAACCTGCCACGCTGGCCGAGCCGGAGTCCCTTGCGGGCGCCCAATTCCACCCCGACGAATGGGCGGCCCGTGTGCAGCTCGCCGCCTGTTACCGCGTGTTTGCCATGCTGGGCTGGGTCGAGATGATCTTCAACCACATCACGCTGCGCCTGCCGGATTCGGTCACCCGCGGGTCGGCAGCCGCCGGGGCGCCGCAGTTCCTCATCAACCCGTTCGGCCTGCATTACAGCGAGGTGACGGCGTCCAATTTGATCAAGATTGATCTGCCGGGCAACAAGATAGCCTCGCCGGGCCAGCCCGTCAGCCCCTGGCCTGTGAATCCGGCTGGTTTCACCGTACACGCCGCCATCCACGCCGGCCTGCCGGGCGCCCACTGCATCATGCACACCCACACCACGGCGGGCGTGGCCGTGGCCTGCCTCAAGGGCGGTTTGCAACAGACCAACTTTTACACTGCGCAACTGCACAACATGGTGGCGTACCACGACTTTGAAGGCATCACCATCCACGCCGAAGAGGGTCCGCGCCTGCTCAAAAGCATGGGCGACAAGCCCGCCGTGATTCTGCGCAACCACGGCCTTTTGGCCTGGGGCCAGACCTTGCCGCAGACCTTTGCGATTTTGTGGACGCTGCAACGCGCCTGCGAAATCCAGTTGGCCACCTTCAGCATGGGCGCGGCGATACCGGTGGCGGATGAAGTCGCCGCCCGCTGCACGCGTGACGCCTTGCAGTACCCGGACAAAGGCGGCGGACAGGACATGTTCAACGCCCTGGTGCGCCAGGTGGACCGCATAGACACCAGCTACCGGCAATGAGCGCTGGCAATACTATAATAATAATAGCTAACTATTCATATACCGCAAGGGAAAATGGCCAATTTGACCACTAAAACCTATAAAAACACCTGTATTTACGGCGCCGGAGCCATTGGCGGCTGGATCGGCGCGGGTCTGGCGCGCGCGGGCTGCAAGCTCAGCCTGGTGGCGCGCGGCCAGACGCTGGCGGCCATCCAGGCACAGGGGCTGCGCCTGCAAAGCGGGCAGGACACTACCGCCTTTGCAGTGACGGCCAGCGCTGATCCGGCTGACTTGGGCGTGCAGGATCTGGTGGTGGTCGCCGTCAAAGCCCCATCCCTGCTAGAAGTGGCCCGCCACGTCGCCCCGCTGATTGGCCCCGACACCGTGGTGCTCACCGCCATGAACGGCGTGCCTTGGTGGTTCTTTCAAAACTTCGGCGGCGCTTATTCAGGCACCCAACTCAAGGCGGTGGATGTCACGGGTGAGATCCAGGCGCTGATTCCGGCGGCCCAGGTAATCGGCTGCGTGGTGCATGCCAGTTGTTCGGTGGCCGCGCCGGGGCTGGTGCAGCATCATTTCGGCAATGGCCTGATCATTGGCGAGCCATCGGGCGAAGCCACTGCGCGTGTGTTGGCGCTTGCTGACTTATTGACCAAGGCCGGGTTTTCAACCACCCTCTCAGCCCAAATCCAGAAGGACACCTGGTACAAGTTGTGGGGCAACATGACCGTCAACCCCATCAGCGCGATGACCGGAGCCACCACCGACCTGATCATGGGCGACGACCTGGTGCGCAACTTTGTGTCGGCGGTGATGCTGGAGGCCAAGGAAATCGGCGCGCGCATAGGCCTGCCCATCAACCAGCAGCCGGCCGACCGGCATGCTGTCACGATGAAGCTGGGGGCCTTCAAGACCTCGATGTTGCAGGATGTGGAAGCAGGCCGGGCGGTGGAACTGGATGCGCTGGTGACCGTGGTCAAAGAGCTGGGCGGCTTGACCGGCGTGGCCACACCCTTCACCGATGCGCTTTTGGGCTTGAGCCGCCTGCATGCGCGTGTGCATGGGCTTTATCCAGCACAACTCAATTGATTCAAATTGAAGCCATTAAAAATTTTATTTGATTTCATTTTAGGCTCATAATGACTCCACTTAAGATTTAAAGGGGGTCGGTCATGTCAAACCTTTCCGTCAAGGACGTACCTGAACAGTGGGCTGAGTCTTTGCGTCAGCGGGCCGCGCGCAACCACAGGTCGCTGCAAGGGGAGTTGATGTCGATCATCGAGGCTGCTGTGCTGGAAGGCACCCCTCAGTCAGGTTCAGCCCAATTTCCGGGCGATTCAATCGCAAAAACGATGCAATCGACCACTTACCCGCGCGGCAATTTGGTGGGATTCGACCGCTTTGGTCACCCCATCATTCGCCAGGGATGGAAATCTGTTGAGCAGGTTGCCGCAGACCTGAATGCCATCTACCCCCAGCCAGTTCCAGGGCAGCCATTGGCTGTGGATATCATCCGCGCCGAGCGCGACGCGCGATGAACCAGCAGTCGCACGCCCTGTACGTCGCTGAACCATCTGCGCACTATCTCGCCCGCCCGCCTGTCGTGGTGGATTGCAGTGTGGTTGCCGGGTTCATTTTTCGGGAACCCACTATGGCGCTCGCGCTCTCCAAAATGGACGGGCAGGACCTCAAAGCGCCGTATTTGCTGCCAATTGAAATTGCCAGCGTTTCGTTGAAAAAACACAAAGCAGGCTTCATAGACCTGGTGCCCTTGGGAATGGAAAAATACCTGTCGATGAAGATCGAGTTATGCCCCGTGCAACCAGACCAGGTGCTTGCTCTGGCCATCAAGTACAAACTCAGCGCCTACGACGCGTCCTACCTGTGGCTCGCCGCCGAACTCAAAGCCCCGCTTGCCACGTTTGACGAACAGTTGGGCCGCGCCGCGCAAACGCATCTCGCCAGTTTATGACCCCCACCAAACGCGCCCTCAGCGGCGCTGCTTTTGCCACCCTGCTTTTGATCGCCCTGATGATGGGGGCCAACCATGTGGCGGCGCGCCTGGCTTTCAACAGCGGGGTGGACGTGGCCACGGCGGTGGCCGTGCGCAGCGTGGTGACGGCCTTTGTGGTGGCCGTGGTGGTGTTGTATTGCCGGGTGCCGCTGACCATCACGGCGCGCCACAAACGGTTTTTGCCGCTGATCGGTTTGTTGATCGGCGTGCAGAGCCTGTGCCTGTATTCGGCCGTGGCGCGCCTGCCGGTGGCGCTGGCCTTGCTGGCCTTCAACAGCTACCCGCTATGGGCAGCGCTTTGGGACCGCGTCTTGTACGGCCACCGCACCGAACCCGCCGTGCTCAAGGCCATGCCAATCCTGCTGGTCGGGCTGGCCATGGCGCTGGACGTTTTTGGCGCGGCATCTGGCTTGGGCGCTGCCGCGCACTGGAGCCAAATTGGCGCAGGTGTGGCCTTTGCGCTGGCCGCCGGCGCCACGTTTGGGCTGGCGATGATCCTCACGCAACACGAGGCGGGCAACCTGGACGGCCGGCTGCGCACCGCCAGCACCATGGCCATCACCGGCCTGATCGCCCTGGCCGTGGTCGGCCTACAGGGCGGCTTTCACCTGCCCCAGGCCACGTCCGGCTGGTGGGGCCTGGCTGCGCTGACCTTTCTTTACGGCACGGCCTTCACCATCATGTTCACTGTGCTGCCCAAACTTGGCGTGGCAGGCAACTCCGCCATCATGAATGTGGAGCCGGTGTTTGCGCTGGTGCTGGCCTGGCTGGTCCTGAACCAGTCGATTGCGGCAGTCCAGGTGGCCGGAGCCCTGCTTGTAGTCGGTACCGTGATGGTGCTGGGCCTGCGCAAGCGCTAGCAAAGGTCACCATGCGCTGGCCCGCACCAACCCACGCGCTCAGGCTTTCAGGCGCGCGGCTCGCCCCGCTCATTCACCGTCAGCGTGGGGCCAGGCTGTGTGGTCATCTGCACGCGATGCTCCTGGCCACGGAAGTTGTAAAAAACCTCCCAGTACGCGGGGGTGGCCTGGGCGTTGGTGTTTTCGCAGCGCTGGACATCCTGGTATTGAGTTTGTTGCCCAAATCCGTCGCGACCGACATTGGCGCCAATCGCGCCGCCGGCAACGGCACCACCCACCGTGGCGAGATCGCGGCCTGATCCGCTGCCGATCTGGTGCCCCAGAACGCCGCCAATCAGCGCGCCCACCACGGCGCCACCTACACTGGCATTGCCCCGGCTCTGCGCCACCGGCTCGCGGTCGATCCAGCAGCGTTGCTGGGCCGGCCCGACCACGGCACGCACCGACGTGATATTGGCTTCGTACAGACGCTCTTCGCTGCGACGGCGATTGTCGTAAACCGCGACCGGCGCAGGCGCGTAGCGAAAGTCGTCAATGCGCGCGTCCCGCTGGATGATGCGCACCGAAGAAACGTTTTTGTTCAGCCCCATGGCCGCCAGCGAGCCGTAGCGCCCGGGCCGCAGGACCAGGCAGTTGCCCCGGTACCCGGCGTCCGAACAGACCTCCCAGCGCTCTCCCAGCACCACGGCCGACGAGGCCGCGTCATTGAAGCCCGAGTACCTGAAATCGTCGATTTGGGCGTCGGCGGCAAAGCTGCGTCCCTCAAATCCTTCACGCTCATAAAAAATCACCTGGGCCGGCACCGGCGGGGGCACATTGGGGGGGGCCTCGGTACGTGTGTCGTTCGGTGCGTATCGGTTCACCGCCCGGGCGGACGACAGCCGGTTGCCCATGCCCAAGGCTGCCAGGTCGGGATAACGCCCCGGCCGCAGCACCACGCAGCGCCCGTTGAAACGCGCGTCTTCACACAGCTCCCAGTTGTCGCCAATGACCATGGCGGACGACGCGCGGTCATTGAAGCCGGAGCGCCCCAAGTCTTCCAGCGGGTCGACCACGGCGAGTGAACGGCCTTCAAAACCGGCGCGTTCGTAGAAAATGACCTGCGAAGCCATTGGCAGAGGTGCGTACCGGTTGTCAGGAATGCGCTGGCCTGCGTCGATGGCCCGCATCGAGGTAATGCGGCCGCTGAGGCCCATGGCCGTCAACGACGCATATTGGCCCGGGCGCAGCACCACGCAGCGCCCGCCGTAACGCACGTCTTCGCAAGCCTCCC
Source organism: Rhodoferax sp. (assembly GCA_031392945.1). Classification (GTDB taxonomy): domain Bacteria; phylum Pseudomonadota; class Gammaproteobacteria; order Burkholderiales; family Burkholderiaceae_C; genus JANYCG01. The sequence goes on along the minus strand of JANMVT010000165.1, from coordinate 5,318 downwards.
AGCGCTCGCCCTGCACCAGCACCGACGACACGCGCTCGTTGAAACCAAAGCGCTGAAAGTCGCCCACCGGCTGCTGCGTGGTGAACGAGCGGCCCTGGTAGTTGTCGTTTTCATAAAACGTGACTTGTGCCGACGCATGGCCTGCCACTGCCAAGGCGCCAGCTGCCAGTGCGGTTTTCAATAATGTGTTCATGGATGGCTCCTGTTCGATGTAACAGGGCCATCATTCACCGTGAAAGAGCTGCTGTCGGTGTGATGGCGCACATTGCGCTTCAAGGCGGGGCTTCATCCATCCTGCCGCACATACTCTGGGCGCAGGCGCGCTTTTTTGACAATGCCGGACGGCGCGAACAGGAGGACAAATTCGGCCGACCCAACTTTGGATTCAGGCGACTTGGCCCGATAGACCCAGACTTCAAAACCACTGTCAAACTTGACCACCGTGGCCGGGCCAAGCGCGGCCATGACGTCGGCCCGGGTGGCCTCGCCTATGACAATGAGGTCTTTCGCGCTTTGCATCGACATGCCGGGGTCGCGGAACGGGGCTGCCTTGGCATCCGGACCGAATAGTCCTGCCGGGCCCGCACAGCCGGCAAGCCAAAAGCAGCACACGCAGCCGACCAAGGTCCATAACGTGCGGGCCGCATTGTGTAGCCGGGAGCGCCCTGCAGCGGTCATCATTCGTCCTCCATGTACTCAAACTCGACCAGGGTGTCGTCCGGCCAACTGCGGTCGCCCAGCGGCAGAACATAGGTGCGCTCCACCAGCACTTCGCAATCGCAAAAGGGCAGGTCTTGTTTCAGCCCAGGGTCATCGCTGGCGCCGGCATACAACTTGTTGACGGCCAAAACCTCGCGGCGCGCGCCCGCCACCATGGCCACGCTGAACAGGGGCCGGTCCGCAAAAAACAGGTACAAAGGCGCGGGTCGGTCGCAGTAGGCGGGCGTGTCCAGCAGCGCTGCCGCAATCCGGCCGATCAGGCTGGTTCTGTTCGACACCAGGCCCGCAGCCATGCCCACCCGGCACTCAAGGCGCAGGTCACCCAAGCGCCGGGTGTTGGGCGGCAGGCCGGGCGTGCGGATCTCGGTGCGCCAGGTCATGCTTTGCGCCTTGCGGTTCGGAACCACCTGCGCATTCTGGTCAAAGGCCTGCTGGTTGCGCGGCAGGCTGAAGCTGTGGTCTGGCGCCACTGGCACCTGGAAGTCCATGGAGGTGCCGACCACGTCGATCTCGATGCTGTTCATGTCGGTCTCGCGCCGGCGCGGCAGCAGCTTGAAGCGCAGCGGCGCGTTGGGCGACAGGCTGTGTTCCTTTTCAAAAAGATCCATGCCCCGGACCATCTTGCGGTAGGACTTTTCGACTGGGTCCGGGTTGGCCTTGGCCGAGATCGTTACCGCTGGCAAGGCCCGGTCACCACCATTCAAGGGATCGGCGCTCTTGGGCTTTTCCTGCGCAGCTACACCCAGGCACAAGGCCGCCAACGCCGCCACCCATGCCGACGGCGTCACCGCACTGGCGCCAACAGCGCACGCTGGCGCAGCGAGTTGCGGATTTGATTCAGGTCGGCCACCGAAGCACCGGGCTGCTCGGCGCCGGGCGCGACGCAACTGAAGTTGGCCGCGGCATTGACGTCACCCGAGCCGTTGTAGCGGGCTTGTTTGGGGTAAACACAGACTGGGCGCTGGCGCACAACGGCATCACCGTTCAGCGTGGTGGCGACGAGCGCTTCGGGCGCCACGCCCTGCTCGACCCAGCGCGCCAGGGCCAGCACGGCGTCATGGTTGGCGTCCCTGAATGCGGGCAAGGGGTCGCCCGTGCCAGCGCCAATGTTCGACGGACCGGAGCCGCCGCCGCAATGCGCCACATTGGGCAACATGAACAGCCGGTGGTATTGCTGCACAGCGCTTGCGTGGGTCTGCGCCGCAGCGGCCACGTCAGCGGCTGACAGATTTTGAACAGCCTGGTCAAAAGCGGCTGCCGGCAGGCCCTTCAGGCGTTCAAACTGGGCCAGGGCGTGGACATAGTTGGGCGAGGTATGCGGGGCGACCACAGCGTCATGCCATCCGTGGTACTGCAGCAGCTTGCCGCCGCGCGCCTTGAAACGCGACAGGTCCGGGCTGGGTGCCACCATGAAGGGCGACACGGCGTCCTTGATGCGGTCGTACTCGGTGGCGACATTCAGGCTGCGTGGCATGAAGGGCGGTGTGCGCTGCCCAAAAACAAAATGCCCGATGAAGACACCGTAACCCCCGTTGTCGGCGAACGCGGGAATCCAGTCGGCCTCGGAGCCCACCACCGGGCCATTCCAGCGCTGGCCGCCATCGGCAGCGGGTATGCCGCGGTACACGGCGCGAGCAGTGCGCAACTGCTCAGCCGTCAGGCAATCTGGGGTTTCGCCCGCCGTGCATTGCAGCACCGCAGGGTCAAAGGTGCAGGCCCGCGGGTTGGTAATCTGCTGGTCAACAAGGCCATCCTGCGCGTCGCAGGCGGCGTGCGCACGCGCGCTCATCATCGCGCGCTTTTCCGCAGAGAGCACCGGTGGCTGGCCGAATACCGGCACCTGGGTATTGCCGGTCCATACCAGGGACAGCAGGGTGTCGCCATAAAACTGCGACGGTGCGCCGGCCACAATGCCATCAAACAGATCGGGGTAACGCTGCGCCATCATCATGGCCTGGCGGCCGCCATTGGAGCAGCCCTCAAAATAGGCGTGTGATGCCGGTTTGCCGTAAAAGGCGGTGGTGGCAGCCTTGGCCGCCGTCGTCACAAAATAGTGCGCGCGGTAACCCCAGTCCTTGACCTTTTCAGGGTGGCCCAGGGTCCAGTCGGGCGACTCGCCGCCGGTGTGGCCCATGTCGCTGCCCGCCACAACAAAGCCGGCGGCCACGTCGGCGGCCATACGTGCGATAGGCGTCGCGCCCGCGTAACCACCGGTGCCGTCGGTCTTGAGCCTGCCAGTCCAGGCACTGGCCGTTGCCGGCAGCCACACTTCGAAGTTGATCAGCGAATCACCCGATGGCCTGGCCACACCTTGGACACGGCAAAAGGGCACAGACACTTTGGTTGTGCCGATGGTGTCTGCGGCAGCCACCTCGTTCACGGCGGTGACGGTTGCCATCTCGGACGCAAGGCCCAAAAGCGCAGCGCACGCGCCGGGTTTTACCGCTGCCATTGGGGCTTGCTTTGCTGGGCCACTCGTGCAGGCGGCAAATGCCAGGCTGATGATGACCACCCCGGCCGTCACACTGAAATTGGGGGTTGGCCATTGAATCGGTCGTTTCATGATGTCTCCTGATGGTTGTTGTCACAAGGCGCACGCCGTTATTCTGGCACTGATCCGGCACAGCCCGCTCACCGGCCCACTGGAGCCTCTGGTGGAGCGAGAAGGTGCGGGCTTCAGGATGGTTTGAGGCGCTGGTGGCTGCTGCATAAATGGGCGTGTTATTGGTTAGACGGGGTCTGTTGGCGAATTGGAATTACAAAGGCTATACGTGTATAGCGAAAGGAGGCCCCGCATGTTAGCCATTCGACTGCCCGAACCCATTGAACCTGCGCCTGAACGCCCTGGCTGAAACCACCGGGCGCTCCAAAACCACCCAGGCGCGCGAGGCCATTCTGGAATTCATCGACGATCTGGAAGACTTTTACTTGGCCGAAGCGCGTGCGCGCAAGAACCGTAAAACAATCCCGCTGGACGATGTGGAGCGCCAACTTGGCCTGGGCCGTTGAATTTGATCCGGATGCCGTCAAGGACCTGAATAAACTGGACAAACAGGTCCAAGTCCGCATCCTCGACTTTCTGCGCAAGCGCCTGAGCACACTTGCCAACCCGCGTGAATTGGGCGAGCCACTAGCGGGCAGCAAACTGGGCAACTACTGGAAGTATCGCGTAGGGGACTGGCGCATCATGTGCGACCTGCAAGACCAACGTATCGTGGTGAGGGTGCTGCGCGTGGGGAATCGGCGGGAGGTTTGCCGATGAATGAATGCAATGCCGATAGAAGTTGACCGAGGCATTGGAGGGCGTCGGGAGCGCGCGCCAGCCTGATCCGCAGATCGGAAGTCAGTTTTGCGAGCGACGAAGCGCCGCCCCCATGTTTGGGTCGGATCATAATGAATCTCGCGCTTTCTCAATGTCATTGTTCTAGCCGCACGAAAGGTTTCCATGATTTCACGCCGTAATTTCCAGCTTTCTTCGCTTGCCGCTTTGCCCCTTTCAAGCGCGTTTGTATCAGGCACCGCCCGAGCACAACCAACCAGGCCGACGCGTCTGGTGGTCGGTTTCCCTGCCGGCGGCGGCAGCGATGTGGCAGCACGCGCACTTGCGGGCCGGATCCAGTCCGCCTACCCGGCCGGCATGGTGATCGACAACAAGCCGGGGGCTGGTGCACGGCTGGCAATCGATAACGTCAAGAACAGCCCACCTGACGGCACCACGATGCTGTTCACGCCTGACTTCCCGATAACGATCTATCCGCACAGCTTTCGCAAACTTGCCTACGATTCGCTGACCGACCTGACCCCTGTGGCTATCGTCGCGCGAACGCCGCTCGCCTTCGTCGTCGGCCCCGCTGTTCCAGAAAGCGTGAAGACCGTCGCGGATTTCGTGGCTTGGGCCAAGGCCAATCCCAAGCTGGCGGCATTTTCTTCGTCCGCAGCCGGGGCGACACCCCACTTCGCTGGCGTCATGTTTTCGCGGGCCGCTGGCGTCGATCTGCTGCACGTAGCCTACAAAGGCGGCGCTCCCGCAATGCAGGACATGCTGGGAAGCCAGATCGCCTCGGGCTTTCCCGGGGTGGGTGAGGCCCTGCCGCACCTAAGCGGCGGAAAGCTGCGCGTGCTGGCAACGACCGGGCCTCAGCGAACCCGGTTCCTTCCCGACGTGCCCACCATGGCCGAGTCCGGCTACCGCGATGTCGTTGCCGAGGTGTGGGTGGGCGTTTTCATGCCGCCCCGCACGCCCGCCGCCATCGTGAACCACGCCGCCACGGCCATCGCCGAGGCACAGAAATCTGCCGAATTCAGCGAGGCCTTTGCCAAGTTTGCCATGGAACCGGTAGCGGGAACGCCGGAGAGTTTCGGTCGGCGAATCAGGGCCGACTTGGCAGCTTGGGGACCGATCGTCAAGGCGTCAGGATTTACCGCCGAAGACTAAACTGCGCTTGTGTCCGGGTCAGCTAGCAGGCGGCTCAGGGCAGTCCAACTTTGCGCCGAAGACCGGCCACGAAGCGCAGGCGATCAGTTCCGTAACGTTCGCAATGCTCGGCACCGGCTGAGATCTCCAGGATCTCACCGGCCCGGTAGGTTCGCTGGCTGCC
>JANMVT010000112.1:0-9397 GCA_031392945.1 Rhodoferax sp. | reverse complement strand
CAAACTCTTCACTGGCCTGCGCCACAGCCGTCTTTTCGCGCTTGATCAATTCACCCATGGGGTGAGTGTCGCAAATCGCCGCAAACCCTCGCCAGTATTGAGTTTGAAGGGATTTACGGAACTTCAACTGCGGTTTTTAGGGTTAAAACACTCGATAGCCCCGTGGAATATGCGTAATTAGCTACTAATAATATTGCAATCTGGTTCTGGCGCGATCTGGGACATTGCGGCATGATGTGGCTTCCACAGTGCGGGAGCCATCATGAAAACTCTATCGGACAAACTCTTTGGCGTGTTGGCGGCCCTTCGCGTCCTGATTGGCGCAGCCCCTCGCCGCCGGGCTCAATGGCCAATTGGCCTTGCGCTATGCCTGGCCATGGGCGCGGCCAGCGTGGCAGACGTCAAAAGCCTTTCCCCGGCAGACGCCCAGGCGATCCGCGCTGTGGTGCAAGCCCAGCTTGAGGCCTTCGCCCAGGACGACGCACCGCGCGCCTTTGCATTGGCCGCGCCGGGCATCCGACAAATGTTTGGCACGGCCGAAAGTTTTCTGGCCATGGTGCGCAGCACCTACGCAGTGGTGCACCGGCCCGCTTCGGTGGCGTTTCTGAAACCCGAGCGGCAGCAGGCCGACGCCATCCAGACCGTGCAAATGACCGACACCCAAGGCGAGGCCTGGCTGGCCGTTTACACCCTGCAGCGCCAAGGCGACAAGTCCTGGCGAATCAGCAGCTGCGTTGTTCTGCCCAACCAGGGCAAAGCCACCTGAAACCAATGGCCGAAGCCGGACGCAGGCCGTTCAGTACCCCAGCTCTCTTTGATGCCGCACCGCGAGCACCAGGACCATATCCGCCACTTCAGTTTGACAGATAAAGTAGGCACGGTGTTTCCTTGTCAGATGGCAAATTCAATCCGAAATACTACCATAGTAATACTTTTCGGCCATGGCCTGAACCCGGTGCGCAAGGCGAGGCAATGCGGACAGCACGCCAGGGCCAAGTGCTTAGCCGAGGCCCTCGTCGATGCTGAATTCATTGCTTCTGCGCCGCCGCCATCGCCTTGCCCATCTCATTGCCCCCTTGCGCCGCGCCGCTTTGCGGAACCATGTCGCCGTCCCGCATGGTGACGTCAGCCAGCCGCTCGGCCAGGCGTTCCGGCGTTTGCGCGTCATGGCCCAGCCACAGCCCTTGCGTGAGTGTGATGTGCGCGGCCTCAAAGGTGCCCGCGCCTGCGCACAGGATCGCCCGGTTGGGCGCCTCGCGTGAGGCCAGCACCAGCATGGCCGGCACCACGGCTTCGGGCCGCAGCGCCTGCAGCACTGCCTCGGTCATCAGTTCTTCGGTCATGCGCGTGGCGGCTGTCGGCGCCAGGCAGTTGACGCGAATGTCGTTTTTGGCGCCTTCGATGGACAGGGTTTGCATCAGGCCCACCAGGGCCATTTTGGCCGCGCCGTAATTGGCCTGCCCGAAGTTGCCATACAGACCGCTGCTGGACGTGGTCATCACAATGCGGCCGTATTTCTGCGCGTTCATGATGGGCCACACGGCTTTGCAGCAGTGCACGGCGCCCATCAGGTGCACGTCCATCACCAGGCGGAAATCGGCGATTTCCATTTTGGCAAAACTCTTGTCACGCAGGATGCCGGCGTTGTTGACCAAGATGTCCACCCGGCCCCAGGTGTCCATGGCCTGCTGCACCATGGCCTGCACCGCCGCATAGTCCGTGACTGAAGCGCCATTTGCAATCGCTTCGCCGCCAGCCGCCTTGATCTCATTGACTACCGCCTCTGCCGCGCTCACCGATGCGCCGCTGCCGTCGCGCGCGCCGCCCAGGTCGTTGACCACCACCTTGGCGCCGCGGCTGGCCAATGCCAATGCGTGCTGGCGCCCCAAACCACCGCCCGCGCCGGTCACGATGGCCACCTGGCCCTTGAAATCTATGCTCATCGCTGTCCTCGTTGCTTGTTGAATGGAAAGTGGGGAGTTTACGGTGTCACCACGCCACCAACCTCTAGAACAAGCCCGTGATGCGTCCCTGCGCATCCACGTCAATGCGCTCGGACGCGGGGGATTTGGGCAGGCCCGGCATGGTCATCACCTCGCCACAGACCATGATGACAAATTCGGCCCCTGCCGCCAGGCGCACCTCCCGCACCGGCAACACGTGGCCACTGGGCGCGCCGCGCAGTTTCGCATCGCTTGAAAACGAATACTGGGTTTTGGCGATGCACACAGGAAAATGGCCATAACCCCCGCTTTGCAAGGCCTCGATCTGGGCACGGATTTTGTCGCTGGCAATGACCTCGGACGCGCCATAAACCCGGCTGGCGATGGCATTCACTTTGGCCCACAGCGTCTCCGCATCTTCATAGACAAAACGAAACTCGTTGGGCTGCTCGCACAACTGCACGACAGCCTGTGCCAGCTCGGTTGCGCCCTTGCCGCCTTCTGCCCAATGCCGCGCCAGGATCACGCCAACACCGTGTTTCGCAGCGCTGGCTTTGAGCAGGTCAATTTCAGCCGACGTGTCCTCAGCACGGTGGTTGATGGCCACCACACAGGGCAGGCAGTACTGCTCACGCACATTGCGGATATGACGGTCCAGATTGGCCATGCCCTTTTGCAAAGCCTCCAGGTTCTCGATGCCGGCGTCTTTGAGGTCAACACCGCCGTGGTACTTGAGCGCCCGCACCGTCGCCACGATCACCACCGCTGAGGGGCGCAAGCCGGATTTGCGGCATTTGATGTCTATGAATTTTTCAGCGCCCAGGTCGGCGCCGAACCCGGCCTCGGTGACCACATAGTCGGCCAGCTTTAGCGCGGTTGCGGTGGCCAGCACTGAATTGCAGCCGTGGGCGATGTTGGCAAACGGCCCGCCGTGAACCATGGCCAGGTTGTGTTCCAGGGTCTGGACCAGGTTGGGCGCCAGGGCATTTTTCAACAAGGCGGCCATCGCGCCCTGGGCTTTGAGGTCACTGGCCAGGATGGCTGTTTGCCGGGCGGTGTAACCGACAACGATGCGGCCCAGGCGCTGCTTGAGGTCGGCCAGGCCAGTGGCCAGGCAGAAAATCGCCATGACTTCAGAAGCGGCGACGATGTCAAACCCGTCTTCACGCGGGAAGCCATTGGCAGGGCCGCCCAGGCCCACATTGATATGGCGCAAAGCGCGGTCGTTCATGTCCATCACACGTTTGAAGGCGATGCGGCGCACGTCGAAGCCCAACTCATTGCCATGGTGGATGTGGTTGTCGATCAACGCGGCGAGCAGGTTGTGCGCCAGCGCAATGGCGCTGAAGTCGCCGGTGAAATGCAGGTTGATGTCTTCCATCGGCGCCACCTGCGCCATGCCGCCGCCGGCCGCGCCGCCCTTGATGCCGAAGACCGGGCCCAATGACGGCTCACGCAGGCAGATGATGGCTTTTTTGCCGCTTGGCCTGCCGATCAGGTTGAGCGCGTCTCCCAGGCCCACCGTGGTGGTGGTTTTGCCCTCGCCTGCCGGTGTCGGCGAAATGGCGGTGACCAGGATCAGTTTGCCATTGGGCTTCGATGCCAGCGAAGCGCAGTAGTCGAGCGAGAGTTTGGCCTTGTATTTGCCAAAGGATTCAAGCTGCTCTTCAGGGATGTTGGCGCACTCAAAGGCAATTTCGTCGATACGCCGTTTGTTGGCTGCCTGGGCTATCGCTATGTCACTTCGCATGGAATCCTTTTTTTGGTTCAGTCCATTTTCCGGCCTGGAAGCCTATTTCACCATGACATATTGGGCGCTGAAGCCGGCGGTTTAACATGTGGTTATGGAACTCAACACTGAAATCATCACCACCCCGCCCCGCGCGGCCGCCACCGTCATCATGCTGCGCGACAGCGATGGCAACGCGGGCATTGAAATCTTCCTGCTCAAGCGCCACGGCCTGAGCGATGTATTGGGCGGCGCCTATGTCTTTCCCGGCGGCAAGGTGGACCGCCTGGATGCCGAACTCGACATGGACGCGCATCTGGACCAGGCGCCGCACGCCCTGCACGCTACACTGAACGAGCCCGACATTGATGCGTTGACGGCGGCGGGCCTGTATGTCGCGGCCGTGCGCGAGGCGTTTGAAGAGTCCGGCATCCTGTTCGCCCACGGCGCCACCCACGAGCACGCCACCCGCGCCACCGCGCTCCTGCGCGAAGGCCATGCGTTTGACGAAGTGCTGGCGCAAATGAACCTGCGCCTGCAAACCCAAAGCCTGGCGCCATGGTCGCGCTGGATCACACCCAAACTCTCATCGGTGATGAACAAGCGGTTTGACACGCGCTTTTTTGTCTCTGAAGTGCCGCTCAATCAAATTGCCCGCCATGACAACCATGAGGCGACGGAGAGCATCTGGCTAAGCCCCCGCGCCGCGCTGGAGCAATACCGCGACGGCCAGATCGAGCTGGCGCCGCCGCAGATCATGAGCCTGGCACATCTGTCGCGTTTTGGCAAAGTGAGCGATGTGATGGCCCTGGCGCGCGGCCGCATGCCCCACATCATCCAGCCCGAGCCGTATGACGACAACGGCACCCGCACCATCTGTTACCCCGGCGACGAACGCCACCCGGTCACGGAGCGTGCCATGCCGGGCCCGCTGCGCCTGCGTTACGTCAACAAGCGCTTTGAGCCCGAAGGCGGGTTCGAGACGCTGTTTGAATAGACTGCGTCACGGCGCCAGCCGCCCTTGCCCGCCAGGCCCTGCCATGCCAGCGCCTGGCGCCGGCACTCAATTGGCGCAAATGCCCCGCGTCGCAGCGTCGCTCCCATTCGCGCTGATCAGGGGCATCAGCGTAGGCGCCAGCACTTTGAGCAATTGCACCGGCAAGCTGCTGGTGAAGTCGTAGGCGGCGGCCTGCGGGCCCGCCACGAATGCCACGAGGGTGCCGAAAAAACGCTCGTCAATGTTGAACACGAAGGTCGCCGAGCGGTTCACCACGCGCGATGCGATCAACCGCCCGGCAGCGCCGTAGGTGTCAAAGCGATGGTCTCCCGTGCCGGTTTTGCCGCCGACCGGAATCACACTGTGGTCTGGGCGAATGAATGCTCTTTTCACACGGGAGGCGGTGCCATCTTCCACCACCTGCCGGATGGCACCGAGTGCCGCCCGCGCCACTTCTGGCGCCAGCACGCGTTGCGCCTCGCCGGGCCTGTGCTGCAGCAGCGTTTCATAGGGCGTCGCTGCGGCAAAGTGCAGCGACTCGATGCGTGCCGTCGGTTTGCGCACGCCCCCATTGACCAGAATTCCCATCAACTCCGCCAGCGCTGCGGGCCGGTCGGCCGACGCCCCAAGCGCGGTCGCGTAAGACGGCACCAGTGAGTCGAAGGGGTAGCCCATGGCGGCCCATTGACGGTGGATCTCCAGAAACCCTTCACCTTCGAGCAGGCCCAGAATGCGCTTGTCCTGTGCGTGCTTGCGATGGGTGGAAAACAGCCAAGCATACACCGTCTGGCGCTGCTCGCGACTCGCCTGTATCACTTGCGTCTGGCTCGCCCCTGCATGCTGGCGCAGATAGCCCACCAGCCACAACTCCAGTGGATGCACACGGGCCAGATAGCCGCGATCCGCCAGCGACATTCGGTCGGGCGCGTACTGGTCATAAAGCTCGGCCAACTTGGGCCCGGCCGGCTCGGCGCCGTCAGGAAGCTTGTCTTTGACGAAAGCGGAAAACTGGTCCAGCGATGCGTCCGGGGCAATGGTGCGGAAGATCGCCGCCAGGCGGGAAACGGATAGCTGCCGGTTCCCCAGCAGTGTGGCTTGCGCCTCCAGCTCGGATTTGCCCTGATATTTGGCCAGAAAGCGCCGCATGAAGACCTGGCCTTCCTGGTCGGCGAAACGCGCCAGATAGGCGCTGCGGCGCGGGTCATCTGCATCCCGCAAAAGCCTGGCCGATGCGCCGGGGCTCAAGAACATGTAGTGATGCACCACATCACGCAGCAGCCGGATGAACACCAGATTGACCGAATTGCGCAGCCCGTCACGCACCGACATCACCCGGCCATCATCCTCGCGCTTGAAATTGCTGAAGTGGTGCAAGCCGCCGCCTGTGAAGAATCCCTCTGCCGGACTGGCCGAATAACGCCGCTCCAGTGCGGCATTGAGCATCGTGCCGAGGCTTTTGTCTCGCGCCGCCTGAAAATGATCGACAGCCCAGCGCGCCAGCACGTCCTTCGGGTCAACGATTTGCCCGCGCAATTGCCCGTCACTCAACGCCGACAGCCGCTCGTGCAGCTTTTCCATGATGTCAAGATAAGTCACCAGCGTGCGCAATTTGGCGGTGGAGCCGAGGTCCAGCTTGGCGCCTTCGTTGATATTCAGCGGCTGATCGAAGTTGTCGGTTTGCACCCGCAGGTAATTGCTGTCGGCTCCCCGCTCGTACAGCGTGAAGGCGTATACCACCTTCTCGGGGTCGCCATGTTCGAGCATTTGCCTGGCCGCCAGGCCTGCCGCTCTGGCCTTGGCCGGCTCGCGCAAGCCGCGCAGCAGACTGGTCACTGCGGTCTGAACCGGCCCGTCCAAGGTACTGGCAACCGTCAAGTCGAGGCGGTCCAGATCATAAAGACCCAGCATGCGGTTGCCCCCCAACAAGCCTGCCAGATGCGAGCGGACCGCGTTGGCCGCCTTCTGCGAGACGAATGAAACCGTCGCCCCTGGCACCTTGGCGGCCCGCGGATTCAGCCTGGCCTTCAACGCCGCATCGCGCAGCCCGGGCTTGATCACCCCGGCGCTGCCGAGCAAACGCAAGTGGCTGTCAGTGAGTTGCTCCAACTCCTGCTCATGGGAGTCGAAATAGTAGGACGGGCGGCGCTGCGAAATCAGCAGGCTGAGAGCCTGCTTGAAGGGCAGCGCTTGCTCGCCGGGATCGCCACTGAATGACGTGCCGGCCTTCAGGACACGCTTGACCTCCTCCAGGTCACGCCCGTACCAGGCCCACAAACCATCGCCCAGGCCGTGTACCTCGCCAAAGCCGGCCTTGGCCGACAAGGGCATCGTGTTCAAGTAGCCCAGCACGATCTGGCGGCGCACCATGCTGGTGTCCTCGCCTTGCAGGTAGGCGCGCAGTGCGCCTGAGGCCATCTGTTTGAGTTTTTCGCTGGCAGAGGAGGTGCGCCCCTCGGAGGAATGACGGTATTTTTCTATTTGGGTCGCCAGGGTGCTGCCGCCTGGCGTATGGGCTTCGCCGGTCAAGAAGCCTTTGGCCCTGAGCAAAACCGCGTTGGCCAGCCGATCCCACTCCACCGCCGGATTGCGCTTTGGCTGGTCCGGATCAAGCAGATCACGGTTTTCGATGAACAGCAGGCTTTCAACGAGGATTGGCGGAATATCCTCAAAGCGCGCAAACACCCGCTTGGGATACAGCTCCTGAAACAGGCGGTTGTTGTGACAATCGACGATGCTGAGCCCGGCCTCGGTCTTCTCGACATAGGGGGCGAAATACCCGGCATCGACAATCTCCGCCATGCCTTCGGACAGCCGCGCCTGCTGGGTGATTTCGAAATCCCGGGCCTTGAGTTTGTCGATGAAGATCGGCAATTCGGAATACCCGAGGCGGTCATCGTAGGGTGCCCTCTGGGGAAAGCGGATGGACGGACTGGGCCCCGGGCCGGGCGAAAAGCTGGCCCGGGCGGCCAGCCCCGAGAAAAAGCGCGCCTGGTAGTTGGAGGTGCGCATCTCCCGAGCGAGCAACACCGAGGCCACTGCCAGCAATGCAACTGCCAATAAAGCCGCGAATGACCGCCCGGACATGGGCCACCTTCCCCGCATACTCGTCCTCCTGAATCCATTGTTATTGACGCCAGCCCTGGGGGATCCTGAAATGCGTCCCCAATAAATCCGGATGACCCACACAAGCCTTCGTCAGTGTACAAGTTGCAGCACCACTGCGGGGCCCGTTGATGTCGGCATCGCGGCAACACAAAGGCATGGATTCGGATGACAATCCTGCCTGGGCTCAAGGCATTGTTTCAACCTAAAAACCGTAGTTACCCCGTCCCCCGCAGCGCGGGAGGCGGGGTAGGCAGCATGGTTTGGCCGGTGATTCGCTCACAGATATAGCTGACCAAGGCGTGCCAGAGATTGAGTTTTGGCAACTGCTCCGCAGCTCGCCTTACATAGGCAATGGCCGCCTGGATATTGGCGATCATCGTTTTGATCAGGCCCACCTCGGCATGCATGGGCGTGAGATAAAGCTGGGTCTGCCCCCCCGTGTGCACCGCCCGGCCAACCGCTGCCAGAAGCAAAGGGCGGCTGGTCAACGCCTCACGTCTGGCCTTCGGGTTGGCGGCACGCACGTACCACCTCCACCAGTTGTAGACCAACGCCACAACCCGCGCCGTGAACTCGCTGCGGTGCAGGTCTTGTGTGGTGAAGCCACCCCAGCCCCATTGGTTCTTCAACTCGTCAAAGCCGTTCTCGCAATCGCAGCGGTCGCGATAGAGTTGCCCAATGGCGTTCAAGTCGTAGGCCACGTCGGTGGCCAGCACGGTGTATTCCCACAACTGGGCATCGTCTTGGATTTCATCAAACGCCAGTGCCAGCACTTGTTGGCCCTTGTCTGCTGCGCCCCGTTTGCCTGTGAGCGCCACATCGCGCTTGATGCGCCGACGCAGCACCACCACGCGGCGCTCTTTGCTCCAGCCCGACAGACGCAGATGGTCTTCAATGGCCTGCCAGCCCTGGCTGGCCTCGCTGGCCTGGGTCCAGTCCTGGCGGTTGAACAGCCGCTCGATCAGGCGCTTGACGTTGGTGGTTTTTCGCAGGCGCAGCAAGTAGCGCCGATCTCGTTGTTCGCACACTTCGATGATGTCCTGGTTGCCGTAGCCGCAGTCCCCTCGCACCAGCGCCGGGCCACGTGTGCCCAACTCATCAAGCAACTTGGCCAAGCCCTCCTTGGCGTGGCCTGAGCTGTGTTGTTTGCCACTGCGCATTTGCATATCGAGCACCAGGCGCAGGTTGCCCACCCAGTAGGTGTGCAGCGCGTGGCTGGGCGGCCCGGCTTGTGCGGGTTGTAGCCTATCTCTGCGCCTTCCTGGTGCCCGTACAGGGGCTTGATGGTGGCGTCCATGTCCAGTATCCAGGAGCGCTCCAGTGCGTGCGTGACGCTGTCCTTCAGCGCCTGGTGCATCCAGCTCTGGGCCGCCTTTGGTTCGATGGCTTTGAGCGCGCGGCGCACCGAGTCTTCGCTGACGATTTTGTCCAACCCCAGCGCCTGCGCAGCCACCGCGTCGCCGCGAATGCCGGCGATATGCGCGTACCGTTTGCTGCCGGCCAAAATACTCAGCATCAAGGTGCCCAGCACGTCACGCACGCCCGGTGCGTTGGGGCTGGTGTAGCGCAGCGGGCAGCTTTGCACCCAACTCTCGAAGATGCCGGCGGTTGCCAAGAACTCGG
>JANMVT010000092.1:0-3942 GCA_031392945.1 Rhodoferax sp. | reverse complement strand
CGACGCCGTTGAGCCGCAACAGACGGCTGGGCGCGTCCCAAGGCATCGCCCTGGGATCGATCAGGCCCGAGGCCGCGCCGGGGCGCGCTGTCACGAAGAGTTCGGTTGCAGCTAGCTGGTCAAACTGGCTGATGATGCGGTTGCCGGCTGTGCGGGTCAGACCCATGGTTGCCACCAGCGCCGACATGCCGATCACCACGCCGAGCACAGTGAGTGCCATGCGTCCAGGTCGCGCAAACATGCCGGCCAAGGCCTCGTTGATCAGGTCGCGCAGCGACATGGCCGAGCGGGAAACACCGGTTGGTTTGGGCTCGGCGGATGCAGTCGTTGCCGAATCGTCCAAATTCGCCGGCACTTGCACAGGTGGCGTTTGGGCCGTGCGATTGGGCACCGGTCGTGGTGCCGACTGGTCGGTCAGGCGGCCGTCCACGATGCGCACCTTGCGCCAGGCGCGATCGGCCACATTCGGGTCGTGCGTCACGATCGCAAGGGTCAGGCCTTCGCGGTTCAGCTCGGCAAAGAAGTCGAGGATCGACGCGGAATTGGCTGAATCCAGGTTGCCGGTTGGCTCGTCACACAACAACAGGCTGGGTTTGCTCACCAGCGCCCGCGCTATGGCCACCCGCTGCTTCTCGCCGCCCGAAAGTTTGAGCGGCAGAAAGTCGGCCCGGTGCGCAAGACCCACACGCCTGATCGCTTCCAGCGCGCGCGCCTCGCGGTTTTTGTGGCTTTGCTTGCGGTAGACCTCGGCCAGCATCACGTTCTCCAGCACCGTGCGGTAGGGCAGCAGGTGGAAGGACTGGAACACGAAACCGATGCGCTGGCTGCGCAGGCCGGCCCGCTCATCGTCGGTGAGTGTGGTGGTGTCGATGCCGTCAATCAAATAGGTGCCGCTGCTGGGGCGGTCCAGGCAACCGATGATGTTGAGCAAGGTTGATTTGCCCGCCCCCGACGGCCCGGTGATCGACAACCAGTCGCCCTGCTCCAGCGTGAGGTCAATGTCGACCAGCGCCTCCACAGCCGGGTCAGCGCCGAAAGAGCGCCCTATTTTCCTGAGCTCCAGCACCTTGGCCGGCGCTTGACGCTCAACCACCATCATTTTGAGTCCGGCGGCTTGCTCGCGTTGGCGGTGACTTTTGCCGGGTCTTCAGCGGCTTTGGGGTTGTTGTAACCCACCACCACCAGTTCGCCCGGTTCAAGTTTTCCTGTGACGGCGTTGACTTCGATGAACCCGTCGGCCGACAGGCCGGGTGTCACGACCACATACTCCAGAGCGCCCTTGCGCTTCACCTGAACGCGCGAGGTGCCGTCTGCAGCCAGCGACACAGCGCTGTTGGGCACTGCGGTGACGGCTCCCTGCGTCGATTTGATCGGTATCGTGACCCGAACCGACGCGCCTTCCAGCCGCACGGGTGTTGGATCAACCTTGATCTCCAGGTACACATGCAGCGGGTCAACACCGGCCCGTGTGCCAGGGGTGCTGGCCACCACATGCACTTTGCCCGTGGCCTTCACACCCAGGGCCTGCTCGTCGATGGCAGCAGACATGCCGGGTTTGACCAGCGGCGCGGACTCGAGGCTGAGCGACGAGTCGATCGCCAGTTGGTTGTCGGTGACCGTCAGAACCGTGCCCACGGCTGCGCCCCCCACCAGGGCCTTGACTTCTTCCACCCGCACCGGCAGTGAAGGGATGAAGACGATTTCGTCCACCGGGACCTGCACGCCCATTTTGCGTTTCACATGCTCCAGGTCAAGGCCGAGCTGGCGCGCCCGCTCTGCGGCGAGCCTGGCGTCGACTGCGGCCAGTTTCTGCGCATCCAGCGCTGCGCGCACGGTTTTTTCGCCCTCGAGCCGCACCGACTTTTCCGCCAGGGCGGCAGCCGATTGGGCCGCCACCGCCTGCTGGATTTTGTCGTTGACCGACTGGGCCGCGCGCTCTGCCGTTTGAACCGCCAGTTGACCGCCTACTTTGGCGCGGTGGGCTGCAGCCCGTGCCACTTCAAGTTTGGCATTGGCGGAAATACGCGCCGTTTCCGGCTGGCGCGGATCGAGCTCCACAACGGCCCGTTCGGCAATCTGCGCGGCGACATCGGCGTCGGCTGCGCTGTTGCCGTGGGCAGCCTTGGCGCGCTCGTCTTCTACCGTCAGGGTGGCGTCTGAACGCAGCGATTGCTCCAGCCGCTGCCGCTCGGTGGTTTTGGTGGCCAGGTCGACTGCAACCGTGCGGTTGTTGAATTCGGTTGTGGCCCGCGCCGCGTCCACCGCCGGGCCCATCGAGAGCAGGGCGACCATTGCGGCAACCTGGACTTTCTCCGCGTCGGCCCAGTCGCGCTCCAGCGTCCGCAGCGCCGCAACCTGCTCACGCGTGGGCCCAAACGGCTCCCAGCCTTTTTTCGTGTACCAACGCGCTACTGCAGCGCTGGTCTGCCCATCATAAACACCATCCACGGCGCCAGGGTCGAACCCCATACGCTTGAGGGCTTGCTCAAGCTGCCGCACGTCGTCGCCCGACGCGCCCGGCGCCAGATCGCGGTAGGCCGGTACTTGTCCCAAAAGTACAAACACGGGTCGGCCCGATGCCGTGAGCAACACCGCACCTTCTCCCAGCTGGGCATTGCGCGCGGGCAGGGTGGTAATGAGACTGCCATGTGGCTTCAGGCTGGAAGGCGCCAGCGACACCGGTTGCGGAAGGCTAAAACGCGCCGTTCCGCGCGTCACCACATTGGCACCCAGCACGCGCTGCTCAACCGGCACAAGAATTGGAGACGGCGCAGGCGGCGCCGTGCGCGCGGCCGCATCGGCCGGAGACTCAATGCGCGAACCGGCCGCCCAGGCGATCAGGGCTGCCACGGAAATGGTGGCCAGGACTGAGGTGAGAACGACTATCCGGTTGCCGGTCATGGTTCACTGTACGCCCCGCGCGAACATTTCTTTTTCGATCTGCTCTTCGACCGGTTTGAATATCTTCTCGGCCAGTTCGTGGTTTTTCATGGCGGCACGGCGTTCGTAATTTTGCAGGGCCTTGAGCGCCGCCAACTGGTCTGGTGACATTTTGTCTACGGCAAGGGTTCCGCCTTTGGTCAGGGTCTCCAGCCGCTTGCGGACGTCCGGCTCCACTTCGTCCGGGTGGTTGTAGTCGTAGCCGAGTTTGCGCATCTCGGCGGCATATTTGCGCAGTGCCGTTTTCATCCTCGGATCCTTATTGACGATGGCGTCCTTCGGGTTGTAATAACTCGCGCTGAGCTGCTCCGGCGAAAAAACCTGTTTCACGGCATCCAGCGTGCATCCACCCACGCGCGAGAAATTTTCGCGCTCCAACCCAATGGCAAATGTTGCGTCGGTGTTCTGGCCCAGGAGTGCGCGGTTGTAGGCCGCCTGGCTGGCTGGCGAGAGGCTTTTGAACACATTGACATTGCGCTCGCCCAAACCCACTTTGGCCGGACTATACCCGCGGGCCAGTTGCATGGCTTCGCCGGTGTACATCGTCGCGGCGCCAAAACCGTGCTTGGCGATGAAATCTTCTTCGCTCATGCCGGGCAATTTTTTGTCGGCACTCATGCCCTTGCGCACGGTTTCGTAGTCGGCCGCGATGTATTCAAACCCCTGCGCCCGCATGCATTTGGCTATGCCCGCTTCAACCCGCTCCACATACTGGACAAGCTGCTTGGAAGTCAGGCCGAATTCCTCCCGACCTGGGCCGGGCGCCTGGGCCAAAACAGTTCCCCAGCAGACAGTTGCCGGGATCAAGGCAATAGCAAGTTTTGACAATGGGTTCATCGCAACTCCTAGCATTAATATTTGTGTGACGCTATTTTTCCACAGCGAGCACTTTTCCGCTGGCCATGTCGATGATCACATCCAGCTCCTTGCCGCCCGCAGCGGGCTTCACCTCAACCACGTAACGGTTCGCTCCCATCTTCTTTTCAATCGCCACGTCGATGG
>JANMVT010000058.1:0-20768 GCA_031392945.1 Rhodoferax sp. | reverse complement strand
TTGCGTCCTACTGCCCATTGGGCGCGTCGAACCTCACGTTTGGGCCATACAAAGGGCGCAGCCGTTTTGTTGTATCGCGTCACGAACGCCTCAATGGCCTGTGTCAGCTGCTCGGTGCTTTGGAACCTTGCCGCAGTCAGTCTCTTGCGGGTGAAGATGCCAAACCAAATCTCGACTTGGTTGAGCCAGCTAGCCGATGTAGGCGTGAGATGGAGGACTACCTATACACCACACAAATGACGATTGACGAAATCGCGCCGACATTGGCGTTCAGCGGCGCAGGCTGTCAGCGCAGGCAGCTTCCGCAATGCCTTCAAGCGCTGGACTGGCAAGGTGCCTAAGGGGAAGCCCGTTCGGTCAAGGTTTAAGCCAAGCCGACGGCAACCATTTGAAGCAGGCCGCCGTTTCAAAGAAGCAAGCCGACAAATGCCGGGTTACTTCTTGCTCGGTGGCAAATCCGTGCACGACCCGTGTGCCACTTCCGCAGCCATGCCAATGCTCTCGCCCAGCGTCGGGTGCGGGTGAATGGTCTTGCCGATGTCCACCGCGTCTGCACCCATCTCAATCGCCAGTGCAACCTCGCCAATCATGTCGCCCGCATGCGTGCCAACCATGCCGCCGCCCAAAATCTTGCCGTGGCCGTGGGCTTCGGGTGAATCATCAAACAGCAGTTTGGTGACGCCTTCGTCACGGCCGTTGGCGATGGCGCGGCCTGATGCCGTCCAAGGGAACAGGCCTTTCTTGACCTTGATGCCCTGCGCCTTGGCCTGGTCTTCGGTCAGGCCGACCCAGGCCACTTCGGGGTCGGTGTAGGCGACGCTGGGGATGACTCTTGCATTGAACGCGGCTGACGCCAGTTCCTTGTTGCCCTGTAGCTCGCCTGCTATGACTTCCGCAGCCACATGCGCCTCATGCACGGCCTTGTGGGCGAGCATGGGCTGGCCGACGATGTCGCCGATGGCGAAGATGTGGGGCACGTTGGTGCGCATCTGGATGTCGACATTGATGAAGCCACGGTCGGTCACGGCCACACCGGCTTTGTCGGCGGCGATCTTTTTGCCATTGGGCGTGCGGCCCACCGCTTGCAGCACCAGGTCGTAGGTCTGCGGGGCCGGGGCCGTGCCGCCCTCCTCCGCTGCAGCGAAGGTGACCTCAATGCCTGCGGGTGTGGCCTTGGCACCCACGGTTTTGGTTTTCAACATGATGTTGTCAAAACGCGGGGCGTTCATCTTCTGCCAGATTTTCACCAGGTCGCGGTCTGCCCCCTGCATCAGGCCGTCCAGCATTTCCACCACGTCCAGACGCGCGCCCAGGGTGCTGTAAACCGTGCCCATTTCCAGGCCGATGATGCCGCCGCCCAGAATCAGCATGCGCTTGGGCACTTCTTTCAGATTCAACGCGCCGGTCGAATCGACCACACGCGGGTCTTCCGGCATGAAGGGCAGGCGCACCGCTTGTGAACCCGCAGCGATGATGGCCTTCTTGAAGGCGATGACTTTTTTGCCGCCGCTTTTTTCCTGGCCGTGGGCACCCGCTGTTTCTTCCACTTCAAGGTGGTTGGCGCCAACGAATTGGCCCACGCCTCGCAAGGTGGTGACTTTGCGCATCTTGGCCATCGCGGCCAGGCCGCCGGTCAATTTGCCAATGACTTTTTCTTTGTGTCCGCGCAGCGTGTCGATGTTGACCTTGGGTGCGCCAAACTCGATGCCCAGTGCGCCCAGATGGCTGACTTCGTCCATCACCGCTGCCACGTGCAGCAGCGCCTTGGACGGGATGCAACCGACGTTCAGGCAGACACCGCCCAGCGTGCTGTAACGCTCCACCAGGATGACTTTGAGCCCCAAATCCGCCGCGCGGAACGCCGCCGAATAACCGCCGGGGCCGGCGCCCAGAACCAGCAAGTCGCAGTCCAGGTCGACTGTGCCGGCAAAACTGGCGGCGTGGGGCTGGTTTTCAAATGCTACAGTATTAGTAGCTTGCTGTACAGGACTGGCGAGGGAAATCGCCTGTTTTTCTTCCAATCCGGCGGGTTTGCCGACTGCCGGGGCCGCGCCCTCAGCGTCGAGCACCAGCACCACCGATCCTTCCTTGACTTTGTCGCCCAGCTTGACTGACAGCGACTTGACCACACCGCCATGGCTCGACGGAATTTCCATCGAGGCCTTATCACTCTCCACCGTGATCAGGCTTTGGTCGGGCTTGACCGTGTCGCCGGCTTTGACCATCAATTCAATGACGGTGACTTCGTCGAAATCACCAATGTCGGGAACTTTAATGTCAAGCGTTGCCATGATTGTCTCTCTCCAGTTTCAGGATTTATTTTTAAGTTTGAAGGTGAAAATCTCAACCGGGCCGCCCGAGTTTTTATCGAACTCGCAGCCCGCGTCCATGCCAATGGCGGCTATCTCCCGCGCCGTTTTGGTCTTGTCCCACACCGCGTGCATGGCGCCCAGAGCAAAGCTGCGCCCGGAGCCGATGCCCCAGAATTCGTTGAACTCGAACACCTCGCGGTAGCTGTACAGCCCGTAGATGCCAGTGGCGTTGGCCACCACCACGCTGAACTGGCTGGACTCATAAGGGTCGTTGTCGTCTTCCTTGGTTTGAAGAAAATAGGTTTCCTTCAACATCGGGTGCAGCTTGGTGAAGGTGTCAAACACCTCGTCCTTGCTGCCCAGCAGCAGCTCTTTTTTTGGCAGCGCCAGCATGGCTTTGCGCAGCACCGGAAAATGCGCCACCGTGCCCGCGATTCCCACGTAGCTCGGCCCGCCAGGCGTGTCCACCTTGAAGAGCTTGCTATTGGCCTCGAAGCGGCTGGACAGGCGCGTATCGCCAAACGTCACCAGGGTGTCGGCGGCGATGGCGACCTGGCCGGCCTTTTTGACGACAACGACGGTGGTCACACTGAGCGCTCCGTGCGAATCACAGCAGAACGCGGCGGAAGTCGGTCAAGACCTGGCCAAAGTAGGCGTTGAAGCGCGCCGCAGCGGCCCCATCAATCACGCGGTGGTCCCACGACAGCGACAGCGGCAGCATCAGTTTGGGCACGAACTGCTTGCCGTCCCACTTGGGTTCGATCTGGCTCTTGCACACGCCCATAATGGCGACTTCGGGCGCGTTGATGATGGGCGTGAAATAGCGCCCGCCAATGCCGCCCAGGGAGGATATCGTGAAGCAGGCGCCACTCATGTCAGCCGGACCCAGCTTGCCGTCGCGCGCCTTTTTGGCCAGCTCGCCCATCTCGGCCGAAATCTGGATCACGCCCTTTTTGTCAGCGTCCTTGATGACGGGCACGACCAGGCCATTGGGCGTGTCGGCGGCGAAACCGACGTGGAAATACTTCTTGAGCACGAGCTGGTCGCCATCAAGCGAGCTGTTGAATTCGGGGAATTTCTTCAGCGCCGCCACGGTAGCCTTGATCATGAACGCCAGCATGGTCAACTTGACGCCGGCCTTTTCGTTCTCCTTGTTCATCTGGACGCGAAAGGCCTCAAGCTCGGTGATGTCGCAGTCATCGTGGTTGGTGACGTGGGGGATCAAGACCCAGTTGCGGTGCAGGTTGGCGCCGCTGATCTTCTTGATGCGCGACATGTCCTTGCGCTCGACTTCGCCGAATTTCGTGAAGTCCACCTTGGGCCAGGCCAGCAGGCCCAGGCCGCCGCCGTCGCTGGCGCCCGCTTTGGCCTTAGACTGCGCCGCAATGGCCAGGGTTTGAACCGCGCCGCTCATCACAGATTTGGTGAAACCCTGTACGTCGGACTCGGTGATGCGGCCTTTGAGGCCGCTGCCTTTGACCTCGTCCAGGGGAACGCCGAGTTCGCGCGCGAACTTGCGAACCGAAGGTGAGGCGTGCGGCAAACCGATGGGCGCGGCGCCGGGGTTATGGGCAGGGGCGGCGGCGGCCTGGGCCGCAACAGGCGCCGGCGTGGCCACCGACGGGGCTGTCGGGGCAACAGACGCAACGGCTGCGGGCGCCGCAGCGGCGCTGGCTGGCGCGGCGGCGCCCGCCACACCTTCAAGCACCGCGATCAAATCCCCCACGTTGACCTTGTCGCCCAGTTTGACCTTCAATTCTTTAACGACGCCGGCCGCGCTGGACGGGATTTCCATCGCCGCCTTGTCGGACTCCACCGTCATCAGCGACTGTTCGGCCTTGACCGTGTCGCCCACCTTGACCAGCAGCTCGATAACCGAAACGTCTTTGAAATCGCCAATATCGGGGACGAGAACTTCCACCGCGCCGCTGCTTGAATTTGCTACTGTATTTGAAGCAGATTGTTCAGGTATGGCGGGGGATGCAGCCTGTTTTTTTTCTGCAACTGGCGCAGTAGCTGGGGTGGCGGCGCCCGCCACTTCCAGCGCGACGACCAGGGAGCCCTGCTTGACCTTGTCGCCGATCTTCACCAAAACCGCCTTCACCACGCCGCCGTGGCTGGAAGGGATCTCCATCGAAGCCTTGTCCGACTCCACCGTGATCAGCGACTGGTCAGCCGCCACCGTGTCGCCTGGTTTCACCATCAATTCGATGACGGTTACTTCGTCAAAATCCCCGATGTCGGGTACTTGTATTTCCAGCAATGCCATAGTCGTCTCCGTGGTTTTTGTGTGATTTTCTTGTGTGCTTTTTGCGCCGGGCTCAGGCGTAAAGCGGATTGATCTTGTCAACCTTGATGCCATATTTGACGATGGCCTCGGCCACCTTGGCGACCGGCACGGTGCCCTCCTCGCTTAGCGCTTTCAACGCGGCCAGCACGATGTAATGGCGATTCACCTCAAAATGCTCGCGCAATTTGCTGCGGAAATCGCTGCGGCCAAAACCGTCGGTGCCCAGCACTTTGTAGGTTCTGCCCTTGGGGATGAAGGGCCGGATCTGCTCGGCATAGGCCTTCATGTAATCGGTCGACGCGACAACCGGGCCGCTGTGTTTTTCAAGCTGTTGCCCGACGAAGGAGACGCGGGCTTTTTCGGTCGGATGCAGCAGGTTGAAACGCTCGCAGTCCTGGCCTTCGCGCGTCAACTCGTTGAAGCTGGGGCAACTCCAGACGTTGGCGGAAATGCCCCAGTCTTTTTCCAGCAGCTCCTGTGCCGCAATCGACTCGCGCAGGATAGTGCCTGAACCCAAAAGCTGAACTCTAGGTGTCAGCTTGGAGCCCTCTTTGCACAGGTACATGCCTTTAATGATCTGCTCCTCCGTGCCCGCGGTCAGGCCCGGCATCGCGTAGTTTTCATTCAGCAGCGTGAGGTAGTAATACACGTTGTCCTGTTTCTCAACCATGCGCTTGAGGCCATGGTGCAGGATCACGCCAACTTCATGGGCGAAGGTGGGGTCGTATGAAATGCAATTGGGAATGGTGCCGGCCATGATGTGGCTGTGGCCGTCTTCGTGCTGCAGGCCTTCGCCGTTGAGCGTGGTGCGCCCCGAGGTGCCGCCCAGCAAAAAGCCGCGCGCCTGCATGTCGCCCGCCGCCCAGGCCAGGTCGCCAATGCGCTGGAAGCCGAACATCGAGTAATACACGTAGAACGGGATCATGATGCGGTTGTTGGTGCTGTACGACGTTGCCGCCGCAATCCAGCTGCTCATGCCGCCTGCTTCGTTGATGCCTTCCTGCAGGATCTGGCCCTTTTTGTCTTCCTTGTAATACATCACCTGATCTTTGTCGACCGGGGTGTACTGCTGGCCATCGGGGTTGTAGATGCCGATCTGGCGGAACAGGCCTTCCATGCCAAAGGTGCGGGCTTCATCGACCAAAATTGGCACCACACGCGGGCCAATCGCCTGGTCGCGCAGCAAGGTGGTCAGGAAACGCACATAAGCCTGGGTGGTCGAGATTTCGCGGCCCTCTGCCGTGGGTTCAATCACGGACTTGAAGACCTCCAGCGCGGGCACGGTGAACTGCTCGTCGGCCTTCACGCGACGGTGCGGCAGGTAGCCACCCAGCGCTTTACGGCGCTCGTGCAGGTACTTCATTTCGGGCGTGTCGTCAGCCGGTTTGTAGAACGGAATGTCGGCCAGCTGGCTGTCCGGAATCGGCAGGTTGAAGCGGTCGCGGAAGATTTTGATGTCTTCGTCGGTCAGCTTCTTGGTCTGGTGAACGTTGTTTTTGCCCTCGCCGCTCTTGCCCATGCCGAAACCCTTGACGGTCTTGATCAGCAGCACGGTGGGCTGGTCTTTGTGGTTGACCGCCGAGTGGTAGGCCGCGTAGACCTTTTTCGGATCATGGCCGCCGCGTTTGAGTGCGAAGATCTCGTCGTCGCTCATGTGCGCCACCATCTCCAGCGTGGCGGGCGAGCGGCCAAAGAAATGCTTGCGCACGTAGGCGCCGTCATTGGCCTTGAAGGCCTGGTAGTCGCCGTCCAGCGTTTCCATCATCAGCTTCTTCAACGCGCCGTCTTTGTCACGCGCCAACAAAGGATCCCACTCGCTGCCCCACAGCAGTTTGATGACGTTCCAGCCAGCGCCGCGGAACTCGCCCTCCAGTTCCTGGATGATCTTGCCGTTGCCGCGCACCGGGCCGTCCAGGCGCTGCAGGTTGCAGTTGATGACGAAGATCAGGTTGTCCAGCTTCTCGCGCGCTGCCAGGCCAATCGCGCCCAAGGACTCAACTTCGTCCATCTCGCCGTCGCCGCAGAACACCCAGACCTTGCGGTTGGCGGTGTCGGCAATGCCACGGGCGTGAAGGTACTTCAAAAAGCGGGCCTGGTAGATCGCCATCAGGGGGCCCAGGCCCATCGACACGGTGGGGAACTGCCAGAAGTTGGGCATCAATTTCGGGTGCGGGTAACTCGACAGGCCCTGGCCATCGACCTCCTGGCGGAAGTTGAGCAACTGCTCCTCCGTCAGGCGGCCTTCCAGGTAAGCCCGCGCATAAACGCCGGGCGACACGTGGCCCTGGATGTAGAGGCAGTCGCCGCCGTGCTCTTTGCCGGGTTCATTGCTCTCGGCATGCCAGAAATGGTTGAAGCCGGCGCCAAACATGTGGGCCAGGGACGCAAATGAACCAATGTGGCCGCCCAGGTCGCCGCCATCCACCGGGTGGTGGCGGTTGGCCTTGACCACCATCGCCATGGCGTTCCAGCGCATGTAGGCGCGCAGGCGCTCCTCGATTTCGATGTTGCCGGGGCAACGCGCTTCCTGGTCGAGCTCGATCGTGTTGACGTAACCCGTGTTGGCCGAGAACGGCATGTCAATGCTTTGCTGCCGGGCATGCTCCAGCAGTTGCTCCAGAAGAAAGTGGGCGCGCTGTGGGCCTTCAGCCTGAATGACGGCGCTCAGGGCGTCCGTCCATTCACGGGTTTCCTGGGCGTCGCCGTCATTGGCGGCGGCGGACAAGTTTTGGGTTGATGCGGATGGGTTTGCTGACATATTGCTCTCCTCGATGTTTTGTACCTAATTTAATCTGGTCTGAAGATTGTCCCACAATTTATTTAAAATTTCAAATTATGCTTTATTAATTCACATTATGAAATTATGTGACATGGTGGCATATGGGGCGTTCGCTCGCGCGTTATGTGGCTCAGGCAGTGCCATACCCGCCTGTTGGCTCACCTACACTTGAACCATGTCAGAACCCCTGCCCGCGTCTCTTGCGCAAACGCTTGACCCGGCGCGCTGGCGCACCCGCCTGCGCGTCTGGTGGCACAAACTGGCGCCGTACCGGCAGGACCGGTTTTCGGTGCTGGCCCCGCTGGCGGCCGTGATCCTGTTTCTGGTGGCCATCGTGGCGGCGTTCGGCTACCTGCGGCTCGAAGAGATGGACCGCGAGCAGGAGGCCGTCAAGCGCGATGTCGAATACACCCAGCAGCGCCTGCGCCTGCGCCTGCTGGAGCGCCAGGAGCAACTGATGCGCCTGGCGCGCGATGTCTCCAACCGCGAGCTCGACGCGGATGATTTCCGCGACCGCGCCGAGTCCCTGGTCAACCAGTACCCCGAATTGGACGCCGTCAGCTGGATCGACGACAAGAAGAAAATCAAGTCCAGTTATGGCACAGCCAGCCTGGCGGTCAACCAGGTCCGGCAAACCGGCAACAGCCTCAAACCGGGCGAGACCGACACCAATTTCAGCCTGACCCGCGATTTGAAGCAGCCGGTGTATTTTCAACGCGCCGCCTCGGCCGCGCCAGCGGTGTTGCAGCTGCTGATTCCGCTGAGCGACCGCAGCAAATTCTCCGGCGTGGTGCTGGCCGAATATTCGGTCGATGGCATCTACCGTTACGGCGTGCCGTCCGAAGTCACGGCGCGTTACGCGGTGTCGTTCCACGACGCCAAGGGCGGGCATCTGGCAGGGGCCGTGGTGCCCGCGCCCAACCCGGCCGCGCCCTTGCTGCCCTGGGCCCGGCCCGCCAACACCTTCGAGGTGCCGGTCTCGCCCGTGGGCAACGGCCTGATCATCAAGGCGCAGGCCTACCGCACCTCGCTGGGCGTGATCGGCAGCGGCCTGTTCTGGCTGGTGATCGCGCTTTCGGGCACCACGGCCTGGATGCTCATCGCCAACTGGCGCCACATGCGACGGCGCCTGCAGGCGCAGCAGGCCCTGGTGTCGGAGACCAACTTCCGCCGCGCGATGGAAAACTCCATGCTGACGGGCATGCGGGCGATGGACCTGCACGGGCGCATCACCTATGTGAACGCGGCTTTTTGCCAGATGACCGGCTGGGCGGAGAGCGACCTGGTGGACCGCACCGCGCCCTTCCCCTATTGGCCGGACGGCGACCACGAGACCCTCAGCGCGCGCCTGGACGACGAGCTCAACGGCCGCACGCCGCACGGCGGCATCCAGATGCGCGTCAAGCGCCACGACCAGTCGCTGTTCGATGCCCGGCTGTACGTGTCGCCCCTGATTGACGCGCGCGGCACGCAGACCGGCTGGATGACGTCGATGACCGACATCACCGAACCCAACCGCGTGCGCGAGCAGCTATCGGCCTCGTACGAGCGCTTCACCACGGTGCTGGAGGCGCTGGACGCGTCAATCTCGGTGGGCCCGCTGGGCAGCGAGGAATTGCTCTTCGCCAACAAGTTGTACCGTCTGTGGTTCGGCGCCCAGGCTAGGGGCCACCTGATGCTGGTGGCCCAGGCCGGCCTGCCGCCCAAACTGCCCAGCGACGAGTCGCACGACCACGTCGATTCCTATGCGGGCCTGCCGGCCAGCGCGATCTCGGACAGCGAAACCGAGAGCGCTGAAGTCTTCCTGACCGGGCTTGGCAAATGGATCGAGGTGCGCACACGCTACCTGAGCTGGGTGGATGGCCGCCTGGCCCAGATGGTGATTGCCACCGACATCACGGCGCGCCGCCTGGCCGAGGAGCAGTCCGCCGCCCAGGCCGAGCGCAGCCAGACCGCCAGCCGCCTGATCACCATGGGCGAGATGGCCTCCAGCGTGGCGCACGAGCTCAACCAGCCGCTGACCGCCATCAACAACTATTGCAACGGCATGGTGTCGCGCATCAAGGCCAACCAGATATCGGAGGCCGACTTGCTCGGCGCGCTGGAAAAAACCGCACGGCAGGCGCAACGCGCCGGCCAGATCATCCAGCGCATCCGCTCCTTTGTGAAACGCAGCGAGCCCAACCGCGCCATGTCCGACGTGCCCGCCATGGTGGGCGAGGCGGTGGAGCTGGCCGACATCGAAGTGCGCCGGCGCAATGTGCGCCTGACGCATTACGTCGCTGCGCGCCTGCCGCGTTTGATGGTCGATCCGATCCTGATCGAGCAGGTGCTGGTCAACCTGCTCAAGAACGGCGCCGAATCGGTCGATTCCGCGCAGCGCCCCACAGCCCGGCGCAGCGTGGTGTTGCGTGTGGTGCCCAAACGTGTGGAAGACAAGCTGGTGGTCGAGTTTTCGGTGCAGGACTCGGGCATGGGCCTGGCGCCCGAGGTGCAGGCGCGCCTGTATGAGGCCTTCTTCTCGACCAAGGCCGACGGCATGGGCATCGGCCTGTCTTTGTGCCGCTCCATCGTCGAATCGCACCAAGGCCGGATGAAGGCCGAGAACCTCTACAATGGCGCCGAAGTCACAGGGTGCTGCTTCTCCTTCTGGCTGCCCGTGACCGAGCCGGTCTCCGCGCTGGCGATTGAACAGCGTCAACAATTGAAAACCCCAGGGTAATTGAATGAGCTTGATTCCTAAAAAAGGTACGGTTTATGTCGTTGACGACGACGAGGCGGTGCGCGATTCGCTGCAATGGCTGCTGGAGGGCAAAGACTACCGGGTGCGCTGCTTCGACTCGGCCGAGTCGTTTTTGAGCCGCTACGACGCGCGTGAGGTGGCCTGCCTGATCGTTGACATCCGCATGGGCGGCATGACCGGGCTGGAGCTGCAACAGCGCCTGCTGGAAGCCCATTCACCCCTGCCCATCGTCTTCATCACCGGCCACGGCGACGTGCCGATGGCGGTGGACACCATGAAAAAAGGCGCGATGGACTTCATCCAGAAGCCTTTCAAAGAGGCCCAGCTGGTTACCTTGGTCGAGCGCATGCTGGAGCATGCCAAAGGCACGTTTTCAGAGCACCAGCAAGCCGCCAGCCGCGACGCCCTGTTGTCCAAACTCACTCTGCGCGAGTCCCAGGTGCTGGAGCGCATCGTCGCCGGGCGCCTGAACAAGCAGATCGCCGATGATTTGGGGATCAGCATCAAGACGGTGGAGGCCCACCGCGCCAACATCATGGAAAAGCTCAACGCCAACACGGTGGCAGATTTGCTCAAAATCGCCCTGGGCCAGAACTCGCCCAAAGCCTGACCTGAAGGGGCAGGTCGCGCCGTCTGCGATGCCATCAGCGATGCCGTTCGCGGTCCCCGGCGGCTAACCCTTTGGAACTCGGACGCTATATTATAAATAGCTAACTATCCATGTTCCGCGAGGGTAAACTCTCTTTTTTATTGGAAACTTCGGCATGACGGCGCAATTGATCGATGGCAAGGCAGTTTCCGCCCAGTTGCGCGGCGAGGTGGCGTTGCGCGTGGCCGCACTGAAGGCCAAAGGCGTCACCCCCGGTCTGGCCGTTGTCCTGGTCGGCAACGACCCGGCCAGCGAGGTTTATGTGCGCAACAAGGTGCAGGCCTGCCATGACACCGGCGTGTTTTCGCTGTTCGAAAAATATGACGCCGGCCTGTCGGAAGCCGCGCTGCTGGCGCGCATCGCAGCGCTGAACGCCGACCCCGCCATCCACGGCATTCTGGTGCAACTGCCCCTGCCCAAACACATCGACGCACACAAGGTGATCGAAGCCATTTCACCGGCCAAGGACGTGGACGGCTTTCACGTCGCCAGCGCCGGCGCGTTGATGACCGGCATGCCCGGCTTCTGGTCCTGCACGCCTTACGGCTGCATCAAGCTGCTGGAAAGCACCGGCATAGACCTGCGCGGCAAACATGCCGTGGTGATTGGCCGCAGCAACAATGTCGGCAAACCCATGGCCCTGATGCTGCTGAAAAAAAACGCCACCGTCACCGTCTGCCACAGCGCGACGCGGGACCTCAAGTCCCATACGCTGATGGCCGACGTGATCGTGGCCGCCGTCGGCAAACGCAACACCTTGACGGCTGACATGGTCAAAACCGGCGCCGTCGTGATCGACGTGGGCATGAACCGCAACGAACTGGGCAAGCTGTGCGGCGACGTGGACTTTGGCGGCGTCAGGGAGGTGGCCGGCTGGATCACGCCCGTGCCGGGCGGCGTGGGGCCGATGACCATCACCATGCTGCTGGTCAACACGCTCGAAGCTGCTGAACAAGCAAGCCTGCGCCCTTGAATTGCGCCAGTTCAGGGCAAAATAGGCCCTATGAACAACCCCCTGCTCGATTTTTCCGACCTGCCGCTTTTTGACCAGATCCAGCCCCTGCATGTGGCGCCGGCGGTCGACACACTGCTGGTCCAGGCCAACCAGGCGCTGGAGACAGTAACCGCCGACAGTTTCCCCGCCAAATGGACAGAGATTGCCCAGGTGCTGGATGTCGCCACTGAGCAGTTGGGCCGTGCCTGGGGCGCTGTGAGCCACCTCAACGCAGTAGCCGACACGCCCGAACTTCGCGCCGCCTACAACGAAGCGCTTCCCAAAATCACCGAATTCTTCACCCGCCTGGGCGCTGACGAGCGGCTTTACGCCAAGTACAAGAGCATCAATGCCGCCACGCTGAACACGGAGCAGCGCCAGGCCCACAAAAACGCGATCCGCAACTTTGTGCTGGGTGGCGCCGAACTGGCCGGCGCAGCGCGCGAGCGTTTCGCCGCCATCCAGGAGCGCCAGGCCGAACTGAGCCAGAAATTCAGCGAAAACGCACTCGATGCTACAGATGCTTACGCTTATTACGCAACGCGGGATGAACTGGACGGTGTGCCCGGCGATGTCATTGAGACAGCCCTGGCCGCCGCGAAACTGGAGGGCAAAGAAGGCTTCAAACTCACACTGAAGATGCCGTGTTATTTGCCTGTGATGCAGTTTGCCAAAAGCAGCACGCTGCGCGAGAAGCTCTACCGCGCGCACGTGACGCGCGCGTCCGACCAGGCCGCACCGGAGGCACGCAAGTTCGACAACTCCGCCTTGATTGGCGAGATTCTCGCGCTGCGGCTTGAAGAAGCCCAATTGCTGGGTTACGCCAATTTCGGCGAGTTGTCCCTGGTGCCCAAGATGGCCAACTCGCCTGCCCAGGTCGTCAGCTTTTTGCGCGATCTGGCGGCCAAGGCCAAACCCTTCGCACTGAAGGATTTGGCCGATCTGCGCACTTTCGCCGCCGAACACTTGAATCTGCCTGACCCGCAAGCCTGGGACTGGTCGTACATCGGCGAAAAACTCAAGGAAGCGCGGTACGCCTTCAGCGAGCAGGAGGTCAAGCAATACTTCACTGCGCCCAAGGTATTGGCCGGGCTGTTCAAGATTGTCGAGACGCTGTTTGAAGTCTCGATCCGGCCAGACAGTGCCCCCGTCTGGAATCCGGGTGTCGGGTTTTACCGCATCGAGCGAAGCACAAAATCAAACGGCGGCGCGGTCAACACTGCCCTGGTCGGCCAGTTCTACCTCGACCCCACGGCCCGCAACGGCAAGCGCGGCGGCGCCTGGATGGACGATGTGCGCACACGCTGGTTGCGCCCCGACACCGGCCAGTTGCAGACGCCGGTGGCGCATTTGGTGTGCAACTTCGCCGGCGGCGTTGAGGTGGACGGCGTCAAAAAGCCGGCCTTGCTGACACACGACGATGTCACCACCCTCTTCCACGAATTCGGCCACGGCCTGCACCACATGCTGACCCAGGTCAATGAGCGCGATGTCTCGGGCATCAGCGGCGTGGAGTGGGACGCTGTGGAATTGCCCAGCCAGTTCATGGAGAACTTCTGCTGGGAATGGGATGTGCTCAAACACATGACGGCCCACGTCGACACCGGCGCGCCCTTGCCGCGCGCCCTGTTCGACAAGATGCTGGCGGCCAAAAATTTCCAAAGCGGCCTTCAGACCGTGCGCCAGATCGAGTTTTCGCTGTTCGACATGCTGCTGCACACCGCCCACAAACCTGGCGACAACTTCCAACCCCTGCTGGACGCCGTGCGCAAAGAAGTCGCGGTAATCCAGCCGCCCGCCTGGAGCCGCAGCGTGCACACCTTCAGCCACATCTTCGCGGGTGGTTACGCGGCTGGTTATTACAGCTACAAATGGGCCGAAGTGCTCAGCGCCGACGCCTATGCCGCGTTTGAGGAGACGGCCGCCGTCAGCGCAGCGGGTTCGACCGGTTTGCCAAATGTCGAAACTGGTAGAAAATACCGGCAAGCCATTCTGGAAGCGGGCGGCAGCCGCCCGGCGATGGAGTCGTTCAAGGCTTTCAGGGGGCGCGAGCCCAGTTTGGACGCCCTGTTGCGCCACCAGGGCATGGCAACTGTTTGATTTGGGGAAATTGCTTCATGAACCACAACTTGGCACGTAACTTGGCACGTAACCTGGCACGTAGCGTGGCATTTGGAAATTTGGCCGTCGCAGCTTGCGGGTGGACGCTGGTTTCGCTGCTCGCGGCGTTCAGCGCTGACGCATCGGCGCAAACGGTTTACCGCATCGTCGGCCCGGATGGCAAAGTGACTTTCTCGGACAAACCGCCCGTCAGCAATGACAAGACAACCGCCACCAACCGCGACGGCCGGCCGCTGGATCTGGCCGCCAACGCCCTGCCGTTTGAGTTGCGCCAGGTCGCCGCGCGTTACCCCGTGACCCTGTACACCTCGGCCAACTGCGCCCCTTGCGGCTCCGGTCGCGCCATGTTGTCCAGCCGAGGCGTGCCGTTCACCGAGCGCACGGTCGCCACCAACGAAGACATTGAAGCGCTACAGCGCATCAGCGGCGAGTCGTCCATGCCGTTTTTGACCATCGGCGGGCAAAAAATCAAGGGGTTTTCAGACACCGAATGGACCCAGTTTCTGGACGCCGCCGGTTACCCGCCCACCTCCAAATTGCCAGCAAACTATCGCAACGCGCCGGCCGCACCCCTGGTCGCCGTGCAAAAACCCGCCGCGCCTGCAGCCGGTGGCGATGGCACGCAAAACACGGCAGCCAGGGCGCCTGCGGTGGAACAACCCGTCGCCGCGCCAGTGGACAATGGCTCAAATCCGGCGGGCATCAAGTTCTGAGGCCAAACCGCAAGGTCTTCACGCCCTCTGCAGTTCCCAACAAACACACTTGGGCGCGCTGGTGCGCGAACACCCCCACGGTGACGACGCCGGGCCATTGGCTCACCTGGGTTTCAAACGCCAGCGGATCGCGGATCCGCAAACCCGTCACGTCGAGCAGGTGCTGGCCGTTGTCGGTGACCAGGGGCGCACCGTCCTTGAGCCGCACTTTGGCCTGGACACTCTCGCCGTTCTTGCCCAGGGCCTCAAACTGGCGGATCAGGCGCGCCGCCGCCATCGGCACCACCTCCACCGGCAGGGGGAAACGGCCCAAGGTTTGAACCAGTTTGGATTCATCGGCGATGCAGACAAACTGGCGTGACTGGGCCGCCACGATTTTCTCGCGCGTGAGCGCCGCTCCGCCGCCTTTGACCATATTGCCATGGCCGTCGATCTCGTCCGCGCCATCGATGTAGACCGCCAGATCACCCACGTCATTGGCGTCAAACACGGGGATGCCCAGCGCCTTGAGGCGCGCTGTGCTGGCCTCCGAGCTGGACACCGCGCCCTTGATCTGGCCTTTGATGGAAGCCAGGGCGTCGATGAATTTATTGACCGTGGAGCCAGTGCCCACGCCGACAATTTCGCCCTTGACAACGTATTGCAGCGCGGCCTGGCCAACCAGGGTTTTGAGCTCATCTTGCGTCATTTGCGACAATCCATTTTTGTAGTGTTTAAAAGTCAAGCGAATTATCTGATGTCATTGCTGCCCTACGCGCTGGCCCGCCCGTTTTTATTTGGCCTCGACCCCGAAACCGCCCACGACATCACCCTGCGGGGCCTGGCCGCAGTGCAAGGCACACCGCTCGCCTTGGCCTACTGCAACAGCCGCGTTGACGATCCCATCACTTTGGCGGGCCTGAAATTCCCCAACCGCGTCGGCCTGGCCGCTGGCCTGGACAAAAACGCGCGCTGCATCGACGGCCTGGCAGCGATGGGGTTTGGCTTCATCGAAGTCGGCACAGTGACCCCGCTGGCGCAAGGCGGCAACCCCAAGCCGCGCATGTTCCGCCTGCCCCAAGCCCGCGCCCTGATCAACCGCCTGGGCTTCAACAATGAGGGGCTGGACGCCTTTGTCAGAAACGTGCGGCGCTCGCACTTGCGCCAACAAACGAACCCGGGCTTGTTGCTGGGCCTGAACATCGGCAAAAACGCCGCCACGCCGATGGAGCGCGCCACCGACGACTACCTGATTGGCCTGGCGGGCGTCTACCCGCACGCCGACTACGTGACGGTAAACATCTCCAGCCCCAACACCAGGAACCTGCGGGCCTTGCAGGGCGATGCGGCGCTGGATGGCCTGCTGGGCGCCATTGCGGCAAGGCGCGAGGCCCTGGTGGCCGAGCACCAAAAGCGCGTTCCGGTCTTCGTCAAGATCGCGCCCGATCTGGACGAGGCGCAGATCAGCGTGATCGCGGCGACCCTGGTTCGCCACGGCATGGACGGCGTGGTCGCCACCAACACCACACTCAGCCGCGACGCCGTCAAGGGCCTGCGGCATGCCGATGAAGCAGGTGGCTTGAGCGGCGCGCCGGTGCTTGAGATGAGCAACCAGGTGATCGCCCGGCTTCGCGCAGCATTGGGCAAGGACTTTCCCATCATTGGAGTCGGTGGCATCCTCAGCGCCGCCGACGCCGTCAGCAAGATCCGCGCAGGCGCCGACGTGGTGCAAATCTACACCGGGCTCATCTACCACGGCCCCGATTTGGTCAAGGACGCAGTTTTGGGAATAAAAAAGGCCTGTAGCCCTCGTAGATAAAGCGCAAGTAGCTATTTTTAGTATAGCAATTGACCGGCCGGTCACGCAGTCATTGCCACTTCAACAGGGTTTTTTCCAACCGCGTCATGCCGCGCGTGACCAGCATGCCCAGCACGGAAAGCAGCACCAGCAAGCCCATCACGCCGTTCATCATGCCATCACCTCGGTGTTGCCCAGGCCTTCTTCGAGAAACCCATTGCGTGCTCCTCGTGTTGTGACTTTTCAATGCTGCGCCAGCTTCAGTGATGGCGTGCGTATTTCGTTTATAGGCAAAAAGTGTATACAAGTCCATCACGCTTCCACCAGTTGCCAGACAGTATCAATCGGACTAGGCATTTCAGTGTCGGGATTTCAACTCCCGACTTTCAGCAAAGCCGCCACGTGCCCGCCAATCGCCAGCGCGCTGGTCAGGCCAGGCGACTCAATGCCAAACAAATTGACCAGACCGGGCACGCCATGGTCTGCCGGGCCTTGGATCATGAAGTCCGCCGCTGGCGCGCCCGGGCCGCTGATTTTGGGCCGGATGCCCGCGTAGCCCGGCGCCAGGGCGCCGTCTTGCAGGGCCGGCCAGTACTTGCGCACCTCGGCGTAAAACGCGTCGCCCCGCGATGGGTCCACCACCAGGTCATCCGGCGAATCCACCCACTGCACATCGGGGCCAAACTTGGCCTGGCCGCCCAGGTCGAGGGTCAGGTGCACGCCCAGCCCTGCGGCTTGCGGGACCGGGTAAATTAGCTGGCTGAACGGTGAACGCCCCGACAGCGTAAAGTAGCTGCCCTTGCAAAAAAAGACCTGTGGCAGACAAGCCGGGTTGAGCCCATGGAACCTCCTGGCCAGCGCCACGGCATTCAAGCCGGCCGCATTGATGACCGTTCTGGCTTGCAGGACAGTTCCGTCAATTGCTATTATGTTAATAGCTGATTTCGCATATTCCACGAGGGCTACAGGTGTATTTGGCACCACAATTCCGCCAAAAGCCTCCAAATCACCTTGCAGGGCCAGCATGAAGGCGTGGCTGTCCACGATGCCGGTGCCGGGCGAATGGATGGCCACCACGCATTCCAGTTGCGGCTCCATGGCACGCGCCTGCTCACGCGTCAACAGGCGCAAATCATCGACGCCGTTGGCGCGGGCTTTGGCCATGATGCCGGCGAGTTGCGCCACCTGCTCGTCGGCGGTGGCCACCAGCAGCTTGCCGCAGCGCCGGTGGTCGATGCCACGCGCCCGGCAATAAGCGTACAACATCGCCTTGCCCTGCACACACAGGCGCGCCTTGAGCGAGCCCGGCGTGTAATAAATGCCGGCGTGGATGACTTCGCTGTTGCGCGAGCTGATGCCCGTGCCGATGCCCTCTGCCGCTTCCAGCACCATCACCTCACGTCCTTGCAGGGCCAAGGCGCGGGCCACAGCCAGGCCCACGGCCCCGGCGCCGATGACGACGCAATCGACCTGGTCCACGGCGCTGCTCATAATCCCTTGATCAACCTTGACTTCGGCATCTTTGAGTCGCTTTGCCCGCCTTTATGGCATAATCGCAGGCTATCCTGCAAGGTGCATTCATTGACAGCATCGGGCAGCGACAGGGCGGTTAGCTCAGGGGTAGAGCACAGCATTCACACTGCTGGGGTCGGAGGTTCGAAACCTCCACCGCCCACCAATTTCCATGAAATCAGGTGCGAATTCAATGCGCACCGCTGCGCCAGACGGTCTTGCCGCCGCTGGATTTGTCCAGTTGTTTGAGCAGGTCCTCATGCGCGCCCATTTCGGCGTCGTTGGCGGCCAGCACGGGCAAGTCAAACCCGCTTAAATCAATGCGTTCACGCTGTGTGTCGCCCGTCGCGTGGTTAACTGCGTCGATCAGCAGCGCGTCTTGCCCGCGTGTGAGGTTGATGTAAACATCGGCCAGCAGCTCGGCATCCAGCAGGCCGCCATGCAGGGTTCGTCCGCTGCGGTCCACGCCAAGGCGGTCGCACAGGGCGTCCAGTCCGTTGCGTTTGCCGGGGTACATTTCCTTGGCCATGGCCAGTGAATCCACCACCTTGCCGACAAATTGCCTGAAGGGCGGGCGCCCCAGCAAATCCAGTTCCTTGTTCAGGAAACCCAGATCAAACGGCGCGTTGTGGATGACGATTTCCGCGCCTTGCAAGTAGTCCAGCAGCTCGTCCGCTACCGCTTCAAACTTTGGCTTACCCTGCAAGAATTCGGTCGTGATGCCATGCACCTTGAGCGCCTCTTCATGGCTGTCGCGCCCCGGGTTCACATAAAAATGCCTGTTGTTGCCGGTGAGTTTGCGGTTGACCAGCTCAACACAGCCGATTTCAATCAGCCGGTCGCCCTGGTCGGGGTAAAGGCCCGTGGTTTCAGTGTCCAGAAATATTTGACGCATATGGCGATTGTAAAAGCGGCCCTCTCGGGAGGCAGTGAATTACACGCCGTGATTGACCGTGGGCGTCAATGAACCTCTTTGGCGTGGTTGATGGAGTATTTGGGAATCTCCACCGTCACATTGCCCTGCGCCAAAATCGCCTGGCACGACAGGCGTGAATTGGGCTCCAGGCCCCAGGCCCGGTCCAGCAGGTCTTCTTCGTTTTCGTCGAGTTCATTGAGCGACGCGAAGCCCTCGCGCACGATGACATGGCAGGTGGTGCAGGCGCAACTCATGTCGCAGGCGTGTTCGATGTCGATGTGGTTGTCCAGCAGCGCCTCGCAGATGGACGTGCCCGCCGGGGCGGAGATTTCCGCGCCATTGGGGCAATACTCGGGGTGCGGGAGGATTTTGATGGTGGCCATTGTGTCTGGATTTCCGGTTTCACACCGAAGTTATGTTTTTGCCTGCAAGCGCGGTCTGTATGCCACGGTTCATCCGCACGGCGGCGAAGGCCTCGGTGCCGTTGGCCAGCGCTTTGGTGGCCGCCTCCAGGGCGCCGGGGCCCTGCGCGGGCCCGGCTTGATTGACGGCCTGGCGCAGGGCTCCCATCAGCGCGTCAATTTGCAGGCGCTGCGGCTCTGAGAGCAGATCCGCATCCGCGTCGAGCGCGCTTTGCGTGGCCAGCAACATGCGGCCGGCGTCCACACGGGCTTCGGCCAGTGCGCGCGCCTGCATGTCGGCCTGGGCCGTTGTGAAACTGTCTTTGAGCATCTGCGCGATCTGGTCGTCGCCCAGGCCGTAACTCGGTTTAACATCGATTTGGGCTTCGACGCCACTGACTTGCTCCCTCGCTGAAACATTCAGCAATCCATCGGCATCAACCGTGAAGGTCACGCGGATGCGCGCCGCGCCGGCCACCATCGGCGGAATGCCGCGCAGCTCAAAACGCGCCAGGCTGCGGCAGTCGGCCACCAGATCACGCTCGCCCTGCACCACGTGCAGGGCGAGCGCGGTCTGGCCGTCTTTGTAGGTGGTGAAATCCTGCGCCATGGCGGTCGGGATGGTCTGGTTTCGCGGCACGATGCGCTCTGCCAGGCCGCCCATGGTCTCGATGCCGAGCGACAGCGGAATCACGTCGAGCAGCAACAAGTCGCCCGACGGGTTGTTGCCGGCAAGTTGATTCGCCTGGATCGCCGCGCCCAGAGCCACCACTTCATCCGGGTTCAGGTTGGTCAGCGGCGCTTTGCCGAACAATTCAGCCACCGCATTTTGCACCTGGGGCATGCGTGTGGAGCCGCCGACCATCACCACACCTTGAACGTCGTCAGGTTTGAGTTTGGCGTCGCGCAGGGCCTTGCGCACGGCTGCCATGGTGCGCGCCGTCAAATGGGCGGTAATTTCTTCAAATTGCCCAAGTTGGACGTCAAAATCGAGGTTTTCCCTCGTCAGTCGTGCGTTTATAGCTACGTTATCAGTAGCAGATAGTTTTTCCTTGCATTGCCGGGCGGCGACCTTCATGGCGGCTTTGTCCGCAGCGGAGTCGATCTGGATGCCGTTTTGCGAGGCCACCCAATCGGCCAGCGCCTGGTCGTAGTCGTCACCCCCCAAGCTCGAATCACCGCCCGTCGCGACGACTTCAAACACGCCTTGGGTCAGGCGCAGAATCGAGATGTCAAAGGTGCCGCCGCCCAGGTCGTAAATCGCATAAACGCCTTCGCTGGCGTTGTCCAGGCCGTAGGCAATTGCAGCGGCGGTCGGCTCATTGATGAGGCGCAGGACGTTCAGGCCGGCCAGCCGGGCGGCGTCTTTGGTCGCCTGGCGCTGGGCGTCGTCAAAGTAGGCGGGCACAGTGATGACGGCGCCGAACAGCTCGTCGTTGAAGGTGTCTTCGGCCCGGTAACGCAGCGTGGCCAGAATATCGGCGCTGACTTCGACCGGGGATTTTTCGCCGGCCACCGTCTGCAAGCCCAGCATGCCCTTGTGGTCGACAAAACGGTAGGG
>JANMVT010000287.1:0-12143 GCA_031392945.1 Rhodoferax sp. | reverse complement strand
CCAGGCGCATTGCCATCAATGCCGTGCGGATCAATCAGCGCTTCACCCAGCATTTGCAACCCACCGCAAATGCCCAGCACGGCGCCGCCCTGCCCCGCATGGTGGTTGATGGCCGCGTCCAAACCCTGCGCGCGCAGCCAGGCCAGGTCGCTGCTGGTGTGTTTGGAGCCCGGCAGGATGATCCAGTCGCTGGCGCCCAGGCCCGCCAGAACCGACGGGCTGCGCACCCAGACCAGGCGCACGCCGGGCACATTTTTGAGCGGCTGAAACTCGTCGAGGTTGCTGATGCGGGGGTAGGCAATGATGGCAATGGTTTTGGTGACGGGGCCCGCTTTGGCGTGCATGTCAGCCCAGTCCAGCATGCCATCTTCTTCGGGCAAGCCGTGCTCACGCCACATCGGCAGCACTGCAACCGTCGGTATTCCGGTCAAGTCGTGCAGCATCTGCGGCGCAGGCGCCACAAGGGCCGCATCACCACGGAATTTATTGAGCACAAAACCCCTGATCAAGCAGCGCTCGCCCTGAGGCAGCAGCGCCCAGGTGCCGTAAAGGTGGGCAAAGGCCCCGCCCCGGTCAATGTCGGTGACCAGCAGGCAGGCCGCGTTGCAATGCAGCGCGACACGCATATTGACGACGTCGCTGTCGTGCAGGTTGATCTCGGCGGGCGAACCAGCGCCCTCTATCACCACCACATCGTTTTCGGCGATCAGTTCGTCCAGCGCTTTGGCAATCACCGGCCAGACGCTGGCACTGCGGCCACGCCATGGCATGTTGGAAAGCGCCGCGTCCACCTGCCCCATCAGAACCACTTGGCTGTGGTTGTCGCGCTCGGGCTTCAGCAACTGTGGGTTCATGCGCACGTCCGCCACGGGGTGCCCCGCCAGCGCCTGGAAATACTGCGCACTGCCGATTTCAGCCCCCACGCTCCCCGCTGCGCGCGGTTCGCTGCCCCCCGAGGGGGCTAATTTTTCTAGGGGCGGCACCTCGAAAAATTGTTTCGCCTTCCCGACCACCCTGGCGTTGTTGCTCATGTTCTGCGCCTTGAACGGCGCGACTTTGAGGCCCTGGCGAACGTAGTGGCGGCACAGCGCGGTGGCGAGCCAGCTTTTGCCGGCGCAGCTGGTGGTGCCCAGCACCATGACACATTTGGCCGAAGTCATGGGGCCCGCGCGGGCCATCGCCGCATTGCGCAATCAAAACAAACACCCTGCCCCTTGGCCGAAAAACCATCGGGCTTCACAAAATTTGGAAGAAAATAGGCCATTTTCCCTTGTGGAATATGCGTAAATAGCTATTTAAAATATAGCGACGTGTTGCGTTCTGTCAGTTGGCACGGTTTGGCAATTCACCCGCCAGGCGCTCTTTTGGCAACGCCACCCACTGCCCGCCCACCGCCTGGATTGAGATGCACTGGTCAAACACAGCCTCCAGCGCGCGGTGCGTGGCCGCATCATCACATGCGCCCTCGTGCATCACGCGGCCATGGGCGAGGATCAACATCTGGTCCGCATGCAGCGCCATCGATATCTCGTGCAACACGCTGACCACGGTCTTGCCCCGCGCCACCAGATCGCGCACCAGGGCCAGCCAGTCGGCCTGATGCGGCGG
Source organism: Rhodoferax sp. (assembly GCA_031392945.1). GTDB lineage: Bacteria > Pseudomonadota > Gammaproteobacteria > Burkholderiales > Burkholderiaceae_C > JANYCG01. Next base: position 10,535 of record JANMVT010000287.1, on the reverse strand, counting down.
GTCCAGGTTGGCCAGCGGCTCGTCCATCAGCAATACCTGGGCCTGCACTGCCAGAGCCCGGGCCAGCAACACACGCTGGCGTTCGCCGCCGGACAACTGCCCCAGGCTGCGCGCGCGCCAATCCCAGGCTTGCGTCGCCCGGAGCGCCTGCTCCACCGCCGTGTGATCTGCCGAGCTGGGCGCCGCCAGCCAGGCCTGGTGCGGCAGGCGGCCCAACATCGCCACGTCCAGCACCGTCAAATCATCGGCGCTGGATTCGCTCTGGCCCAGCCAGGAGAGTTGTTGCGCGCGGGTTCGGGCAGGCAGGTGTTTCATGTCCCGGCCCAACAAGCTGACCTCGCCGCTGTGCGGCAACAAATTCGCCAGCACCTTGAGCAAGGTCGATTTGCCCGCGCCATTGGGTCCGACCATGCTGGTCCAGCGCCCGGCCGGAAACTTAAGGCTGATGTCGTGCAAAATCTCGACATTCCCGAGGTTTGCCCTTATAGCACTTGCGTTGATGGCTACGCCATTCATAACAATCCACCGTTCCGGCCGCGCCGGCGCATCAGCCACAACAGATAGCTGCCACCGAGCACGGCGGTAAGCACGCCGACCGGCAACTCCTGCGGCGCGATCAGCCATCGGGCCAGAATGTCGGCCGCCAGCAGCAGCGCGCCGCCGCACAGGCTGCTGAGCAGAATCAGCCGCGCATGCGTGGTTTTGACCACAGCACGCACCAGATGGGGTGCTGCCAGCCCGACAAAGGCGATCAGGCCGGTTTGCGCCACCGCTGTGCCCGTGGCCAGAGCCAAAACCGCTACCAGGGCCGCGCGCATGGGCGCCAGGGGCAGGCCCAGGCTTTTGGCCGTGGCCTCGCCCAGGCTCAAACCGTCCAGCGCGCGGCTCAAGCCCCAAGCCACAGCGCCACACACCAGCCAGACAGCGGCCATCAACACACACGACGCCCAGCCGATGAAACCGGTGCTGCCCAGGGTGAACGCCTGCATGGCCTGCAGGATTTCGGGCGCGGCCAGCGAGATCAAATCTTTCACCGCGCCCAGCACCACCCCGACGATGACCCCAGCCAGCAGCAGGCGCAGCGTGTGCTGGACGCCCTGCGCCAGCATCAACGTGAGCGCAACGCCGCCGATCGCGCCTGCGAATCCGGCGCCCGTCAAACCGATGCGCACCAGCCATTGCGTGGCGAAGATGGACGCCATCGGCGAGCCGCCCAGCAGCACCAGGGCGATGGCCACGCCGAGCGACGCGCCGGAGGCGCTGCCAAGCAAAAACGGGTCGGCCAGCGGATTGCGGAAAAGCCCCTGCGCGACGGCCCCGGCCAGCCCCAGCAAGGCGCCGGCGCACCACGCCCCCAGGGTGCGCGGCAGGCGGATGTCCCACACGATCTGCCAGGCGGCCGGGTCGCTCGATGCCTGCAGAACGCTATCAAAACCAGAGCTACCTACGCATATGCCCAAAAGGCTCAGGGCCAATCCGAGCAGCAACAGGCCCCAACCCCAAAGCGTCGATGATGTCGCCGCCGACGCCGACGCTGCGGTGCTGCCACTCATGGCGCCTTCTCGCTCAAACATTGCGCCAGCAGGCGCGCGCCCTGCGCCATCCGCGGGCCGGCGCGCACCAGCACATCGACCTCGTCGGGCTTGAGCACACAAATGCGCTGCTGCCGGATGGCGCGGATGTTGCCCCAGCCGGGGCGTTGCGCCAGGTTCAAGGCGCCCGCCGCACCGATGATGATCACGTCCGGGTTGGCGCGCACTATGAATTCGGGGTTGAGTTTGGGGAAGGGGCCCATGCTGGCGGGCACGATGTTTTTCACGCCCAGGCGCGCCAGCGTCTCGCCGATGAAGGAGGCCTCACCCGCGCCGTGCGGCGCTGTGCTGACTTCAAAATAGACCTTGGCATTCTTGACATGGCCGGGAATCGACTGCGCGGCGGCCTGCACCGCCGCGTCGATGTGTTGCCAGACCCGCGCGCCGTCCGGCACGTCGAGCACCTGCGCCAGGGCAAGCAGCACCCGCTGCACATCGGCATGGGTTTTGGGCTCCAGCGCCAGCACCGTCAGGCCCAGGGCCTCCAGGCGCTCACTGCCACGCGACGAGCTCGCCAGCAACACCAGATCGGGCTTTTGCGCGACCACTGCCTCTATGGCCGGGTCCAGTCCGCCGCCGAGTTTGGGCAGGGCCAAAACGCTTTGCGGGTGGTTGGAATAACGGTCAACGCCGACCAGGTGCGCGCAATGGCCCAGCTCGCAAACCGACTCGGTCAAAGAAGGCAACAAACTGACAATGCGTTGTGGCGTTTTGTCCAGTGTCACGGTCACGCCGCGGTCGTCTTTGATCTGCAAGGCCAGCACCTGGGCGCATGCCATCTGCAATGCCGCAGCCAGCGCCAGCGCGCCCAAAAATTCCAGCTTGCGTTTGATGGCCTGATTTTTCAATTGCTATACTAACAGTAGCTGTCTATGCATATTCCACGAGGGCTAACACCTGATTTATTCCGTTTCCAAATCATTTGTGAAGTAGGCGCGCCGACGAAGACAGTGCTTTGGCACGGCTAGGAGGCGCAACAACCTTCACGAATGAATTGGAGACGGAATTAGGCATGCAACTTGGCCCAGGCCATGACAATCCGGTGCAACTGGGCCACGCCATCGGTCAAGGCCGCCGGGCCGGGCTGCAGAATGTCCGCAGATTTGATCTCGAACAGCTGTTTGTGCTTGACCGCGCTGACGTTTTCCCAACCCGCGCGGGCCGCGACTTTCTCGGCCCTGAACTTCTTGCCGCACCAGGAGCCGATGATGATGTCCGGGTTGCGCCGCACGATCTCGCCGCCATCGGCGATGATGCGGCCTTTGCCCATGGCCTGCGCCGCCAGTTCGGGGAAACAGTCGTCGCCGCCGGCGATGCCAACCAGCTCAGACACCCAGCGGATGGCGCTGATGTGCGGCACATCCCATTCCTCAAAATACACCTTGGGGCGGCGCGGCAAAGCCTTGGCGAGGTTTTCAATGCTCTCCAACTGGGAGCATATTCCGCTGATTCTGCGCAGGCCCTGGGCCGATTCACCCACCATCGCCGCGACCTGGGCGAGCATGGACAAAATCTCGGCCACACTGCGCTGGTTGAACACGGTGACCTGGACGCCCTGTCTGATCAACTCGGCGGCGATGTCGGCCTGCAGGTCGGAAAAGCCGAAAACGCAGTCGGGTTTGAGCGCCAGGATCTTGTCGATCCTGGCGCTCAAAAACGCGCTGACTTTGGGCTTCTCCGCCCGCGCGCGCGCCGGACGCACGGTGTAGCCCGAGATGCCCACGATGCGTGCCTCTTGCCCCAGCAGGTACAGCCACTCGGTGGTCTCCTCCGTCAGGCATACGATGCGCTGCGGGCCCTTCGGGAATTCAAATCGCGTCGTCGGCATCTTTGCTCCTGATCCATCCACCGCATGCGCTTAGAACTGCAGCCGCATCGACGCCGTCACGATCCGGCCTGGCTCCGGGTAGATCGAGGTGGTGACACCGGCCGCGCAGCCAAAGGCCTGGGTGTAGTATTTTTGATCGGTCAAATTGGATACGCCCAGGGCCAGCTCGAGATTGCGGACTTGGTAGGCGTAACGCAGATCCACCGTGGTGTAGTCCGGTATTTTGCAGGCATTGGCAAAATCCGGGCTTTGGGCGGCGATCCAGTTCACGCCACCGCCCAGCATATGTCCTGGCGCTGGACGCCAGTTGGCACGCAGGGCTACCGTCTGGCCAGGAACCAAGGGCACATCCTTGCCGGCGTAGGCGCCAGAGACAAACTTGGCTTCGCGCGACACCGCGTTGACGCTCAAGTCGATCGCCTGAGTCAACGCGGTTTTTGCTGAAAGTTCCAGGCCTTGGCGGCGGGTTGGGTCGAAATTGACGTTGGCGCCGAACGGTCCAAACGGGCCCGTGCCGTTCGGGTCGAAGCCAATTTCATTGGTCAGATCGCTGCGGTACCAGCGCAGTTCCAGCAGCGTTTGGCTGAGTTTCCAGCGGGCGCCAAGCTCCACGTCGCGCGAGGTCTGGGCTTGCAGCGCGACGGCAGGGTTGGTGAACGAGAATTCATCCACATTGGCGACGCGGTAACTTTGGCCCAAGCGGCCATACGCGGTCACGTCGTTCGGCAAAGGCTGGGCCAGGCCCAGTTCCCAGGCTTGCTGCGTGCTGCCCAAAGACGTTGCCGATGACGCTTCGGCCCGGCTAAGGGCTTCATTGCGCAGGCCCAGGCTCAAGCGTGTGCCGGTGGCCTTGAAGCTCAGATCGTCTTTGACAAAGACCGCCGACGAATTGCTGGTGGCCGACGTGCCGGTCGGCGTGAACGCGGACTGCGTGATGGTTCGAGTCCAGCTGCTGTTGTCGACACCGATCACAAAACTGTTGCCAAAACCGCCGATGTTTCCCAGATGCCGGGCGCGCACGCTGGAATTGGCAGCGTTCACGTTGTAGCCGAAAGGGCTGCCGGTAAATACGCTTGCCAGATTTTTGGTGCGCTGGCTGGCATCGGCAGCCAGTTGCCAGTCGCCCAAGTTGGCTTCCAGGAACAGGCCCGCGTTGCCGTTTTGCACCGACCCATGGTCGTTGGGCGTGCTCGCCTGGGTTGGATTGGCCGCGTAACCGGCGGCTGACAGGGAACCGGGCAATCCGCTGTCGGAGGCGCTGCGTCCACCGCGCACGCCAAAGCGCATCCACTCGTTGCCGTATTGGCCCGTTACCGCCAAATCGTTGCCCGAAGTTGCAAAATTCTGCCGATGGCCGTCGCTGCTGCGAGCGCCTGCGGTCACATCAAGTGAAAATCCACCGCCCGCCAGCGCCGCGCCGGCACGTGCATCCCGCAGATTTTGGCTGCCAAAGCCGGTATAAAGCTGGGCCGAATTCACACGTTGAACGCCGGCTCCGGATTTGGTGGTGACGATGATCGCGCCGCCTGTCGCGCCTTCGCCATACAAGACCGCAGCGGAGCCGCGCAGAACCTCAATTTTGTAAACGGAATCAATCGCGATGGCGGCCAGATTGGCTGCGGCGAGGTCGCCTTCGTTGAGCCGCAAGCCATCGACGATCACGACCTGGTTGCTGCCAGATGTGGTGCCAAATCCCCGCAAATCCAGGCTGTAATTATTGCCGCCCGAGGTGTCGAGGCGGCCTGGCACGCCAAGCAATTTAATCACCGCTTCATTGACGGTGGACGAGCCCGAGGCTCGAATCTGCTCAGCGGTGATGACGCTCACGCCAAACGGGAGCACCGACGCGGATTCGGGAAATCGCGTGGCGGTGACTACCGTTTCCTGGAGCTGGCGATCAGGCGCTGCGGTTTGAGCAATCGAAGCAAAAGCAGCCGTCAAAGCCAAGGGCAGCGCGGCCAGGCGGGCGCGGAAAATACAAGTTTTCATGATGGGAAGTATTTACAAAAATAGACCAAATGCCGACGCCGTCGTCCCCGACAGCGCATTGGCGAAAAGGCGGCGTGCATCCAAAAGACGCGCGCCGCCACTGTGTTGGCCGGTATCCGGGCTGACGGAACTGCTCTCAAAGCCTTCCCAGGCGCGTGTTCAAGACGCCCAGTGGCTGAATGATGAAAGCTGGCTTGTGCGCCTGGGCACACAAGCCGTCCGTTTGACCGTTGCGGGGGCAGCGCAGGTTGGGGTCGCTGTTGCCAGCTTCGCCCTCCTGCTTCCCGTTGAACTGCGGCATGTGAACCACACCGCGAGCACCAACGGTGTTGATTTTATTCGGAATAACTTGCGCAAACCCTACAATGTGCGATCCATGCCGAACCAGGTCCAAATCGAACAAATCGCCGAGCGCATCGAACGCCTGCTTCTGCGCCACGCCGAATTGCAACGCACCAACGTTTTGCTCAGCGCCCAGGTGGAAAGCCTGATGACGGAAAGAGACTCCTTCAAATCCCGCCTGGGCGCGGCGCGCGCGCGGGTGGACGCCCTGCTGGACCGCCTGCCGCACCCCGGGAGCGGCAACGGAAATGGCAACGGCCACAGCGCCGCAGCGACCCATGCCAACAAACCCGGCCCATGAAGCAGCTTGAAGTCCAGATCATGGGGCAGAGTTACCTGCTGGGCTGCCCGGACGGCGGCGAGGTGCCCCTGCTGGACGCCGTGGAACGCGTCGATACGGCAATGTGCAAAATCCGCGACGCCGGCAAAGTGCGCGCGCGTGAGCGCATCGCGGTGCTGGCGGCCTTGAACCTGGCATTTGAATTGTCAGGCCGTGCCGCGTCCGCACCCGCCCTGTCGTCCACGCCTTTGCCTCTGAACCCTGCCGATGCCAAAGCCGGCGCTGAAGTCGGCGCCCAAACCGGTCAAGACCAGTTGCTGAGCTCGCTGCTGGAGCGCCTTGACAACGCCCTGGGCGACGACGGCCAATTGATTTAATCGCGCTTCAAAATAGGCCTAGAATCAATCCGTCTGCGGTGCCACTGGGCTTTATATTTCTGCAACCAATGCTCATTGAGCGCCGGGCTTGGAACATAACCGGTCAGGCGTGAACATCTCGCGTCAGATGGTCCCAACGGCCAGTTGACCTCGCCCACCTGAACCATGGTTCAGGATGCCGGTCTGGTGGCGCGCCGCAGACACCTATTTATTTGTTTGGCTGCGCGATGTCAACAGCCGCCCTATCATGTGGAACTTCAACAAGGAATCCGCGTGATCGACCTCTACTACTGGCCCACCCCCAACGGATGGAAGATTTCCATCATGCTTGAGGAATGCGGCCTGCCATACACCCTGGTGCCGGTCAACATCGGCAAGGGTGAACAGTTCACAGCCGAATTCCTGGCCATCAGCCCGAACAACCGCATGCCAGCGATTGTCGACACTGCGCCCACTGGCGGCGGCGAACCCCTGGCGGTTTTTGAGAGCGGCGCCTGCCTGCTCTACCTGTCCGAGAAGACCGGCAAGTTCATGCCTTCAGATCTTCGAGGGCGATACGCCGCCACGCAATGGTTGATGTGGCAGATGGGTGGCCTGGGGCCGATGGCCGGGCAAAACGGGCATTTCCTGCTGTATGCGCCCGAGAAAATCCCCTACGCGATGGAGCGTTATGGCAAAGAGGTGGACCGCCTCTACGGCGTTCTCGACGCGCAATTGGCGCGCACCGGCGCGTTTGTCGCGGGCGCTTCGTATTCCATAGCAGACATGGCCATCTTCCCGTGGGTGCGCACACACAAGGCACAACAAGTGGATTTGGCGAAATTTCCCGATGTCGAGCGCTGGTATAACGCCCTGTTCGAACGTCCGGCGGTCAAACGCGGCCTGGATTTGGGCAAGGAATTGCGTGCGCCCGCATTGACCGAGGAGGCCCGTAAGGCGTTGTTCGGGCAGACGGCTCAGAGCATCAAGGCGGGTGCGCACAAGCCCGCTTCATAAGGAGACACCGTGATTGAATTCTTCTTCGACATTTCCAGCCCCTGGACCTACCTGGCCTTCCACAACGTCCAACCCATGGCGGCAGAACTGAAGGCGCCGATCCAGTGGCGGCCGATCATGGTTGGCGGCATTTTCAATAGCGTCAACCCCAGCGTCTACGCCATGCGCGAGAACCCGGTGCCCGCCAAATGGGCCTACTCGATGAAGGACATGCAGGACTGGGCGCGTCTGGCAGTGCTAAAAATCGTGATGCCGCCCAAGGTGTTTCCGGTCAACAGTGTCAAGGCCATGCGCGCCTGCATCTGGCTCGGCCAGCAGACGCCGCCGGGTGCTGCGTCACGGATGTTGCCCTTCGCCACCGCCGCGTTTGAAGCCTACTGGGCGCGGGAAGAAGACCTCTCGCAGGACGCCGTCCTGGCCGACATTTGCGAAAGTGTTGGCGTGGACGTCAAGGCCTTTTTTGACGGCATATCGCAAGCCGCCGTCAAGGACCAGCTCAGGGCCAACACCGAAGAAGTGATTCAACGCGGCGGGTTCGGGTCGCCCACGATGTTTGTGGGCGACGACATGTATTTTGGCAATGACCGGTTGCCGCTTTTGCGTTTGGCTTTGCTGCGCCGCTGAAAAAAGGGCAACTGGCCTGCGCCACCTGTGCCCCTGATGGGGCCCGCTTTCATCTCTTGCTCACAGCCATGTGGTCCACGCGGACATCCAGCATCTCTTCGGGTTCATTGGCCTCTGTCCAGGTCTCGTTGTTCAGGCCCGCCTGCAGGCGGTTTGTATCCAGTTCACCAGTCCATTTGGCAACCACAAGCGTCGCCACACCGTTGCCCACCAGATTGGTCAGCGCCCGCGCTTCTGACATGAAGCGGTCAATGCCCAGAATCAGCGCCAAACCCGCGATGCGTACCGTCCCCACAGCCGACAGCGTGGCTGCCACCACGATGAAACCGCTGCCGGTAATGCCGGCAGCGCCTTTGGATGTCAGCAGCAGCACCGCCAGCACGGTGATCCGCAGGTAAAGTGACTTGCACAGCGGGCGTTTTGCCGCAGGTGCAGTGGGACTCATGGAAAGCTCCGGTTAGGATAGATGGCTCGATCCGGATTGATCGCCGAGGGGCCTGAGCCTAAATTCATTGGCCGCAGATATCAATTGTGGAATCCACATGCGGGCACCGCATTGCATTGATTGGCGTCCGCTGCCCGCCCACCACGGCGACAGCGCAATGTGCATGCGGTTTTGGGTCGCATGCACGCGCGGGCACGAAAAAATCGCAAAACGGAGTTTGCATTTTTTTGGGGTAACCGACAAATTGCTACCGCGACGCTATGCGACCCAAAGCCCGGTCACATTTCACTATCACCGCGCCGGGCGGGCAGCTTTTTTCTTTGGTTTGTGGTTGTCGATGCAGGTTAGCCATGCTTTGGGTTGTTGGCTTTGATGTTGGTTTTCAGTGGTCGGATGCGCCCAAAATGGGGGATACTCAAACTGCACTTCTATATTAAGTGCAACCTGGTTTGTTGCTATTTTTAGTGGAGCAGACTAATCAAATGGGGTATTGAAAATGCCATTTTCTTCGGTTGAGGTTGTCAACTTATCCGGTGGTACCCTACGGGGTACGTCCCGTTAGGGGCGCACAACAAGCCTCCTTTTCGGCGCATTCCCCCAAGAGTCAATGCAACTGTGACCCAAACCCTCACGCCAGAACACTACCGAGCCATCGGTGAAATCGTCGTCGTATGGGCAAAGCTGGAAGCACATCTGTTTCAGGCTCTACGAAAACTGACCCGTATGACAATGCAGGAAGCACTGCTTGTGTACTGGCAGATGGGCTATCGTGAGCGTGCCATAGTCTTGCAAGGACTGGTTTACGCAAAGTACCCCGACAAGAACCAAAAGGAACATCAGTGCTTCGATACCCTCGCTAAACGCCTAGAGACCGCTTGCTTAATGCGAAATCTTGCCGCACACAGCATCTGGTTTCCAGGTTTGAAGCCAGACGAAATGTCTCCGTTCGACTTCGACGCCAGGGGCGCAAAGATAAAGGTATCCGGCAGAGGGCCGAAACGGTCGAGCTACAGCGGAGAGGTTCTCCACAAGGAGGCGCTGAAGATAGACAGACTGGCGGAGGATTTCAAGGATTTCTTCACTTCGAACTTTGCGGTGAGATTCATCCACAAGAAGGATGGAAATCTCCACTGAACTTTAGCCCTTGCGATTGCCGTGTTTACCCTGACTCTAACGTCCGCTATTTTTTCAATAGCTTTTTCCGCTTATCCCACAGGGCCAGAGGCCAATTCAACCAAATACTGATCAAAGTCACTCGGTTTTCTTTACCATTCATCGCCACGCCAACTGAGCGTGGTGATCGGGCAATGTGATCGGGCTTTGGAGCGAAACGCGTTGCGGTAGCGCTCGTTGGTAAGGCTCAAAAAATTCCGCGACCACCGCGTCGCACGAATTTTTCGCTACCGCGCGGAACTTTCGTACCAAAACCGCATGCGCATTGCCCGGTCGCCGCGCGGAGGTCAATGGCGGGACGAACCTGTCAAAACGAACAAAACTAAACCCGCAAAAAAAGCAACAAAAAACCCGCCAAAGCGGGTTTTTCAAAACCTTGCAGAAGCCAATCAAGGCCCCGCAAAAAATCCGATCAGCCCATGTGCAAACCACCATTGACTGAGAAGTCCGCACCAGTGGTGTAACCGCCCTCTTCCGAAGCCAGCCACGCAATGATCGAAGCAATCTCAGACGGCTTGCCCAAGCGCTTGACGGGAATCGTAGCAACAATCTTTGCCAGCACATCTTCACGAATCGCGTTGACCATGTCGGTGCCGATGTAGCCGGGGCTCACGGTGTTGACCGTCACGCCCTTGGTGGCCATCTCTTGCGCCAGGGCCATCGAGAAGCCATGCATGCCGGCTTTGGCGGCCGAGTAATTGGTTTGGCCGGCCTGGCCTTTTTCGCCGTTGACTGAGCTGATGTTGATGATGCGGCCCCAGCCTTTTTCGACCATGTCAGCCACGACCTGTTTGGTCACGTTGAACATGCTGTTGAGGTTGGTTTCGATCACGGCGTCCCAGTCTTCGCGCGTCATCTTCAGGAACATGCGGTCCTTGGTGATGCCGGC
>JANMVT010000281.1:0-2038 GCA_031392945.1 Rhodoferax sp. | reverse complement strand
GGGCACGCTCGAAGTCGGCGGCCAGGAACACTTTTATCTGGAAGGGCAAATCGCCTACGTGCTGCCGCAGGAGCAAAACCAGTGGCTGATTCATAGCAGCACGCAGCACCCCGGCGAAGTGCAGCACTGGGTGGCGCATGCGCTGGGCATAGACAACCACGCGGTGCGCGTGGAGTGCCAGCGCATGGGCGGTGGTTTTGGCGGCAAGGAAACCCAGGCCGGCCACCTGGCGGTGTGGGCGGCGCTGGCCGCGCACAAGCTCAAATGCCCGGTCAAGATGCGCCTGGACCGCGACGACGACTTCATGATCACCGGCAAACGCCATCCGTTTGAATGCGATTACACGGCTGGATTTGACGACACCGGCCGCCTGTGCGGCCTGAAGCTGATGCTGGCGATGAACTGCGGCTTCAGCGCCGACCTGTCGGGCCCGGTGGCTGACCGCGCCGTCTTCCATGCCGACAACGCCTATTACCTTGAAGATGTCGAGATCGCGTCCTACCGCTGCAAGCTCAACACCCAAAGCCACACCGCCTTTCGCGGCTTCGGCGGCCCGCAGGGCATGATCGTGATCGAGTCCATCATGGGCGACATTGCGCGCCGCCTGAAGATGGACCCGCTGGATGTGCGCCTGCGCAACCTGTACGAGCTGGAAACCCGGCACACCACCCATTACCAGATGAAGGTGGAGGACAACATCCTGCTGCCAATACTATCAAAACTGGAGCTTACTTCGCAATACCGGCGAGGGCAAAAGGCCGTTTTGGCATGGAATAAGCAGAATGCCACGATCAAACGCGGCATCGCGCTGACGCCCGTCAAATTCGGCATCAGTTTCACCGCCACCCTGTTCAACCAGGCCGGCGCCCTGGTGCATGTCTACACCGATGGCAGCGTGCAGGTCAACCACGGCGGCACCGAAATGGGCCAGGGCCTGAACACCAAGGTCTGCCAGATCGTGGCCGACGAACTGGGTGTGCCGTTTGAGCGCGTGCTGGCCACTGCCAGCGACACCAGCAAGATCCCCAACGCCTCCGCCACCGCCGCGTCGGCAGGCACCGACCTGAATGGCCGCGCCGCCCAGTTTGCCGCCCGCAATGTGCGCGACAACCTGGCGGCGTTTGTGAGTGGCCTGGACAACTGCGGCGCGGGCGCGGTGCGTTTTGCCGGCGGACTGGTCACCTCCCCCAACGCGACGCGAAGTTTCGATGAAGTCGTCGCCCTGGCCTACCAGAACCGCATCCAGCTGTGGAGCGACGGCTTTTACCGCACGCCCAAAATCCACTACGACAAAACCACGCTGACCGGCCGACCCTTCTATTATTTCGCCTATGGCGCGGCCTGCACCGAAGTGGCCATCGACACCCTCACCGGCGAGAGCCGTGTGCTCAAGGTGGACATCCTGCACGACGTGGGGCGCAGCATCAACCCCGCCATCGACGTCGGCCAGATCGAGGGCGCCTTCATCCAGGCCATGGGCTGGCTGACCACCGAGCAACTGGTCTGGAACGACAAGGGCCTGCTCACAACCCACGCGCCCAGCACCTACAAAATCCCGACCGCAGGCGACGTGCCGGAGCATTTCAAGGTGGCCCTGTGGCCCGATCCCAATCCGGAAGACAACGTCTTCGGCAGCAAGGCCGTGGGCGAGCCACCCTTCATGCTGGCGATCAGCGTGTATGAGGCGCTGCGCGATGCGGTTGCCAATGCGCGGGGGGATGGGCAGGCTGTGCGCTTGACGGCGCCTGCTACGGCGGCGAATGTGTTGAGGGCGTTGGGCAATTCTTTGGACAATTGAGCGCTTGATGCAACAATGCCCTTCAGACCACCGAGCCACTCAACCCCACGATTCAACCCCATGATTGACCCAGCCACCATAGCCGCCGCCGTAGCCGCCTTGGCTAAGGCTGCGCCGCAGGCCGAGCAAATTTTGCTGTTTGGCTCGTACGCCCGCGGGGAAGCCAACGCCGATTCTGACTTGGACTTTTTGGTCATTGAGCCTGAACTGACAGACCGCGCCGCTGAAATGGTTCGCCTG
>JANMVT010000241.1:0-1759 GCA_031392945.1 Rhodoferax sp. | reverse complement strand
TCACCTCGTCGCCAATGGTCTTGACGACTCGCCCGCCGGATTGCGCGGTGATGGCGCGCATCAGCGTGATGCATTCGTCAATCATGCGTTTGGCTTGTGTGTCACCCAGGGTGTCATAGAGCTTGGTGCTGCCGGCGATGTCGGCAAACAGGACCGCCAAGACTTTGGGCGTGGGGGCTGGATCAGGTGACATTGAATGGCTTCGGGAAAACGGCGATTGGCGCTCTGGCAAATTGCAAAAAAAATTTAACTTGCTATATAAATATTAGCATACTATTCAATACCCGCAATGGAAAACAAGCGACTTCATTAGAATCCGACTGCTTGGCCGTCGCGCCGGGCGTCGCTGGCGGCGACATAACCTTCAACCCCCGGGTCGCCCGCGCGCCAGATGAACTGGCCGGCGCCAAAGTCCTGGTAAGAGTCATCGATCACCTCCATGTGATGGCCGCGCGCGCTCAGGGCCTGAACGGTTGCGGCAGCCATGCCGGCCTCCACATTGATCTCGCGGCCCTGGTTGAAGCGCCAGCGCGGCGCATCGCAGGCCATTTGCGGATTTTGCTTGTAGTCCAGCATGCGCACAAGGGTCTGCAAGTGCCCCTGGGGCTGCATGTTGCCGCCCATCACGCCAAAACTCATGACAGGCTGGCCGTCTTTTGTCAGAAATGCCGGGATGATAGTGTGAAACGGGCGTTTGCCAGGCGCCACAACATTGGGGCTGGCCGTATCCAGGCTGAAACCGTGGCCCCGGTTTTGCAGGCTGATGCCAAAGCCCGGCTCCACGCAACCCGAGCCGAAACCCATGTAGTTGCTCTGGATGAAGCTGACCATCATGCCAGACTCATCCGCCGCCGTGAGGTAGATGGTGCCGCCCCTGCGGTGCGGGTCGTTGGGCGTGCCGGCCCTGAATTCCTGCGCCCTTTTCATGTCGATGAGTTTGGCGCGGGAGGCCAGATAGGCCTCGTCAAGCATTTGTCCGACCGTCACCGTCATGGACGAGGGTTCCGACACATAGCGGTAAACATCGGCGAAGGCCAGCTTCATGGCCTCGATTTGCAGATGCTGGGAATCCGCGCCGTCGGCGTCCATGCCGGCGATGTCGAAATGGTCCAGAATGCCCAATGCGATCTGCGCGGCAATGCCCTGCCCGTTGGGCGGAATCTCATGCAGGGTATGGCCCCGGTAGTTGCTGGCGATGGGCTTGACCCATTCGCAGCGGTGCCCGGCAAAATCCGCGGCGGTCAAACTTCCGCCGTTTTGCGTGGAGAATTTTTCGATTGCGGCGGCGATTTCGCCCGTGTAAAACGCTTCACCTTTTGTAGCGGCTATTGCCCGCAGCGCGCGGGCTGCGGCTTTGAATTGAAACAACTCACCGACATCAGGCGCGCGCCCAAAGGGCAAAAAAGCTTGCGCAAATCCAGGCAAAGACTGCAACTCTGCCAACGGCGCGGCCCATTTGCCCTGCACCACGGGCGGCAGCAGATACCCGCGCTCGGCGATGTCGATGGCTGGCGCCAGCAGGTCGGCAAAGGGCAGCTTGCCAAAGCGGTCGCTCAGCGCCACCCAGGCGCTGACGGCGCCAGGGACGGTGACTGAATCAAACCCGCGTTTTGGCGGCGTTTTGGCATCCGCCCCATATTTGGCGCGGAAATAGGCGGGCGTCCAGGCTTGGGGCGCGCGCCCGGACGCGTTCAAACCGTGCAATTCCTTGCCATCCCACAAAATGCAAAAAGCGTCGCTGCCAAGGCCGTTGCTCACA
>JANMVT010000078.1:0-3656 GCA_031392945.1 Rhodoferax sp. | reverse complement strand
GTTTGCTGTAGCTCCCTCGTTCACGCTCAACTCATGGGCTGTCGGCCTGAAGCACACGTTCTAATTTGACGCTGGCGCAAGCCAGCTGAAGATTGAAACCTTGAAAGCCGCCAAATCTTCGGATTTGGCGGCTTTTTTCGTCTGGCGGGCGCGCTGTCTCATTCGCAAGCCGACGCATTGCGATTTCAATCTGGCGGGCAAATTGCAATGGCGGGGTGACGCCGTAGTCGCCTAGCGCGGCCAGCGTGATGCCTGGTAAGCGCTACCTGCTGGACTGGGCTGGGTTCAATTGAAAAAGGCCCGAAATGGGCCTTTTTTAATTTACCAAGTCAAGTCGCCGCTCAAGTTTTTCAATTCTCTCATTCAAGCGGTCATATCACACACGCTGTACCGCGACCTCGGAATAAAGATCGCCTGTATCGCGCTTGACTCCGCCAACAGCGGACTCCAAGCTGGTGACGCGGGTCTTGATTTCACGAACATCATCTTTGACGATGGAAATGTCCGCGCGGATGACGCGCAGGTGTTCCAAAATCAAATTGTTGATATCTTCCATGGCGTCAGTTTACTACTACTCGGCAGTTCTTGTCGCGTTTGGCGGCGTGAACCGCCGCTGGGCCTTCCAGCGACGAACTTGGTGCAGATGTCGCACTCAGACAACGGGCCTATTGCTCATAGTTCGTCACCAGCCATAACCGGCGCACTCGGAACCAAGCCCAGAAAATAGTTGAAGTCGCTGCGTTGGCCTCTTGCAGCCTCAGACTTCAAATAATCCAGCGTCATCACAGATGCCATTTTTTCTGACACGGCGCTGGCGATGAACTGATTGACCGAGATTTCATCGCGCTCGGCAAGTTCTCTCACTTTTTGATGAACCGAGTTGGGCAGGCGAACAGTCAGAGCGGTCATGATTTACTCCTCAAAATTGTCAAAAATTCAGCAGGTGTGATGGCCTGCACTTTCAGTTCCGGTGAACGACGAAAGTCTTTTATGTTGTGCGTCACGATGAACCGGCTGCCCGACGCCACCGCGCATTCCAGCACCATGTCGTCGTTGGGGTCACGCAAGAACGGCCGCCAAAGAAAATGAACGTCTTGCAAATGTGCAAGCGATGCCAGATAGCGCAAGAATGCCAAAGCAGATTCAACCGTGGCGCCCGCAGGCAAATGCTCCGGCCTGGTCAAAACCGCCTGCCACTCCGTGTAAAGCGCCACTGTAAGTGCAATTTCAAAATCGCGGCTTGGCAGCATGGACAGCAAGCGAAAGCTCGCGCCTTCGCGTGAGCGAGTCGCGGCTACGAGTACAGATGTGTCAAGAATTACACGCAAAGCAGTTGCACCAGCATGGTTAGTTGCATCAGCATAACCATATTTTACGCGTTCTGGCGGCCAGGCAGCTTTGCTGGCGGTGATCAGCGCGGCTGGCTTGCATTTGGCTGTAACGCGCGATTCTGCCCACACCAGAAAAGCGATAGCTCCCACCATGGAAACCCGCGTATCGGCGCGCTGTCCACTCTGTTAGATTCAGACCCTGTTCCAGCGTGCCCTTTACCGGGCCATTTCCAGCCAATCCCAACTGATGTTCGCCTTCGTTTTCCAACGCCTGCTCCAAGCCATCGTGGTGATGGTGGTGGTCGCGTTCATCGCGTTCATGCTGTTCCAGTACGTGGGCGACCCGGTGGTGTTTTTGCTGGGGCAAGACGCCAAGCCGGACCAGATCGCCCAGTTGCGCGCTGATTTGGGGCTGGACAAACCCTTTTTTGTGCAATATTGGCATTTTCTGGTGAATGCCGTGCAGGGAGAGTTTGGCCTGTCCTTGCGCCAGGGCGCCAAGGTATCGCGCCTGATCGCCGAACGCTTTCCGGCCACGCTGGAACTGGCCCTGGTGGCCGGCACATTGGCGCTGGCCATTGGCATCCCCATGGGGGTTTACGCCGCGCTCAAGCGCAACACTTTCTTGAGCCATGTCTTCATGACGGTGTCCTTGATCGGCGTGTCCTTGCCGGTGTTTTTGATCGGCATTTTGCTGATTTTGCTGTTCGCCGTGGTGTTGGGCTGGTTCCCCAGTTTTGGCCGGGGCGAGTCGGTCAAACTGGGCTGGTGGAGCAGCGGCCTGTTGACGCTGGACGGCTGGCACCACGTCGTGTTGCCAGCGATCACGCTGGCGGTGTTTCAACTCACCCTCATCATGCGCCTGGTGCGCTCTGAAATGCTCGAAGTGCTGCGCACGGACTACATCAAGTTCGCCCGCGCCAGGGGTTTGAGCAACAACGCCATCCACTTCGGCCATGCGCTCAAGAACACCCTGGTGCCGGTGATGACGATTGTTGGTTTGCAACTGGGCGGCCTGATCGCTTTTGCCATCATCACCGAGACGGTGTTCCAGTGGCCCGGTATGGGCCTGCTGTTCATCCAGGCGGTGACTTTTGCCGACATTCCGGTGATGGCGGCGTATTTGTGCCTGATCGCGCTGATCTTTGTGGTCATCAATTTGACCGTGGATCTGCTTTATTTCGCCGTGGACCCACGCTTGCGCATTGGCAAGGCCGGGGGGCATTGATGCAGGTCAATGGCCGCGCCTTCGCCCACATCGCGCAATTCCACCCCGAGTTGACCGCCTTCCGGCGCGACCTGCACGCCCACCCGGAATTGGGTTTTGAAGAGTTTTACACCAGCCAGCGTGTGGCCGAAGGCTTGAAGCTGTGCGGTGTGGACGCGGTTCACTTGGGGCTCGGCAAAACCGGTGTGGTGGCAACGATTGCAGGCCGCCAAAACACCAGCGGCAGGATGCTTGGCTTGCGGGCTGACATGGATGCCCTGCCCCTGCCCGAGCATAACGACTTCGCCTGGAAATCCGGCCATTCAGGCCGCATGCACGCCTGCGGCCATGACGGCCACTCCGCCATGCTGATGGGCGCCGCGCGTTATCTGGCCGAGACCCGCAACTTTGACGGCACAGCCGTGCTGATCTTCCAGCCCGGCGAAGAGGGTTATGCCGGTGCGCGCGCGATGATTCAAGACGGCCTGTTTGAACGCTTCCCGGTGCACGCCGTGTACGGCATGCACAACTGGCCCGGCATGCGCCCCGGCGCCATCGGCATCAACCCCGGTGCGATGATGGCGGCGGCCGACAAAGTCACGATCCACATTACAGGCGTGGGTGGCCACGGCGCGCACGCGTACAACGCCATCGACCCAGTGCTGGTGGCGGCGCACCTCATCACCGCAATCCAGAGCATTGTGGCGCGCAATGTGCGCCCGCTGGACAACGCCGTCGTCAGCATTTGCGCCATGCACGCCGGCGACCCGCTGGCGATGAGCGTGATCCCCGGCGAGGCCACCCTGGTTGGCACGGTGCGCACTTTCAACCCTGCGGTGCAGGCCATGGTCGAGCAACGCCTGTCAGACTTGTGCCTGGCCGTGGCCCAGGGCTTTGGCGCGACGGCCCGCGTGACCTATGAGCGCATATACCCGGCCACGATCAACACTGCGCCCGAAGCCAATTTTGCCGCCGACGTGGCGCAAAGCCTGGTGGGCGCGGACAACGTGGTGCGCAACCTGGAACCCAGCATGGGCTCGGAAGATTTTTCATTCATGCTGCAAGCCAAACCCGGCGCCTACATGCGAATCGGCCAGGGCGAGGTGGCAGCAGACGGC
>JANMVT010000145.1:0-12830 GCA_031392945.1 Rhodoferax sp. | reverse complement strand
TGACGTTGCGGGCGGTGTTGCCGTAAGACTCAATCAGGTCGGCGGTCACGCCGGACAAATTGGCGGAGAGGTTTTGTGCGCTCATGGTGGGTTCCTTCGGTGTTGAACAGGGTGTTTCTGTGGCTTGAATTTTCACAAAATACCCTAGTGGGCGCACCCTAAATCAGGCGCTTCGGCGCGCCTTTCCTAGAGGTTGCCTTCTAACTCTTACGTTGACGGAAAAGCCAGAAGCGCTTTGGCGTCATGGGCATCCATCCAGGTTCATTCAGGCTTGAAGCCGGAGGCCTTGATTGGAGCTTCCCAACGCCTGTAATGCTCGGCTTGCAGGGCGGCCAGCTCTTGCGCGTTGCCATAGTTGGCGACCAGGCCGAAGTTTTGCATCTTCTCCTGCACGTCGGGCGCGCGCAGGGCCTCGCCCACAGCGCGGTTCAGGCGCGCGACCACGTCAGCGGGCACGCCCACAGGGCCATACAGGCCGAAGAAGCCGTCCGCCACGACGTTGATGCCGCTCTCTTTGAGCGTGGGTACATCCGGCAGGGACTTGGAGCGCGCCTCGCCCGTGACGGCGACAATGCGCACCTTGCCGACGCGGTGGTGCTCGATGGTTTCCGAGGCCGTGTCCACCATCAGGGGCACTTGGCCGCCGATCAAATCAGCGGCGGCGGGCGCGCCGCCTTTGTAACCGACGTGGGTGATGGTGATGCCGGCAGACTGGGCCAGCAGTTGCCCGGCGAAATGCGGCAGGGTGCCCGCGCCCGAGGTCGCGTAATTGGCTTTGGCGGGGTTCGCCTTCATCCACGCCAGAATCGCCTTGATGTCACCCGCCGGCGCGCCGGGGCCAGCGGTGATGGCGAAATCAAACGTGCTGACGCGGGCGACTGGCGCGAAGTCTTTGTTCACGTCAAAACCCATGTTGGCAAACAGCCAGGGCTGCACCACCAACACGCCGCTGGGCGTGAGCGCCAGGGTCTGGCCGTCGGGCGCGGCGCGTTTGAGCTCGCCCATGGCGATGCGCCCGCCGGCGCCGGGTTTGTTTTCAACAATGACGTTTTGCGCCAATGACACCCGCAGCTTGTCGGCCAATAGCCGCGCCACGATGTCAACCGAGCCGCCAGCTGGGAAACCCACCAGAATCTTCAGCGGCGGCTTGTCTTGCGCCCATAGCGGGCCGCCGGACAAGGCGGCAGCAGCCAGGCTGGCCAGTGTGGCAAGAGCGGCAAGGGCAGCGAATGGGCGACGTTTCATCAGGGTTCCTTCATGTGGCCCCTATTCTGCCCAATTCCGGGTCGCCCGCTAAACTCTTCGGGTCGGTCAAATTTCAACCCCTGGAGAATCCCCATGATTTACGTGATTGCCACCATCGACCTCGCCCCCGGAACACGGGAGGCGTTTTTGGCCGAATTTCGCAAAAACCTGGCGGCCGTGCGTGCCGAAGACGGCTGCATCGCCTATGGCCCGGCCGTGGACGCCGAGACCGGTTTTCCGACCCAGTTCAAGACCGGGCCAGACCGTGTGACTGTGATGGAGCAATGGGCCAGTGTGGACGCGCTCAAGGCCCACGCTGCAGCACCCCACATGAAAACCTACCGCGTCGCCGTGAAAGACATGGTGCGTGGCATGGAACTGCGGGTGCTGAACCCGGCATGAGTATTTTGCCCCTGAGCCTGCTGTCGGCCCCCGACCTGGCCGACCCGCGCCCCTTGGTCATCTACCATGGCAGTGGTTGCCCGGATGGTTTCGCGTCGGCCCTGGCGGCCTGGCTGTTTTACGCCGGCCGTGCGGAATTTTTGGGGTTGGACCACGGCGAAATCAAGACGGTGAATGATCTGCCTGACTGCAATGGGCGTGCGGTCTACATTCTGGATTTTTCATTCGGGCCGGACATCATGCGCACCATCGACGGGCGCGCTGCCAAGCTGGTGCTGCTGGACCACCACAAGAGCGCAGCGGCGGCCTTGACAGGTTTTGTCTGCCGTTGCGGTGAGCTTCATTTCGATATGAAAAAGTCCGGTGCGCGCCTGGCCTGGGAGTTCTTCCAGCCTGGCAAACCGCTGCCGGATCTGGTTCGGTACGTGGAAGACCGCGACATCTGGGTCTGGCAATTTCCCGAAAGCGCCGGGTTCCTGGCGGCGCTGGACATGGAGCCGTATGACTTTGCGCGTTGGTCGCAGATTGCCGCGTTCGATCAGGCGCAGTTGGTCAAATTCATGGCGCGCGGCCAGGCCATGGACGAGAAATTCGCCAAACTGGCGGGCGATCTGGCCGAGGACGCCCGGCCCGTCGTCTTCAACGGCCAAAGCGGTTTGATGGTGAACGCGCCCAGCGTGTTTCACAGCCTGGTCGGCGACACGCTTGCCAAGAAAAGCGGCAGCTTCGCCTTGATGTGGACTTTCCACAAAAGCGGCGTCGTCAAGGTGGGCCTGCGTTCACGCTCCGGTTTTGATTGCATCCCGCTGGCCGCCAGCATGGGTGGTGGCGGCCACGCGCAGGCCTGCGGCTTCAAGATGGCGGTCGACCGGCTGCCCGAGCTGCTGGCCGGCAGCTTGACTGCCGGCTGACCCTCGACCTGCGAACACGACATCCATGGCGATTCAATGGTTTCCCGGCCACATGCACCTGACGCGCAAGGCGATCACCGAGCGCATCAAGGAGACCGATGTGGTCATCGAGTTGCTGGACGCGCGCCTGCCCGGCTCCAGCGCCAACCCGATGCTGGCCGAACTCACCAGCGGCAAACCAGCGCTCAAGGTGCTGAACAAGCAGGATCTGGCCGACCCCGCCTGCACTGCGCTCTGGCTGGACTACTACAACGGCTTGCCGGACACCCAGGCCATTGGCCTGGACGCGAGTGTGAGCACGCCTGCGCAAGCCATCATCCGTGCCTGCCACGCGTTGGCGCCCACACGCGGCAGCATGAGCAAACCGATGCGGGTGCTGATTTGCGGCATCCCCAATGTGGGCAAATCCACCCTGATCAACACTTTGACTGGCAAACGCGCCACCAAAACCGGGGACGAGGCCGGCATCACCAAGCTGGAGCAGCGCATCACGCTGGCGGCGGGCTTCTATCTGTTCGATACACCCGGCGTGTTGTGGCCCCGAATCATCGTCAGCCAAAGCGGGTACAACCTGGCGGCCAGCGGCGCGATTGGCCGCAACGCTTTTGACGAGGAGGAAGTGGCGCTGGCACTGCTGGATTACCTCAAATCGCATTACGCCAGCCAGGTTGAGTCACGTTACAAGCTGGTTGACATCGCCACGATGACGGATGAGGACTTGCTCAGTGCCATCGGCCGCAAACGCGGCGCGCTGCAAGGTGGCAACCGGGTCAATTTGCAAAAAGCGGCCGAGATCGCGATTTACGATTTCCGGCAATCAGTGCTGGGGCGCATCACACTGGAGACCCCGGCAGAATTCGCGCGTTGGCTTGCAGCCGGGCAACTGGTCGACGCCGAGCGGCAGCTCAAGAAGAAAAAAGCGCCCAAGGTGAAACGAAGCGATGTCGGATGACATGAAGCCGCTGGTCGCGCGCGTCGGCAAGGCGGCGGGCATGGGCGGCATTTTAGCCAGTGGCGCCGCGCGTCAATGGGCCTGCAGCCGCTCCAGCACGGGCTGGCTGGCGTTTCAATGGCAAGCCTAGGGCCGGGCCGCAACGCACCCGGCGTATAATATTATGTTGGCCTGATGTCGGTCATTTTCCAAGACCCATTTGAGGCAAATTAAACAACATGGCTAAAGAAGAATTGATCGAGATGCGTGGCAAGGTGACCGAAGTGTTGCCCGACTCGCGCTTTCGCGTCACCCTGGAAAACGGGCACGAACTCATCGCCTACACCGGCGGCAAAATGCGCAAACACCACATCCGCATCATCGCGGGTGATGACGTTTCGCTGGAACTCTCCCCCTACGACCTGACCAAGGGCCGCATCATGTTCCGCCACATTGCCGGTCGCGGCGGACCACCTCAGCGTTAATTTCAGCGCCGTGCAGGCCGCTTATTCGGCCTTGATATTGAGCTCTTTCACCAGGCGGCTCCACTTGATGACTTCGCTTTCGATGTACTTTCGTGCGGTGGGCCGGTCCATGCTCGAGGTCTCCAGCGAAAGTGCCTGAAACCTGTCTTGCAGGGACTTGGCACCCAATGCCTTGTTGATCTCGGCATTGAGCAAGTCCAGCACGGCAGGTGACGTTTTGGCCGGTGCAAAAACAGCAAACCAGGTGTTGGCCTCAAAGTCCTTGTAACCCAGCTCATTCAAGGTGGGCACCTCAGGCAGGGCAGGGCTGCGTTTGAGCGACATCACGGCGATGGGGCGCACTTTGCCGGTTTTGGCAAAAGGCACGGCGGGCGGCATGGACGTGGAAGCAATCGGCACCTGGCCACTGACGACCGCATTGGTAGCGGCCGCAGGTTGATAAGGCACATGGGTGATGTCTACCTTGGCAAATCCCCTGAACAGCCACTCCGCGCCCAGTTGCGTGGTGGTGCCATTGCCCGAGGAGGCATAGGCCATTTTGCTGCTGCGTGCCAGCGCCAGCAACTCGGCCAGATTGTTGGCCTTCACATCCGGATGGACGTACAGCAGGTTGGGTGTTGAGGCCGCCAGGGCCACGGCCTGCAGGTCATTCACCGCGTCGTAACCGGCATTGGCAAACAGCGTCGGATTGACCGAATAGGCCACGCTGTGAAACAGCAGGGTATAGCCGTCGGCAGGGGCGTTCATCACGCCAACAGTCGCAATATTGCCACCCGCGCCCGGCTTGTTTTCAACAACAACGGGCTGGCCCAGGGCGTTGGAGAGTTGCTCGCCCAGCATGCGGGCCACGATGTCAGTTGAGCTGCCAGGTGCGAAGGCGACGACGAAGCGGATCGGCTTCTCGGGGAATGCCGCCAAGCCTGGCAGTGCAAAAGAAAAGACCGAAAACAGGGTAAGCAGGATGCGCGTCATGGGGTGTTTCCAAACAGAACCGGGAAACGTCCATTATTGGGCAAAGTCAATCCGTCTCCAAAAAGTTGCCCGCCGAGAAATGCACCGGCGGCCCGCTGACGTCGAAACTCACACCCGCCGGGTCTTTGCCTTCGGCCATCGCTTTGAGCTGTTTTTTCAGCAGGCGGCGCAACATGGCAATGCCAAGGTCGCTGCCGGCCAGGAATTCGTCAGCATGCGAGGCAATCGCGCCCTGGCTGACTTGGGCCTCGTAATCGCCGGGGAACTGGCGGTGTTCTTCCTCGGTCAGCTCTTCCCATAATTTGCCTTGCAGACGCGAGCGCATCTTGACCAGCTCGCCTTTTTCGCGCACCCGGCCCACCACGTAGATGCGAAAGTGATGGTCATCGATGGGCAGCACCCAGCCCAATGATTCCACCATGCCATAACGGCCAATGCGCGGGCTCGGAATCACGCGCAAAGTGGGCAGACCGGCCTCGCTGATGCGGCGCAGGGTTTTGCCATCACCGAGCTTGCGGATTGAGACGGTGCGCACGCTGTGCGCCTGCGTGTCCCACGTCACTTCAGGCATCACCGCCATCTGCTCCACAAACTGGGTGCCGCTGAAGGTCGAATGCAGGATCACCACATGGAAAGGGTCCACCAGGTTGTCGTAGTGTTGAAGCCAGTTGCAGGGAATGATTTGTGGCCCGCCGCCGCCTATGCTGTTGTCGTCGGCCTCGAGAAACTCACCGTCTTCCAGCACTTCCAGGCATTCGTAGCCCGGCAGCACCGGTTTTTTTGCCGGCGGGCCCATATAGGCCCAGACCAGTCCATACAGTTCCTGAACCGGGTACCAGGGCTGGCGCACTTTGTCACGGGCGCGGCCGCCTTGTACCTCACAGGGCTGCTCCAGACAATGGCCCTGCACATCAAACAGCCAGCCGTGGTAACAACAGCGAATGCCTTGCTCTTCAACCTTGCCGTAATACAGGGAGGCGCCGCGGTGTGCGCAGTGCGGATAGATCAGGCCGGGCCGGTCGCCCTTGTCACGAAACAAAATCAGGTCTTCGCCCAGCACACGCACTTTGCGCGGTGTGTCGCTTGCATCCGAGGCGAGGCCAACAGGGTGCCAGTAACGTCGCAGCAACTCACCCATGGGGGTGCCGGGGCCGACCTCGGTCAACTCCTCGTCGTGTGAGCGTCGCGGGCGGCCATAGGCGGTGCCAGTGTCTAGCTGGATGGGGATGACGCGGGCTGCGGCGCCATCTGGGGTTTTCGGTTTCAGGGCGCTCATGGGTTTGGCCTTTTAAATGAATCAATCCGCAGTTACACCCGCCGCCTTGATCAGCTCGGCCGAGCGCGGGTAGTCCGCTTTGTAGCGTGCCATGAATTCGGCCGGGGTATTGCCCAGCGCTTCAAAACCAAACGCGGTCAGGCGCGCAGACACATCGGGCATGCGCGTGATGTCGCGCAGCGCCGCCACCCAGGCGTCCACGATGGCAGCCGGCATTTTGGCCGGGCCGTAGACGCCAATCCAGCTGTCCACGTCAAAACCGGCAAAACCCTGTTCGGCGAAGGTCGGCACGTCTGGCATCACTGACAGGCGCCGCGTGCCAGCCACGCCCAGCACCTTCATCTTTGCGCCTTGCACGTGGGCCCGGGCGGTGGAAGGGTTGGCCCAGGCAAAGTCGAGCGATTCGCCAAACAGGTCGTTGTGCACAGCGGCCTCGGCTTTGTAAGGGACATGCACCAGGCTGGCGCCGGTCTGGCGCTGCAGCAGTTCGCCGAACAGATGGGCCGACGAGCCGCTCCCCCAGGTGCCGTAGTTCAAGGGTTTGGGCTGCTTCTTGGCGAAATCAATGAATTCCTTGAGGTTGTTGTAAGGCGCGTTGACCCTGGCGACCATCATTGGCCCGCCCGTCGCCAGCATCGACAGCGCGGTGAAATCCCTCACAGGGTCATACGGCAGCTTGGGCTGCAGGATGGCGACATTCACATGCGTGAGCGGCAGCGTGAACATGACGGTGTGGCCGTCAGGCGCCGCTTTGGCTACAAAGTCTGCCGCGATGATGCCGCTGGCGCCTGGCTTGGCATCCACAATCACAGGCTGGCCCCAGCGCTGTTGCAGCTTGTCGGCGTAGAGGCGGGCAATGGTGTCAATCGGCCCGCCGCCGGTGCCAAAGGGCACGATGCGCACAACCCGGCTGGGGAAGGACGCAAGCGTCGCAGTTGGCGCGGAGGTTTGCGCCCGAAGCGCCGGTCTGTCAACGCCCGCCAGCAGCGCCATGCCGCTCAAGCGGGATACGAACACTCTTCTGTTTGACAGCATGTGATTGTCTCCATCCGGTTTTGCTGATTGTGCGCCATGGCAGGCTGGGCCAGGCGCTGATCCCGCTGTTGCTGTTGCATCTGGCGGGCGTGGCGCTCACCTCGTGGCGGCATCGCGAGAATCTGGTCGCCGCCATGTGGCACGGCCGCAAGCCCCCCGCCGGGCCTCTGGACCATGAGTAGGTGGTTAAAACCGTTTTTTCCCTCGCGGGATATGAATAGTTAGCTACTAATATAGTAGCATATGAAAAACGCAATCCAAACCGAAGTCACGCCGGGCTGGTGACATTCCACTGTTTGCCGATCTCGCCTTTGCTGTTGACGCTCTCCAGGCTGACGCCGAAGCCCCATAAACGGGCGGTGTGTTTGAGCACCTCCAGGGTGCTGTCGCCCAGCGGGCGATCCAGGTACTGGATGTGGCGCAGGGTCAACATGCGGTCGCCCCGGCGGTTGACGTTCCAGACCTGGATGTTGGGCTCGCGCGTGCCCAGGTCGTATTGCTGCGAGATGGCGCTGCGCAACTCGCGGTACCCGGCCTCGTCATGGATGGCCATGACTTCGAGTTCGTTCTGTTTTTCGTCGTCGTGGATGCCAAACAGGCGGAAATCGCGCATCAGCTTGGGGCTTAAAAACTGGCCGATGAAACTCTCGTCCTTGTAGTTGCGCATCGCGTGATCCAGCGTGGGCAACCAGGGCGTGCCGGCGATGTCGGGGAACCAGGCCCGGTCTTCTTCGGTGGGCGCTTCGCAAATGCGTTTGATATCGGTGTACATCGCAAACCCCAGCGCGTAGGGGTTGATGCCGCTGTACGCGCGGTGCCCCACCGGCGGCTGGAACACCACATTGGTGTGGGAGCTGAGCCACTCCAGCATCACGCCGTCGCTCAAATGGCCGTCCTCGTACAGGGTGCTCAAGAGCTTGTGGTGCCAGAACGTGGCCCAGCCTTCGTTCATGACCTGGGTCTGGCGTTGGGGGTAGAAATACTGGGCGATCTTGCGCACGATGCGCACCACCTCGCGTTGCCACGGCTCCAGCAGGGGCGCATTTTTTTCAATGAAATAAAGCAGGTTCTCCTGCGGCTCGGGCGGAAAACGCTCGGTCTCCGGTGTGTCGCCGATTTTTCCCTCTTTTTTGGGCAAGGTGCGCCACAGGTCGTTGACCTGCTGCTGGGCATAGGCTTCTCGCGCCTTGCGCTCCGACAACTCCTGGGCCAGGCTTTTTTTGCTGGGGCGCCGGTACCGGTCCACGCCGTAGGTGGCCAGGGCATGGCAGGAATCCAGAAAGGTCTCCACCGTCTCCATGCCCTGGCGCTCTTCGCATTCGCTGATGTAGTTGCGCGCGTAGACCAGGTAGTCAATGATGCTGGAGGCGTCTGTCCACATGCGAAACAGGTAATTGCCCTTGAAGAAACTGTTGTGCCCGTATGCCGCGTGGGCGATCACCAGGGCCTGCATGGCCGTGGTGTTTTCTTCCATCAAATAACTGATGCAGGGGTTGGCATTGATGACGATCTCGTAGGCCAGGCCCATGTGGCCGCGCCGGTAACGTTTCTCGGTCGAGATGAATTCCTTGCCGTAACTCCAGTGCCGGTAGTTGATGGGCATGCCCACGCTGGCGTAGGCGTCCATCATCTGCTCGCCGGTGATGATCTCCAGCTGGTTGGGGTAGGTGTCCAGGCCGAAGCGTTCCGCCGTCTGGCGGATCACGTCGTGGTATTGATCGATCAGCTCAAACGTCCAGTCGCTGGGGTCGGGCAGGGGTTGCCTGGCGCGCGGCGGAGCGGGCAGGGGCGCCAGCAGGGCCACGCGGGCGCGCCGGTCGCCGCTCTGCGGTATCTTCGCCGCATCGTCCAGATGGCGATGCTCCGCGCGGGCTTCCAGAGCCGGCGCTGTCGGCAGGGGCAAGGCGGCGGGTTGGGTGTTCACACGGCCTCGCTCTCTTTTTTGAACAGGTCGCGGAACACCGGGTAGATCTGGTCCTGCTGGGTGGCCTTGCGCATGGCGAAGTTCGGGTGGCCCTCCTCAAGCTCGGTATACATCTCCCACAGGTTCTGCTCGGGCTCGGCCACTTGCACATAGGCGAAATAACGGCACACAGGCAGCAGCTTGTCGGCCAGCAGCTCGCGGCAGCGCCCGCTGTCGGTGCTGTAGTTGTCGCCGTCGCTGGCTTGCGCGCCGTAGATGTTCCATTCCAGCGGCGAATACCGCTCCGCCTGGATCTTGTGCATGAGTTCCAGTGCGCTGCTGACCACGGTGCCGCCGCTTTCGGTGGCGTGAAAAAACTCGTCTTCGCTGACCTCTTGCGCCTGGGTGTGGTGGCGGATGAAAACAATGTCGATTTTTTCGTAGTGGCGTGTCAAAAACAGGTAGAGCAGCACAAAGAAACGTTTGGCCAAATCCTTGCGCGCTTCGTCCATCGAGCCTGACACGTCCATCAGGCAGAACATCACGGCCTTGCTGGTGGGCACCGGGGTTTTGACCAGGCCCCGAAAGCGCAAATCCAGCGGGTCCAGGAACGGGATGCCCTTGAGCCGCAGCTCCAACGCCGAGATGGCCAGGCGCAGTCGGCGGATCTCGGGCTCGTGGCTTTCAGGGTGCTGTTCCAGTTCCAGCAAATGGCGTTTCATTTCGCGCAGCTCGCGCCGCGCCGCCGCGCCCAGGGCCAGGCGGCGGCCCAATGCGCCGCGCATGGAGCGCACCACGGCCAGGTTGCCGGGCGTGCCATCGCGGGTGTAGCCGGCGCGGTGGGTTTTGAACTCCGGCGTGTCGCCGATCTGCGTGCGCACCAAATGCGGCAGGGCCAGGTCTTCAAAAAAGACCTGCATGAATTCTTCTTTGCTCAGGGTGAAAACAAAGTCGTCCTCGCCTTCTCCTGAGTCGCTGGCCTGGCCGCCCTGGCCTGCGCCGCCGCCCGGCGGACGGGCGATGCGGTCGCCGCGCAGATAGTCGGTGTTGCCAGGGTGCACCGTGTCGCGCGTGCCGCCCTGGCCATGGTGGAACACCGGCTCGCTGATGTCTTTCCTGGGGATGGTGACGTCTTGCGCCTGCTCCATCTCCCGGATGCCGCGCCCCGACACGGCGCCGCGCACGGCGTCACGGATCTGCGCCTTGAAGCGCCGCAGAAACCGCTCCCGGTTGCCGATGGACTTGTTCTTGCCCGCCAAGCGGCGGTCGATGATGTGCAGTGGCATGTGAACCTGCCCGGATCACACGCTCATGAACTCTTGCGCACCCGCAGATACCATTCGCACAGCAGGCGCACCTGTTTGGCGGTGTAACCCTTGCCCACCATGCGGGTGACGAAGTCTTCGTGTTTTTTGGCCTCGTCGGCGCTGGCTTTGGCGTTGAAGCTGATGACGGGCAGCAGCTCTTCGGTGTTGGAGAACATTTTTTTCTCGATCACCAGGCGCAGCTTTTCGTAACTGGTCCAATTCGGGTTCTTGCCCTGGTTGTTGGCCCGCGCGCGCAGCACGAAGTTGACGATCTCGTTGCGGAAATCCTTGGGGTTGGCGATGCCGGCCGGCTTCTCGATCTTCTCCAGCTCGGCGTTCAGGGCCACACGGTCGAACACCTCGCCGGTGTCCGAGTCGCGGTATTCATTGTCCTGGATCCAGTAGTCGGCGTAGGTGACGTAACGGTCAAATATGTTTTGCCCGTATTCGCTGTAGCTCTCAAGGTAGGCGGTCTGGATCTCCTTGCCGATGAACTCGGCATAACGTGGCGCCAGCAGTTCCTTGATGAAGCCGGTGTATTTTTGCTCAAGATCCGCCGGGAATTGCTCGCGCTCGATCTGCTGCTCCAGCACGTACATCAAATGCACCGGGTTGGCGGCGACCTCGGTGGTGTCAAAGTTGAATACTTTGGACAAAATCTTGAAGGCGAAACGCGTGGACACGCCATTCATGCCCTCGTCCACGCCGGCGTAGTCGCGGTACTCGTGGTAACTCTTGGCGCGCGGGTCGGTGTCTTTCAGGCTCTCGCCGTCGTACACCTCCATCTTGCTGTACAGGCTGGAGTTCTCCGGCTCTTTCAGCCGGGTAAGGATGGCGAACTGGCTCATCATCTTCAAGGTGCCGGGCGCGCATTTGGCTTCGCCCAGGGACGATTCACGGATCAATTTTTCGTAAATCTTGATCTCTTCGCGAACCCGCAGGCAGTAGGGCACCTTGACGATGTAGATGCGGTCCAAAAACGCTTCGTTGTGTTTGTTGTTGCGGAAGGTTTTCCATTCGCTTTCGTTGCTGTGCGCCAGCACCACGCCGTCAAACGGGATCGCGCCAAACCCCTCGGTGCCCTTGAAGTTGCCCTCTTGCGTGGCGGTGAGCAGGGGGTGCAATACCTTGATGGGGGCCTTGAACATTTCGACGAACTCAAGCAGGCCCTGGTTGGCCAGGCACAGGCCGCCGGAGTAGCTGTAGGCATCCGGGTCGTCCTGGGCAAAATTTTCCAGTTTGCGGATGTCCACTTTGCCGACCAGAGACGAAATGTCCTGATTGTTCTCATCACCCGGCTCGGTTTTGGAGATGCCGATTTGCTTGAGGATGTTGGGGTAACGCTTGACCACTTTGAACTGGCGGATGTCGCCGCCAAACTCGTCCAGGCGTTTGACGGCCCAGGGCGACAGAATGCGCTGCAAGTAACGCACAGGAATGCCGAAGTTGTCGCGCAGGATGGGGCCGTCTTCAACGGCGTCAAACAGGCCCAGGGGGCTTTCGTTCACCGGCGAGCCTTTGATGGCGTAAAACGGCACTTGCTGCATCAACTGTTTGAGGCGCTCGGCGATGGAGCTCTTGCCGCCGCCCACCGGGCCGAGCAAATACAGAATCTGTTTGCGTTCTTCCAGCCCCTGCGCGGCGTGGCGGAAATAGCTCACCACCTGCTCAATGGCGTCTTCCATGCCGTAAAACTCGGCGAAGGCGGGGTAAATTTTGATGAGTTTGTTGGCGAACAGGCGCGACAGGCGCGGCTCGTTGCGGGTGTCCACCATTTTTGGCTCGCCAATCGCGGTGAGCATGCGCTCGGCCGCCGTGGCGTAGGCCAGCGGATCGCGCTTGCATTCGGCAAGGTACTGATCCAGCGTGAGTTCTTCCTCACGGTTGCGGGCATAACGGGCGACAAAGTTTCCAATTGCATCCATAAGACCTCCTGGCGTCATTGCGTTGACCGGCATTGAGTCCATGTTAGGACTCTGTCCCGCGCCCGCAAGTTCAGTTTGCACGTAAATCACGGGCCTTGTCAATGCAACGCACGACTAAGCTAGAAGGTTGTCTTGAAGCAACAAAAAATCAAGGCAAATGCCAAAAAATCCCGAAAATAATTTGATTTGAATCAATGCGCTTGCAGCCACTCCAGCACACGGGCATTAAAGGCCAGCGGCTGCTGCACCATCACCCAGTGCCCCGTGGGCAACCCGACTGCGGTGCAACCGTCTCTCTGCGCAAGCTGCACCAGCCACTGCGGTGAGTGGAACATGAATGCTTTCTTTTCGCCAAAAATGTAGAGCGTGGGGCATTGAATTTTGACCCTTGCTGCGCCCCTGAAGCCGCCCTTCAAGCCAAACCACTGCATGGCGTAG
>JANMVT010000107.1:0-26177 GCA_031392945.1 Rhodoferax sp. | reverse complement strand
CTGCTGGGGCGTTGAGCGACTTCGGCGAAGTGGCCAGTTGCTCATTTTTCGTTTGACGCCACGCGGATTGCGCCGGCTGCGGCGGCAGGCGAGCCGCTCTTGCAAAATCTCCTCGATCACGCGCTCATGAAAGGCTTTCCTCTGCACAGGGGGGAATAGCGGAAACGTCTTGGTGATCACACCAAGGCTGACGTAGTCGGTGATCCGGCTGCCCTCGGGAAGAGTCGCAAGCGTGCGTGCCATCTCCGGTTCTCCTGTCATGGAAAGTGACAGGATACCCCAGAATTGACGCTAAGTAACGTGTATTTATCCTAGACCGCCTCATGCACCGTTGCAGCATGCTCGACTTCGAAGGACGCAGCTATCGGCTCAGGCAAGCGGCAGCTCGAATTGCAGCACCAGTGCCTGATTCATGAATCCTGTCTGCAAGGTCCATGACGCACTCGCCCGCCGTTTCGCCTTCGGCCTGACGCGCTTCGCTTGCCAAACAGCCATTTACAAAAAATCCAAAAATCCAAAAATCAGGGAGAAATTACCAAGAAAGGAAGTCAGAACCAGCCAGACCAAAGAATTGATAATTTAGCCATCCTGCCTGGGGCAGCTCTCAGGTTCAGCACCTGGGTAGAGCGGAACATTGCATTGCCAGGGCGCAAGGTGCGCAAGAATTTCGGGATCGACATGGACACACTGGATTCCGATGGTCCATGCTGATCCCGCAAGCGTATGTCAGCGCTTCTTCGGCGGCACGATGGGCAGCGAACTCGACAAGCCCCCATCGACCGCCAGCGCCTGGCCGTTGACGTAAGAGGCTTCGTCACTGGCCAAAAACAGCGCGGCCTGGGCAATCTCGTCCGGCACACCATAACGGCGCAGCGGGTTAAGCTGGCCAATCTTGTCCTCAGAGCCATGCGCGCGGGCGCGCTCGAAAATCGGTTGCGTCATGCCGGTCTCGATCAAGCCGGGGCAGATGGCGTTGATGCGGATGCCGGTGCCGGCGAACTGGTTGGCACTGGTCTGCACCAGGCTGATCACACCCGCCTTGCTGGCACTGTAGGGCGGGCCTCCCGCGCCCGAGCGCAGGCCCGCCACTGACGCAGTGCAGATGATGGCGCCTTTGCCTGCAGGCACCATCACGCGCGCGGCATATTTGATGGCCAAAAACGGGCCTATCAAATTGACACTGAGGATCTTCATCCAGTCCTGCGCCGTGAGGTCGTCATAGGGACGCAGGCCGCCGCTGATGCCGGCGTTGGCGTAGACGATGTCCAGCGCGCCGAACTCGCTGACGGCGGCATGCATGATCGCCTCGACGTCCGCCTCGCTCGATGCGTCGGCGACCCGCGCGATGGCCCGGCCGCCCGCCTTGTTGATTTCGTCCGCCGTGGCTTGCACGTTGGGCGACTGGTCCACGACGACGACGCGCGCGCCGTGGCGTGCGAACAGGATGCTGCTGGCACGGCCGATGCCGCTGGCGGCGCCGGTGATGACGGCGGTTTTACCTTCGAGACGTTTCATGTGACCTCCAAAATCAGTTCAATGCCCGATATTTCAAAAAAAGAGAGGGAAATTGGCATATTGCCCTCGTGGAATATAGATAGTTTGATATCTATTTAATAGCAACAAAAATCCCGGAATCAAATCTTCCCGGCAACCCAGGCCTGCACACTGGCCAGCGCGCCCGGCAGTTTGGCCGGCTCGGTGCCACCGGCCATGGCCATGTCGGCCTTGCCGCCGCCTTTGCCGCCGACCTGGCCAGCGACGAAGTTGACGAGTTCACCCGCCTTGACCTTGTCGGTGCAGTCAGCCGTTACACCCACCGCGATCTGTACCTTGGC
Source organism: Rhodoferax sp. (assembly GCA_031392945.1). Classification (GTDB taxonomy): domain Bacteria; phylum Pseudomonadota; class Gammaproteobacteria; order Burkholderiales; family Burkholderiaceae_C; genus JANYCG01. The sequence goes on along the minus strand of JANMVT010000107.1, from coordinate 24,342 downwards.
GCCATCGACAACACCCAAAACGATCACGGCTGTCTTGAGCTTGTCCTTGAGTTTGTCCATGGTGTCGCGCAGGGTTTTGGCGTCGGCACCCTCAAGTCTGGCGACTAGCAGCTTGACGGGTTTGCCGTCTTTGCCCGTCAGTTCAATCGCCTGCGACAACATTTCGTCGCCCTGGCTGGAGGCCAGTTTGCCCTTGAGCGCGGCGACTTCTTTCTCCAGCGCCTTGACGTGGTCGAGCACGTTGTGAATGCGGTCGTTCAGCTCAGCCGTTGGTGCCTTGAGGGCGCCAGCGGCCTGATCGACAGTGTCTTCAAGCTGCTGCAAGTAGGCCAGCGCGTTGTTGCCGGTCACCGCTTCAATGCGCCGCACGCCCGAGGCCACGCCGCCCTCGGCCACCACCTTGAACAGGCCGATGTCACCGGTGCGCAGCACGTGCGTGCCACCGCAGAGTTCACGGCTGCTGCCAATGTCGAGCACGCGAACCGTTTCGCCGTACTTCTCACCGAACAGCATCACCGCGCCGGTTTTCTGGGCCGATTCGATGTCCATCACGCGCGCCTGGGTGGCTGCGTTGGTCAGGATTTCAGCGTTGACACGGCTTTCGATCTCGCGCACCTGCTCACCGGTGACCGGGCCGTTGTGCGTGAAGTCAAACCGCGTGCGGTCCGCGTTGACCAGGCTGCCCTTTTGCTGCACGTGCTCGCCGAGCACCTCACGCAGGGCCTTGTGCATGATGTGTGTGACGCTGTGGTTGCGCATGGACGCGGCGCGCACCACGGCGTTCACATGCGCGGTGACCACATCACCCAGCTTGAGGCTGCCGTTCTTGACAGTGCCATGGTGGCCAAACACGTCGGCCTTGATTTTTTGCGTGTCATTGACTTCAAACAGGCCGCTGTCGCTGACGACCGCGCCTTCATCACCAACCTGGCCGCCGCTCTCGGCGTAGAAAGGTGTGGTGTCGAGCACGATCACACCATTTTGACCGACATTTAGCTCGTTGGCCCGCGTCCCATCTACATAGACAGCTACTATTTTTGCAGTCTGGGTGAGCTGTTCGTAACCGACGAAAGTATTACCGTCACCGCTGTAATCCAGTGCCTTGTCCATCTTGAATTTGCCGGCAGCGCGGGCCTGGGATTTTTGTTTGTCCATGGCGGCGTTGAAGCCGACTTCGTCGACAAGCATTCGACGTTCACGACAAACATCGGCGGTCAAATCAAATGGGAAACCATAGGTGTCGTGCAATTTGAAAGCGACTTCCCCTGAGATCATTCTCACCTTTGCAGGTTTGCCTCCGGAAACACTCGTGATGTTGAAATCCGGTAAGCCAATATTCTCCGCAGCATCGGTGTCAAGGTTTTGCGTAGCTTCATCAAGAATATCCATGCCAATCGCCAGCGTCTCAAAGAACCGCTCCTCTTCGGCCTTCAACACCTCAGTAATGCGTTTCTCTCCTGCCTTGAGTTTGGGATAAGCCTCCCCCATCAAAACGACTAAATCCGCCACCAGCTTGTGGAAAAACGGCGTCTTCTGCTCCAGCTTGTAGCCATGTCGAATGGCGCGGCGGATGATGCGGCGCTGAACGTAACCCCGGCCGTCGCTCGAAGGAAGCACGCCGTCACTCACCAGAAACGCGGTGGCGCGGATGTGGTCGGCAATCACGCGCAGGCTCTTGTTGTTGAGATCGGTGCAACCCGTTTCACGCGCTGCGGCCTTGACCAGCGCGTCGAAGATGTCAATCTCGTAATTGCTGTGCACATGCTGCAGGATGGCGGCCAGGCGCTCCAGGCCCATACCGGTGTCCACGCAGGGCGCGGGCAGTTTGACAAGGCTGCCATTGGTCTGCATGTCGAACTGCATGAACACGTGGTTCCAGATTTCAATGAAGCGGTCGCCATCTTCGCCGGGGCTGCCGGGTGGCCCGCCGGGGATGTGCGCGCCGTGGTCATAAAAGATTTCCGAGCAGGGACCGCAAGGCCCTGTATCGGCCATCATCCAGAAATTGTCGGACGCGTATTTTTTCCCCTTGTTGTCGCCAATGCGGATCACGCGCTCGGGCGGCAGGCCGATCTCTTTCGTCCAGATGTCATAGGCCTCCTGGTCGTCGATGTAGACCGTGGCCGTGAGTTTATCGGCGGGCAGTTTGTAGACCTGGGTCAGCAGCTCCCAGCCCCATTTGAGCGAGTCGCGCTTGAAGTAGTCGCCAAAACTCCAGTTGCCCAGCATCTCGAAAAAGGTGTGGTGGCGCGCGGTGTAACCGACGTTTTCCAGATCGTTGTGTTTGCCGCCCGCGCGCAGGCAGGCCTGCACGCTGGCGGCGCGCACGTAGCTGCGTTTGTCGGTGCCCAGGAACACGTCCTTGAATTGCACCATGCCCGAGTTGGTGAACATCAGGGTCGGGTCATTGCCGGGCACCAGCGAACTGGATGGCACCACGGTGTGGCCCTTGGATGCGAAGAAGTCGAGGAAGATTTTGCGGATGTCGCTGACTGTGAAGGCAGGCATGGCGGGAGTCGAAGTAAATTTGGGGTCGGTCATAAGGTGAATTCAAAAATCATTGGATCGGCGATGATTTGAGTAAATCAATTTTCACGCCTGGAAAGCGTTTGAAATCTTTGTCGAAAGTGCCAACTGTGGCATTGTGCTCAATCGCCAGCGTAGCAAGATGGGCGTCGTTGGTCAGGTTGCCAGCCGTGCCTGCAGCCAATAAGAGCGTGCCCATGACGCCAGCGTGCCTGTTGCCAGGATGAACTACACGCGATCCGACCTGATGCAACCACTCGTCCATGATGGCGAGTGAATCAGCGACTGGCAAGGGCGTGGTCAAAATGCCCTTTCGGGTTGAGACTCTTACAAAACCAACCAGAACCAGCCACGCAAAACCGACTCCGCCGCCGTCAACGAATGCGCTTTGAAGCCAATTGCGTGCAACCGCATGGTTGGGATGGGTCGCGTCCACTGCATGAAGCAAGACGTTGACATCAGGCAGTTTCAGGGAATGAAGACTCATGCGCCACGACGCATTTTTGCGATGATGTCTTCATCCTCCAACTGGGCAGCCAAATGATTCATGTTGGTCTCAGCCACCAATAGCGGCCCCATGTTAAATGTGCGCTGCACAAACTTTGGGATCTTCTTGCCCTCTGCCTTGGCATTGAATGGCACAATCTTGGCGACAGGTTTGTTGTGCCGGGTAATAACCAGTTCCTCACCCGCTTCAGCGCGCATCACGTATTCACTGAAATGGGTTTTCGCGTCAAATAAGCCTATTGATTGCATGACAACTCCTGATAGAACATGGATTGAATTGGTTGATTCAACCAGATTTTAGCACTTTGCCAATAATTGCACACAAGGAATCCCCATGGACATGAAGACCTCGCCCCTCTCGCTGCTCAACGACCCGAGCCTGCTGAAAACCGATGCCCTGATCAACGGGCAATGGGTACATGGTGCCAGCCGCTTCGACATCAATGACCCCTCCAACGGCCGCAAACTGGCCGACGTGGCCAACCTGGGCCCGGCTGATGCCGAGAATGCCATCCAGGCCGCGAATGCCGCTTGGCCCGCCTGGCGCAGCAAAACGGCCAAAGAGCGCAGCATCATCCTGCGCAAATGGTTTGACCTGCTGATGGCCAACCAGGAAGACCTGGCGCGCATCATGACGGCCGAGCAAGGCAAACCCTTTGCCGAGGCCAAAGGCGAAATCGCCTACGGCGCCAGTTTTGTCGAGTGGTTTGCCGAAGAAGCCAAACGCGTCAATGGCGAGACCCTGCCCACGTTTGACAACAACAAGCGACTGTTGGTGATCAAGCAGCCCATCGGCGTCTGCGCGGCCATCACGCCCTGGAACTTTCCGCTGGCGATGATCACGCGCAAGGTGGCGCCCGCGCTGGCAGCGGGCTGCACGGTCATCATCAAACCGGCTGAACTCACGCCATTGACCGCTTTGGCGGCGGCCGAACTGGCCCTACGCGCCGGCATCCCGGCGGGCGTTTTGAACATGGTCACGGCCGACAGCGCCAACTCGATTGCCGTGGGCAAGCTGCTGTGCGCCAGTGACGTGGTGCGCCACATCAGCTTCACCGGTTCTACCGAAGTCGGCCGCATCTTGATGGCGCAGTCGGCACCCACGGTCAAGAAGATGTCGCTGGAGCTGGGCGGCAACGCGCCCTTCATCGTGTTCGACGACGCCGACATCGACTCCGCCGTTGAGGGCGCCATGGCCAGCAAGTACCGCAATGCCGGCCAGACCTGCGTCTGCGCCAACCGCTTCTATGTGCAGGAGGGTGTTTACGACCAGTTCGTCGCCAAATTCAGCGCCAAGGTCAAGGCCTTGAAGGTGGGCAACGGATTTGAAGAGGGCGTGATGCAGGGCCCCTTGATTGAAGACGCCGCAGTGGACAAGGTCACCCGCCACGTAGCCGATGCGATTGCCAAAGGCGGCAAAATCACCGTGGGCGGCAACAAGTTGCAGGGGCAATTTTTCGAACCCACCGTCCTGTCCGAAGCCACCGCCGACATGTTGTGCGCCAGGGAAGAAACCTTTGGGCCCTTCGCGCCCGTGTTCCGCTTCAAGACCGAGCAGGAGGCAGTCGATGCCGCCAACGCCACCGAGTTTGGCCTTGCCAGCTATTTCTACAGCCGTGACGTGGGCCGCATCTTCCGCGTCAGCGAGGCGCTGGAGTACGGCATGGTTGGCATCAATGTGGGCATTCTGGCAACGGAACACGTGCCCTTTGGCGGCGTCAAGCAATCGGGCCTGGGCCGTGAGGGGTCGCACCACGGCATGGACGATTACGTCGAACTGAAATACCTTTGCATTGGAGACATACTCAAATGACATCAACCGCATTTTTCAACGCCGGCGCGCAGGGCACAAGCCGGCGCAGCTTCCTGCGGGTTGTCGCCGGAATTTCAATTGCTTCTTTTTTTGTAGCTAGTTGCGCTCAATCCACGAGGGCTACCGGCCAAAATGATCAGAAAAAGCAGCGTCTGGTGATCCAGATGAGCGATGCCGACCCCGCCAAATGGAATCTGGCCCTGAACAACGCCACAAATGTGCAGGAAGAACTCGGCGCAGACAAAGTGGACATTGAAATCGTCGCCTACGGCCCCGGCATCGGCATGCTCAAAGCCGACTCAACCACCGCCAACCGCGTGGCCGAAGCCATCAAAGCCGGCGTCACTGTGGTCGCCTGCGAAAACACCATGCGCAACCAGAAACTGGTGAAAGACGACATGCACCCGGCGATCTCTTATGCCCCCTCGGGCGTAACCGAGATCATGCGGCGGCAGAGCGAGGGCTGGGCCTACATCCGGCCTTGACAAGGCTTGCCGGAGAGGCCGGACGCATCAGCCGTTGGCGCGTTTTTTCAACCAGCGCATCAGGCCGCCCAAAAACGGCAATTTTTCATACAACTCTTCGGCCGCGTCCCAGTAGTCGCGGTGCAGGCTGATCAGGCCGGCTTCATCAAGCACCAGGTGTGAGCCGCCACGCACTTTTTGTTCCAGTCCAGCGTGAAACCGCCGGAAGCGAAAGCTGAATTCCCAGACCAGGAACAACTGCGTGCCGTCAACAATGCGGCTGGAGATGGTGAATCGCGGCGCATCGAGTGCTGCGAACATATGGCGGTAAACGCTTGCGATGGCGTCAATGCCCTGAACCTCGTTGAAGGGGTCTTTGAAGCGCGCGTCGCTTGCGTAAAAATCGCCCAGGCGCGCGACGTCTGCCGGCGCGAAGCTTTCAAAATATCGGGCGATGGCTACGGCGCGCGCCGCCTGGATCCGGTTTTGCATGGGCATGGTCATTCTTGGGTCAGGCGGCGGGTGGCGGCGAAGGAAATCGGGTACGGCAGCAGTTGTAGCAGCTTCATCCAATACGTGAATCGCCTGGGGAAATGGATCTCGAAATCACCACGTGCCCAGCCCCGCAATATTTCCTGCGCGGCCTGCTCGGGCGTGATCAGCGCAGGCATCTTGAAGTGGTTTTGCGCTGTGAGCGGCGTGTCGACAAACCCCGGATTCACCAGCGACACACCGACGCCCCGGTCACGCAGGTCAAGATACAGTGTTTCGGCCAGGTTGATGAGCGCCGCCTTGGTGGGGCCGTAGGCGAGGCTTTTGGGCAAACCGCGGTAACCCGCCACGCTGCCAACCAGGCTGATGTGGGCGTCTGGCAGGCCTCTGTTCCGGCGGGCCAGGAAGTGGGGCAAGACGGCATCGAGCATGTGCAGCGCGCCCGCGTAATTGACCTGAACGTGGCGCAGCATGTCGGGCAAGTCCATGGCAGTTGCGGTCATTTCGGTGTAGTGGCCGGCGCAATAGACGGCGCAATGCACCTCACCGTGGGACAGAATCTCCCGGGCGGCCGACTTGACGGCGTTCGCGTCGCAGACATCCACGGCCACGGCCCGCGCGCCCGGGTGTTGGGCCACAAAGCCGTCAAGCGCCAGCCTGTTGCGCGCCGACACCACGACGTTGGCGCCCCCGGCGTGCAAGGCCGACGCGGTGGCCCGCCCGATGCCGCTTGAGGCGCCCAGCAACCACACGGTGCGGCCAGCCCATTGGGCCATTGGTGAATTCAAGGGCATGGGATGCGCACCTCGCAACAATTTTTAAGTTCTTTATTATTCATAGCAAACTATGTATATTCCACGAGGAGAAAACCACTTTTTTCCTCCTGACTATCGTTTTGAGAAGGACAAGGTGACCTCCCCCAGGCGCCAGCCGAACTTGTGCATGGTGGCTTTGTTGAGCATGACTCTGTCGTTCATCAAATACATCCAGTCGTCAAATTGGACTTCATAGACTTTGCCGTCAACCGGCAAAGCCATGGTGTAGGTCCAGTTGAATGCGTTGCCACTTTGCCGGCCGTCAGCGACACCCACCACGTCGTCCGCGCTGCCGCTGTATTGGCCTGGGCCGAGTTTTTTCAAGCGCCAGATTCGGCGCTGTTTGCTGCCGTCGGAGTAGGTGAAATCTTCGTCCAGCACGCCCTCGTCACCGGTCCAGGCGCACTTCATGAGCACCGTGAATCGTTTGACCACCTGACCTGAGCGGTCGGTGAAGACGCCATAGGCATCGAGCGTGCCGTTGAAGTAGTCGCGCAGTTCCAGCACCGGCTTTTCACGGGCGTAGTCGTTGATGTTTTGCGAACTGCAACCCTGCAGGGTGAATGCCAGTGCGACGGCAGCGACCGCAGCGGCGGCGGTTTTGCGATAGAGGAAATGGATTGGTTTCATGGTGTTTTCAGAATGCAATTTGGAGGAATTAAAATTCAAGAATCCGGGCGCTTCGCTTCGCGCGGATAAATGCCGGGTTGAAGGATGAGGACATACAACAAACTTGCCGCCATCGCCTTCAACACACAGGGCAGCAAGCAATAGGCCGTGGCCAGAGCCTGCAAAGCTTGCGCATCGCGCGCGCCGGGAACATAAGCAGCGAGCTGCAAAAGCGGCAGCGCCAACCCGGCTGCCAAGGCCAGATTGAGCTTGGTGGCAAAGTTCCACCAGCCAAAATAAGCACCTTCCGAGCGGCCGCTGTCCCCGGCGCGGCTGATGACACCTGCCAGCATGGCGCCAGGCAAAACCAGGTCGCTTCCCAGCGCCAAGCCTGAGAGCGCGCAGATGGCAAAAAAGGCCATTGAGTCACCCGCACCCAATTGCAATGCCGCCAGAAACACAGGGATCGACAAAGCCATGCCTCCCAGCCAGCTCCAGCCCAGGCCAAAGCGACGAACCAGGCCCAGCCACAGCGGCATCGAGAACGCAGCGCAAACAAAATACACGGCCAGGAAAAATGGCTGCATGGCCTCTGGCGCCCGCAGCCGGTCTTGCACAAAAAACAGCACCAGCGTGGCCGGGATCGCGCTGGCAATGCCGTTGACCATGAACACCGCGATGAGTTTGCAAAAAGCCTTATTGCGCCACGGCTGCCAGAGCGATGCGGCCTTGCCCGAATGCCGCACAGAACCAGAAACCATCCTGTGGCTTGCCACTGCGGGCCGCGCCGACTGGGTCCAAGCCAGCCAGCCAGCTGCCAGGCCAAACACAAACAGACCCAGCATGGCGGGCAGGCCCAACAGACTCGGCGTGACAGCCGCCACCACCACACCGGCCAAGCCAAGCCCCTCGCGCCAGGCCACGATGCGGCTGCGCTGGGCCTCATCACCGCCCAGCATGGCGCCCCAGGATTGATGGGCCACCGCCAGTGCGCTGTAAGCGGCATAGGTCAGCATCAACAACAGGGCGGTTGTCCCCAGCAGGGCCCTGGGTTGGCGCGTCAAAGGGAAGAAAAGCAGGCCAAAACCCAGGCTGAGCACCAGCGCCGCCAAAGCGGAAAACGCCAACACTGCCCGCAGTGAACGGCGGTACAGGCGGTCGCAAAACCGGCCCAGCAGCGGGTCAATAGCCGCATCGAACAGGCGTGAACCCAGCAGCACGGCACCCAAGGACGCCAGAGGCACGCCAAATTCCCGCGCGTAAAGGTTGGGCAACAACACATACAAGGGCAAGGCGCAAAAGGCCAAGGGAAAACCCAGAAGGCCGTAACGCAAGCCGTTCAGCGAACTGAAGCTTGCAGGCGATGTTGCAGGCGATGTCATGTGGCTGGGCTGGTGCAATGCATTGGCCATTGGGTGGGGCGCTTCACTTCGCGTGCATCAAAGTCAGGGCTCGGTATGCGCAAGTAACTCAAGACGCATCCTGGGTTCTGAACTTGAGGGCGACAACCAGATGCCAAAAAACAGACGGGCGAATTCCGGGTCTTGAATTTCACCGCTGGGTTTGCCATTGGTCAAAAAGCGTACGCCCCGACCCGGCAGATTCACACCCAAAATCCGGTCGCCCGCTTTGACATCAGGAAACACATCGCGCATCTGGCGCAGCCAGCTCGCCTGGCTGGGTTCAGCAGATTTTTCCTGGCGGGCCATCTCGGCGATGGAGCGGCCGGCAATGGCGTCGCGTTTGAAGTCGCGAAGGTAAGCCAGTTCAATTGCAAACGGATGTTTCGCATAGTCACCCGACTTGAAACCCGGCGCCACCCACAGGCTGGCGTGGTAAATCTCGAAACCCCAAACGCTCAATTTGGCACGTCCGCCCAATACCGGGGCGGGCAGAGCGCTTTGCACTTCGATGGGGGCTTGCACATGGGCAGACAACATGCCAGCCGCTGAGGCAAGACAGATTCCGCCTACCCACTTGAAAATCGCAGACTTTTCCATCACTCAAGTTTGACCAGGGTGAACTGCATCAGGTTGATGTCTCCTGATTCAAAGGCGGCTTCGCAGTAGGCCAGGTAAAACTCCCAAATCCGCATGAAGCGCGCATCAAAACCCAGGGTAGCGACCTCGCTTTTTCGCCGCAAAAACGCGGCATGCCAGCGGCGCAGGGTTTCGGCGTAATCTGCGCCAAAGGCGAACTGCCGCTCAACCACCAAACCTGCGGCAGCGGCCTGGCGGCAAAATTCCTTCGGGCTTGGCAGGCAGCCGCCGGGGAAGATGTACTGCTGGATGAAATCGGTGGACTGGATGTAACGCGCGTACAAGGCGTCGTTGATCACGATGCTTTGAATGCAGGCACGTGCGCCCGGTTTGAGCAGGCGGCTCAAAGTCTGAAAATATTGCGGCCAGTAGGCACGGCCAACCGCCTCGACCATCTCGATGGAGCAAATGGCATCAAAAGGTTCATCGGCGATGTCGCGGTAGTCCTGCAGGCGCAGGTCGGCCGTCGGCCTTTTCTCTTTCCCGCCCGCGTTCCCGATTTCGATGCCTTTGTGCACCACGCGCTTCTGGGCGAATGCCAGCTGTTCGGTGCTCAAGGTGACGCCCACCACTGACGCGCCAAATTGCGTGCAGGCAGCCTCGGCCAACGCGCCCCAGCCACAGCCGATTTCCAGCACCCTGTCACCTGGCTTGACGCAGGCTTGCTTTAGCGCGCGATGTGTTTTGGCGTTTTGCGCCTGGGCCAAAGGCCTGTTGAGATCGCCTTCAAACCAGGCCGACGAGTAGTTCATCGTCTCGTCCAGCCATAACGCGTAAAAGGCATTGCCCAGGTCGTAATGGGCATGGATGTTTTTGCGGCTGTTGGCTTTGGAGTTGTGGTTCAACAGGTGTTTGACGCGGTACAGCAAGCGGCCAAACCAGGTGCCGTAAACGACTTCTTCAAGCTCGCGGCGGTTGGCGCCAAACAGCTTGAGCAGTTCGACCAGGTTGGGCGTATTCCAGTCGCCAGCGATGTAACTTTCAGCAAAACCAATATCACCCGATTTCAGCGCTGCGCCAAACACGTTCCAGTTGTGCAAGGTGATGGATGCCTGCGGCCCCGAATTGCCGTCGTGTGCATGCTGATGCGGGTGCTCGCCAAAACGGCGCACCGAGCCGTCGGGCAACTGCAAGCTCAATGCTCCGTGGCGCAGGCGCTGGAGCAGCTTCAGGGCGGTTCGTGCAGCGGCTGGCGCGCCTTGCGGCATGACGGGCGAAGCTGAGGTGATGGTGTTCATGGTTTCAGTGAATCCAGCAGATTTGAAAGAATTTGGAGGGGTGTGAAAAGACGAGCCCATCAGCGCGTCACAAAGGAATTGGGGGCGGCGGGTTTTCTCCAGAATTTCACCCGCTTGAGCCACAGGCGCGCAGCCTGCAAGTGAATATGGAAGACCACGCCAAAAGTCATGGCAGGGTAGCGCCACAGCGCCTTCTGAAGGGCGGCCTGGGTGAGGGGTTCCAGAGTTCCGCTGACGCTGGTTTGCAGCAACGGGCCCTTCGCGTCGTCGTGGTCAATACGAGCCACGGTTTTTTCCACACCGCCCCTCAGGGTGCGCATGAAGCGGAATCGGTAGCCCCCTTCAACACTGCAAAAGGGCGAGACGTGGAATACTTTGGCCGCCCGGATTTCTTTGCCAAATTGCGGCGCGTCAAGCAGATAACAATGGCGCTCGCCAAAGGTGTTGTTGACCTCGACCACGATGGCACGCAATGCGCCGCTCTGGTCACCTGGCGCGCGGTGGCAATACCAGAAGCTCACAGGCTTGAAGGCAAAACCCCACACCCGGGGATAACAATGCAGCCAGACTTCGCCCGTGGCGTCCGCAATGCCTTGCTGGCGCAGCAACTCGTCAAGCCAGCCGATCGAGCCGCCTTGGGCGGGGCTGCGGCCATCGCCATGGTCTGCATCGTAAAAACTCAAGGCGGCTCGGCGGTTGATGCCCAGCAGATGGCCCGCCCTGTTCGACCATTCCCCCAGGCTGCGCATAGGCAACATCAGAAAATAGGTACGATAGGCGAACGCGTTGCGCACAGGTCTCAGGCGGGCGTGCCGAACCTGGCCAAATCCGATCAGGGGCTGGGCGCTCACGCCGGCCTCCGCGCTTCAAGTCTTGCGTCTGCCAGCAGTTGTCGCGCCGCACCCACCCCTGCCTTGAGGCCGTCTTCATGAAAGCCATAACCCATCCAGGCGCCGCAGAAGTAGCTGTTTTTTTGCCCCTGCAATTGATGCATCACGCGCTGGGCTGCCATTGCCGGCATATCAAACACCGGGTGCGCGTAGTCGAATTCACCCAAAATCTTTTCGCGGGCGATGGGACGAATTGGGTTGAGAGACACCACCACGGGCTGCGCCCAGGGCAAAGGTTGCAGTCGGTTGATCAGGTAGTGCAGGCACACGCCAGCCTGGCCGGATGCATGGCGTGCGGCGCTTGCGCGTTCGTAGTTCCAGGCCGCCCACGCCGCTTTGCACGCAGGCAACATCGACGTGTCGGTGTGGAGAACGGCCTTGTTGCTTTGATACTGGATGGCGCCCAGGGTTTGGCGCTCGAGCATGGAGGGCTCATCGAGCAGGGCGAATGCCTGGTCTGAGTGGGTGGCGATGATGACCTTGTCAAAATTCTCCCGGCCGCCATCCGTCACGATGCAGACCTTTGACGCGCCGTCTGCCCCAAGCCCGGCCACGCGCTCAATGGATCGCACCGCCGTGCCCAGGCGCTTGTCGGAAATGTTTGCGGTGATTTTGTCAACGTAACTGCCTGCCCCGCCCGGCACTGTCCACCACTGCGGGCGGTTGGTGGTCTGAATCAGGCCGTGGTTGTGGCAAAACCGGATCATGGTCGCCACCGGGAATTCAAGCATTTGGCGGGTCGGGCAACTCCAGATGCAGGCCAGCATCGGCAACAGGTACCAGTCGCAAAATTCGGCGCTGAAACCGTGTTCTTGCAGGAAGTCGCCCAGGCCCTGGCTCAACTCGGCCTCCTGGCCGTCGACTGCGATGCGGGTAGCGAGTTTGTTGAAGCGCAGCAAGTCGCGCAACATCGTCAAAAAGCGCCAATTCAACACATTGCGCCGCTGCGCAAATACGGTGTTCAGGCTGGTTCCACTCCACTCCAAAGTGCGCCCTATACCAGTTGGTTCACCGGCGTGTTCAACGGCTTGTTCGAAGGCGTCCATGGCCTGCACGGAAAAAGACATGTCCGACTTCGTGGTCGCAACGCCAAGCTCCCCGAACAGCGCAATAAGTGTTGGGTAGGTGCGTTCATTGAAGACCAGAAAACCAGTATCGACACCGTGAGTGACAGGCCCTTGCGCCGTGGGCAAAGTGACTTGCACCGTGTGGGTATGCCCGCCAAAGTAGGGCCCGGCTTCGAACAAGGAGACATCCACCATGCCGCGCAGGGTATGTGCCGCTGCAAGGCCCGCGATGCCAGAGCCGATGACGGCCACTTTCATTTGCGGCACCTCGAAGGCCATCCACAGGAAACCTCACAAAACACGTTTTCATACTTATTGGTCATATTGTGACTATATAGTATTTTTACGACCATTTGGTAATATTTCGATTGCCAGACCTTATACTGGGCATATGAATTCCAGCAAAGTCGTGAAAATTTCCTTTAAAGAGCAGATGTTGCTGGCACGTGAAGACGCGATCATCCAGGCCGTCAACCGCTTGCTGGCAGACAAGGGATTTGAGGCAATGACGGTCGACCAGGTGGCCGCCGACGTGGGCATCGCCAAGGCCAGTCTCTACAAGCACTTTTCAAGCAAGGAAGACCTGGCTTGCGCCGCGATGGTTTGGGTGATGCGCCGGGCACAGGAATTTTTGACGGCGCTTCCCGCTGACGCAAGGCCCATCGACCGGCTGCGCGAAGTGGTTCGTTGGATGGTGGGCATCAAACTTGCGGGGGAAATGCCATCGTTGCCCAGTCAAAATTCCAGCTTGCGCGCCACCCTGATGGCCAACCAGGATTACATGGATGGCCTGATGGAAGTGAGCGACACCTTGGGCGCCTGGATTGAGTCAGCCCAAGCCCAGGGCGCCATCAATCCAATACTTCCTGCCATTGCCGTGCTTTACACGCTGTACGCGCGCGCCTGCGACCCGGTGGTCGAGTTCCTCAAAATGGGCGGCCAGCACAGTGACGCAGAGATCATTGAGCTGGTATTGAGCACCTGTTTTGACGGGCTTTGCGCGCGCTGATTTGGCGCCAATGGCCTATCGCGCCGCCCAGGCCATGCCGCGCTCAAGAATGCAGCGCATTTGCGGCACTTCGAATTCTTTGGCCACGTGTCCCAGCGCGCTGTAAAAAACCCGGCCGGCGCCATGCCGGCGCTTCCAGACGACGGGCATCACGACCCCTTCAACCCAGGGTGCGTGTCCACCCGAAAACGTGGTTGTCGCCAGCACTTCATTGGCCGGGTCCACATGCATGTAGTACTGCTCGGAGCGGTAGTCGAAATCGCCAATGCCTTGCATCACCGGGTCGTCTGGTCGCGTGATGTTGACGCGGTAATCAATGATGCCGCCGGGGTGCGCCACCCACTGGCCGCCCGTCATGAACTGGTAGTCCACCGCATCGCGGAACGAGTCGCCCATGCCGCCATGGAAACCCGCCAAGCCGACGCCGCCGCGCACCGCCTGGGTAAGGTTGGCCAACTCGTCCTTCTCGATCTTGATCTGGGTGCAGATCGGCACAATCAGGCTCATGCCGGCAAGCATTGGGTCCGCAAACGCCTTGGTGGACGATTCCACCTGGACTTTGAAGCCCTGCCCTGTCAGCATTTTTTCCACAATGGCAGCGCATTGTTCAGGCTCGTGGCCTTGCCAGCCACCCCAGACGATCAGTGCCTGCCTGTTTTGATATGGCATACGTTTTTTCCTTGTTTGATGGAGGTTGGGCCGACGCCACGGCCCGCCTGCTCTGCCATGGTGGTCATCCCTTGACTGCGCCCGCCGTCAGGCCGGCCACAATGTATTTTTGAGCCGCAAAAAAGATGATCACCGCCGGCAAAATCGTCAAAGTGATGAAGGCCAGCACCAGATGCCAGTCGGTAGAGAATTCGCCCTGGTAAGCCATGATGCCAAGCGGCCAGGGGTAGATACTGTCGCGGTTGAACACCACGAGGGGCAGCAGGTAGGCGTTCCAGCTGTGCACAAACACGATCACGCCGACCGTTGCCAATATGGGGCGGGACAGCGGCAGCACAATGTGCCAGAAAAACTGGAAATAGCCGCAACCGTCGATCACAGCCGCTTCAAACAGGTCGCCGGGCAACTTCTTGAAATAATTGTGAAACAGCAGCACGCTGGTGGCCAGGCCAAAGGCCACCTGTGGCAGCACCACGCCCCAATAGGTGTCGAGCAGGCCCAGATCACGGATTTTGATGAACAGCGGCAAGATCGCCGTGGCCGCCGGGAACATCAGGCCCAGCAGCAGGTAGTTGAAGAGAAAAGTGGCGCCAAAAAACCGCACGTGGACAAACACGAACGCCGCCATGGCGGAAATTGTGACGGTGATGAAAACCGTGAGCACGGCGATGACCAGCGAATTGCCCATCAACTTCCAGTAGCGTGCACCCGAAAGGATGTCCCAGTAATTGCGCCATTCCCATTCATACGGCAAGCCAAACGGGTTGACGCGCAAATCACCCAGCGCCTTGAAACCGCCCAGTACGGTGGCGATCAGCGGGATCAGCACCAGCGCAGCGACCACAAACAGCACGCCATAACGGATCACCGGCCCCATGGGGGTGGCGGTGTTGAAACTGCCGTTCATGCTGGCGGCGGCGTTGTCAGTCATCGCGCATCAGCACCCGCTTGTAGCCAAACGCGAACACCACGCAGATCACAAAGATGACCACGCCCACCGCGCTGCCAAAACCGATCTGCATTCGTGTCACCCCATAGTTGTACAGGTAAGTGACCATGGTTTGCGTGCTGTCCGACGGGCCACCCTTGGTCAGCGCCATGATCACGTCAAATAGCTGGAACGAGCCGAGGACGGCAAAGAAGACGGAGAGGCGAATGGTGGAGCCCAACAGCGGCAGTGTGATGCGCCAGAAAATCTGCCAGTCCGAAGCGCCGTCAATGCGCGCCGCCTCATACAGGTTCTGGTCGATCTGCTGCAGGCCCGCGATGTACAGAATCATGTGGAAACCGAAATATTTCCAGACCACCACCGCCAAAACGGCGTAGATCGCAAGGTCTGACTCCGCCAGCACGTGGGGCGGCGTGCTCATGAAAACACCCAGCACTTTGGCAAGCAGGCCGTAATCGCCGTCGTAGACAAAACGCCAGATCAAGCCGGCCGCGATTTCGGCCAGCACGTAGGGCAAAAAGAAGATCAGCCGAAAGGCGTTGGAGCCGCGAAATTTCTCGCTCACCAGCACCGCCATGGCCAGCGCCAGCGGCAATTGCACCAGCAAGGAGACCAGAATGACCAGGCCGTTGTTGGCCAAGGAAATGCGAAACGCCGGGTTCTCAAACAGGCGCTCAAAATTGCGCCAGCCGACAAACTGTGTCGCCTTGCCATAACCGTTCCAGTTGAAAAAACTGTACCAGGCCGCCTCGCCCATGGGCAGTGCAACAAATAGGGTGAACAGCAACAGGGCGGGTGGCAGCAGCAGCAATACCGCTACTGCACTGCCTCCAACCGGCGAGAAGGATTTGGCCGACGCCTCCCAGGGCCGGATGGTGGCGCTCACGCAGCAATCATGCGAGGGTCATGTCCCTGAGGTTGAGCCAGCTCAATTGGCCTGCTTCCACGCCGCCTGCACCGATGCAGCCGCTTCGGCAGGTTTGATCTTGCCTGCAGCCAGATCTTGCGAGATGTCATTGACCACGGCGCCGACTGATGGCCCAAGCATCTGGTCGTAATAGACCTGGTGGTATTTGGACGCCGCAATGTTTTGCGATATCTGGCGCAACACGGGCCGCGAAATGGCATCCTGCGTGCCATTCACGACGGGGAGGTAAAAGCCCTTTTCAGCCGCAATGCGCTGGTTTTGCACCTCGGTGAAAAAGCGCAGGAACTCAGCCGCTTCTTTGGGTGAGCCTTTGGTCACCAGCCAGCCGTTCATGCCGCCCAGGGTGTCCGCCGGGTCGCCCTTGCCGCCCGCCACGGTGGGGAAGGCAAACCAGCCTAGCTTGTCATCCGGAATGCCGATTTTGTCGGCCGAATTCGCCCGCATCGAGGTCATCATGCCGTTGAGCTGCAAGGCCATTGCCCCTTTGCCGTCGCCAAACATGCCGGCTGACTGCGGGAAAGTCGTGGCCAGAAAACCTGCCTGAAACGGCTTCAACACGGTCAACTGCTGGAACATTTCGCCAGCGCGCACAAAGGTCGTGTCGGCAAAGCCCTTGCCTTCGCCCCGCATCGCGGCTTCAAATGCCGCTTTGCCGCCGATGCGGATCGCCAGGTGCGACCAGTAAAAGTGCAGGGGCCATTTGTCCCCGCCGCCGGTGATGATGGGGGTCACGCCGGCTGCTTGCAGCTTCTTCACGGTGCCCAGCAAGTCGTCCCATGTCTTGATCGAATTGCCATCAATGCCAGCCTTGGCAAAAATGTCCTTGTTGTAGAAAAAACCGACTTGCGCGGTCTGGAACGGCACGCCATACAACTTGCCATCCAGCGTGTAGGACTGCAATGCGGTTGGCGGAAAACGATCCTTCCAGCCGGCAAGCGGCGCTGACAGGTCTTCAATCACACCAGCCTTGACCTGCTCCCGCAGCACGCCACCACCCCAGCTGTAAAGAATATTGGGCCGCTCGGGAGACTGCAAGAGTGTGGTCAGCTTGCTTTTGTAGGCCTGGTTTTCAAGGTATTGCACGTCCACCTTGACGCCCGCGTGGGCCGCCTCAAAACGGCGTGCCACATCGGCGTAAAACGCCTGTGTGTCGGGGTTTTGGTCAACGTGCAACATGCGCACGTTGACGTCGGCCGCCAGCGCGCCCACAGACAGCAATGCGGCGCTGACGCCAAGGGCCGCAGAAGAAAAAAGCCTGATGAGTTTCACCACAGTCTCCAGTTCAATTTGAATTTGTTTGCCTGACAAACTAAATGCTACTGCGCATGGACGGTCCCACGTCTAAGGAATACCCGGAGGGATGGCGTTGGGGCCCTATAATTCGGTGGCGTCTTGGCGCAATGCCGAGGCACAACGTCGAAGCGCAATGTCGAAGCACAACGTCTTGGCGCTTTGCGGGTGTAGTTCAATGGTAGAACGAAAGCTTCCCAAGCTTTAGACAGGGGTTCGATCCCCCTCACCCGCTCCAAATTCCTTCTCAAAACGCCGCGATAGGGCGTTGCGCCGCCTAGCCGCGCTAGAGCGCTGTTGTCGTTGGCTCGCCTTCTCTCGCGGCGTTTTGAGAAGGAATTGCGTCGGCTCTTTTTGGCGTTGGGAGGCAGCTCTTGACCGCGCGGTTGTCGGCAAACGCGAGATTATCGTCACCACCGGCACCAGCGAGCTTTCCATCGCCAAGATGGTCGCCGGCGCTTTGGCGATAAAATGTCGGCAGCCCTCGTCTTTGTTGCTCATTAAGCTATTAATTTGAGAGTATTTTGATAGGGCAGCACGGGCTCTTTTCACTGCCCGGAGCCAGCAGAAAATGTCATTGACTCACTGTCTCTTCGCCAGATCACGGCATCCTGATGGACGGCGAGCCACCAGGTCTGCATGGCTGCGCGCGGTTTGGGTTTTGAAAACGCCAGCGGCGTCAACATGGCAAGACACCAGGCGGGATGGGGATCGCGCACAGACTGGTATTGAATGCCGCCGACAGTGGCGTCGCGTGCGACCTGGGCAAATGCCTGGGTGGCGCTGTAGTCGGTGGGATGCAGCCAGCGCGAAGCGTCCGCGCTGAATGGCGGTTGGCGCAGATCGACGACCCGGGTGCTGACCTCCACTGCAAAAGCGGTGTGGGCGACGGGCTCCAGCTTTTCAAGATCAACAGCATCTTTGAGAAACTTCCAGCGCCAGAAGCCCAACTCGGCGCCGGCAGTGCGCACCGATTCTGCGCCGTAAAACACACCGGGATCAGTCAAGGCGCGAAAACGAGAACCACCGCGCAGGGGGTTGTAGCGAAACGGGGTGGCCAGCAGATAGTCAAGCGGCACGGCACTGGTGGGTTGGGCGGGTTTGCTGCCTTCAAGCAGGGTTTCCAACAGGTCTTGCTCGTCGTCGTTGTCCACGATCTTCATGGTGGACGCAATATGTTGTGCCTCTACCATGCGCCATACCGCGCCCGCCCAGGGGCGTGCTTCAGACGAGACCGCGACTGGCGTCCAGGTATTGAACGACACGTACCAAACCTTCGGCGTTGCGGATAAGCTCGATGGGCTTGGCGTTCAAACCCCGGTTTTCGCTGGTGAGCCATTTGCGCGCAGTGGCCTCGTCACCCACGATGGAGTCAAGCGAGCGGAAAACGCGGACAAAGAGCAGGGCAAAGTCCCATTCTTTGCGGCCCTGGTCAAGCTGGTAGTTGCCGCTGTAGAGCCGGGAAATGGTGGGTGGGCTGACACCCAGCACCTTGGCCAGCAGGGACTTGGACACATCAAACCGCTCCGCAGCGCGCGCGACGGCCTTGCTGAGTACGGCGGCGGCTTCGGGCTTTTTGGAGGTTTTTTGAGTGATTGCGGACATGGTGCAACTAATTTTCAACAGAAATAATATACCACATTATTTTCTATGGAAATTTGTTTATTGAGACTTCCGTAATTCATGACATCACCACAATGTAGCTTGAATCCAGCAAGCGGCGATGATCGAGGGACGTTTTTGGGCGCTCTTGAGCTTGTTGCGCGCGGTGGTGTGCAATTCGCCCAGGTTGTTGGGGCAGAAATTGGCCAAGGCGTGGCGTTTGAGCCAGGCCCACAAGTACTCCACCGGATTCATGTCCGGCGCGTAGGGCGGCAAGAATGCTATTTGGATATGGCCGTCCAGGCTGTCCAGGTACTCGCGCACCAGTCGACTGCGATGCGCCTTCAAGCCATCCCAGATCACCAACAGCGGCGTCTTCAAATGGGCCTTGAGCGCCTTGAGGAAATCGACGATCTCCTCTTTTTTGATGCTGCCTTCGTGCAGACGGAACAGGCAGTTGGTGCGGGTCAGCCCGGCGATCACGGAGACATGATTCCAGTTGAAGTGAAACTGGATGATGGGGGTCTGGCCTTTGGGTGCCCAGGTACGCACGCGTGTGGGACGTTCGCTGATTCCGGACTCGTCGATAAAGACGATCAGTCGGCCTTCTCGGTGGGCTTTTTTTTAAGAGCTGGCCAGGTCCGACGCTTCCAGGCCCGCACACCATCTTCGTTGCGCTCGATGGCCCGTTTCTCCGGTTTTTGCGGACTGAAGCCCAGCGAGCCCAGGATGCGCCAGATCTGTGTCTGGCTAAAGCGCACACCGTGCAGACGCTCAATGACTGCGCCCACACGCTTGAGTGTCCACAGCTCTGTGCCGAATCCATGCTCGGTGGGTTTTTGCAAGATGGCAGTACGCACAGATGCCAATTGCTGTTCATCGAGCTGCGCCGGGCGCCCGCGCTCAGGCACCCCGCGTAGTGCGTCAATGCCACCGTCATCGAGCAATCGCTTCCATGTGTATATGGTTTGGCGTGCCACGCCAACGGCCAACGCCACCTCGGCGCATTTTTTGCCCGCCAGCAGCAGTCGTCCCGCTTTGACGCGCCTCTTTGCTGCTTCGCTCAGACCCATTCGTGCCATGCCAGTATTCTCCAATATTGCTATTGAAGACATAACGCTTCAAACGTTCAACGGTTGTCATGATTTACGGGAATATCAATAACTGTGGTAACTTCAAACCCCTTCGGTGTCGGCGAGCGCTGGCGCTTCAGAGGACGACCTTCCAAACAATAAATCTGGAGAATCGCATGCCGCGCAACACGACCAAGACGCAATCCCGCAACGCGCAGTTGCGTGCGCTCTGGTCAAGGATGCCCGATGCCGAATTTGAACGCCTGGGGTTCACGCGCGCCCAACTTTTTTCCTTGCAAAACGGCCTGTCAGGGTATGTCGTGTTGCCGGGCATGCCGGACTACAACAGGGACCGCAAGTTGTTCGATCCGGTGTTCGATTCCTATCCTGCGGCGATCGCCTACTGCGAGTCCGAAGGGGACGTCGCGGCGGTTTTGCTATTCGCGCAGACCCGCTGTGAAATCGTCACGGCGAGCGAGACCGCCAACCGCGACGTGTGGTGGGCCATGCGCGGGGGCACGGGCGGGAACTTCGGCGTGCTCCTGAGCGCGCGTTACAAGCTGCGGCCGCTGGGCGACGTTTTCGGATGGGCGGCCATCTGGCCCCTGGCCGGGGCGCGGGACACCGCCAACGCGACTGGGGCGCTCATGTTATTCCAGTCAAATTATCTGGGCGCCAACACCAACCCGCTGCTGAACATCCAGGTGTTGGCATAGGGGCCGAAAATGGACGTGCGTGCCTGGCTTGAATCGTTGGGGCTGGGCGACTACGCGGACGCGTTCGCGGCGAACGACGTAGACGCGGTGTTGCTGCCGTCCCTCACCGTGGAGGACTTGCGTGACATGGGCATCGTGTCGGTTGGCCACCGGCGGCGCCTGCTTGATGCGATTGCGGCGCTCAAGGCGCCGACCGCAGTCACGTCGAGTCAGCCGTCAGCCATTGCCTCACCCGCAGCAGTGCCGGTGGGTGCCGAAGCGATTGCGCCTGCTGGCGCAACTCTCATCCAGGCCACATCGGCCGTGCAACGGCGGCAGATCACGGTGGTCTTCTGCGATCTGGTAGGTTCCACCGCATTGTCCATGCGGGTTGACCCAGAGGACCTGCGTGAATTTCTGGACAGCTACCGTGCCGCAGTTGCGGCGGTGGTTCAGGAACACACCGGCTGGGTCGCCCAATACCTCGGCGATGGCGTGCTGGCCTATTTCGGCTATCCAAAAGCCAGCGAGAATGCCTGCGAGCAGGCAGTGCGCGCCGCACTGCGCATCATCGATGCCGTTTCAGGCCTGCCGGCAGTAGGCGGGCAGCCGCCGCAAGTTCGTATCGGAATTGCCACCGGCCTGACGGTGGTTGGCAAGCTCGTCAGCGCAAGCGGAGGCGCGGCCGAATTCAGCGCAGTTGGCGAAGCCCCCAATCTGGCAGCGCGTGCCCAGTCAGAGGCCCAACCCAACTCGGTGGTGATTGCAGATTCGACGCGGGAACACCTCGGTGACCTTTTCCTGTACCGTGACCTGGGCCAGTTTGACCTGAAAGGCTTCCAGCAGCCTACCAAGCTATGGCAGGTGTTGGGGGAAAGTCATGTTCGCAGCCGTTTCGCGGCGCTGCATGGCGGGCGGGCGCACATCTCCCTGATGGGACGGGACAGCGAGACGAGGCGCATCGCGAGCCGGCTTGCAGACGCGCAGGCCGGTGACGGCCAGCTGCTCGTGATCAGCGGCGAAGCCGGGCTCGGGAAATCCCGGCTGGTGGAGCACTTGTTCGAATTGCTCGGGCGCGACCTGACCGGCGCGAGCGCGGCTGATCGCCTGGTCTTCCAGTGCTCGCCCCACAATTTCGCGTCTGCGCTGCACCCGGTGCGCGACTACATAGAGCGGGCCGCCGGCATTTCGTCGGAAGACAGGCCTGATGCCGTTGTGCAAAAGCTTTCCTCGCTGCTCGAACGTGCCGGGCAGCTCGAGCCCGAACATCTGAGCCTGATGGCGGAGCTGCTGCGCCTCGAGCGCGCCCCGCACTCCGCGCTGAAGGGCCTCGGCTCGCTCGAAGTACGCACGCGCATGATGCGTGCCCTGGGCAGTTTGCTGGAGGTAGCTGCGGCGCGAAGCTCGGTCGTCGTCGTGGAAGACATCCAGTGGATCGACCCGTCGACCAGCGAGCTGCTGGGCAGCTTCGTGCTTCTGCTGCGGCGCATGCCTGTGCTGTTTGTGGCTACCTCACGCGGTGGACCCTATCCGCCCTGGCTCACCGGGCCGCATGTCGGCCTGGTGCAACTCGACCGGTTTGACGCCGAGCAGACGCGCCAGATCGTCGTCGCCATGGCTGCCCCCCGGCAGTTGCCCGTGCGCGTGCTCGATGCCATCGTCTTGCGATCCGATGGCGTGCCGCTGTACGCCGAGGAACTGACCCGTGGCTATCTGGAACCCAAGGCCATGCGCGTGAGCGGCAACCCGGGAGGCGGGAGCGACGATGAGGCCGATGCCGGAATTCCGGCCACCCTGTCAGAGTCGCTGCTGGCTCGGCTGGACGGGGTGACAAACGGTAGGGAAATCGCGCCGACGGCCTCCGTTCTGGGGCGTGAGTTCCCGATTGCCTTGCTGGTGGCGATTTCCGCCCTCGCGGAGCCGGATGTGCGCCGGTGTGTGGCTGAGCTGCTCGAAGCGGGCGTATTCGTCGGTGGCCGCAGCAACTTCGGTGAAGCGGTTGCGTTCAGGCATCAGCTGGTCCGGGAAGCGGCTTACCAGCAGCTAGTGCGGCGCGACCGGGTGCGTCTTCACGGTCTTGTGGCAGCGACCGTGGAGTCGAGCTTCCCGGCCATCGCCGCAGCTTTGCCGCATATCATGGCCGTGCACTTCGCTGAGGCCGGCGAGACGGCGCGCGCCGCTGCGCAATGGCATCTCGCCGCCGCCGACGCGGACCGGCGCTCCGACTATTTGGAGGCACTGGCGAATTACCGGCGTGCACTCGCACTGGTCAGCACAATGCCGCAGGACCTCGCGCGCGACAAGCTCGAGTTCAACCTGGCGCTGAACATGATCGGGCCCCTGATCGCCGTGCAAGGCTACTCAGCCATCGAAGTCGAACAGGAGATCGACCGGGTTTCAGCACTCAGCCAGAAGCTTGGCACTCGATCAAGCCTCATACCGGCTCTGGCGCTCAAGTTGGCAATGCTCAGTGTGGCTGGAAACCTGCCGGCCAGTCACGCGCTTGCGCTCCAGATCAGCACGCTCGCCGAGGGCGGCAGCGAAGCGGATCGGCTGATCGCCCACCGCTATTTGTCAACAACGCTGTTGTTCATGGGGAAATTTCGGCAGGCGATCGAGGAAATCACGCGTTTCCTGGCACTGTTCGACCCCAATCGACACGCCGGCGAGTTGGTGCAGATCGGGCCGGCCAACCATGCAGTCATGATGATGGTGGGGCTGACCGAGTGCTACGCCATCCTGGGTGCAGCCGGTCAGTCGCGGCACTGGTGCGAGCAGGGCCTGCTCGCAGCGCGGGCTGACGGCCGGGCGCACGCCTTGGCACAGACGCTCGCCTTTGCGGGCTGTTTCCCCTCGGCCCTTTCGGGCAATGTGGAAGCGCTCGCCGGCC
The DNA here is from genome assembly GCA_031392945.1 of Rhodoferax sp. Lineage (GTDB taxonomy): Bacteria > Pseudomonadota > Gammaproteobacteria > Burkholderiales > Burkholderiaceae_C > JANYCG01. The sequence continues at coordinate 777 of JANMVT010000107.1, read as the reverse complement.
ACTCCAGGGAGCTCAAGGCCCTGACCGAGTCCCATGGGCTGACGCAATGGCAGGGCCACGCAGATCTGTTCTGCGGTCTCACCCTGATGAAGCGGGGCAGTGTCGAGCCAGGCCTCGAGTTGGCACGGCACGGCGTACACCTGCTCGTGAGCGGCCACGCGTTTTCCAACGTCTGGTACATCATGTATGCCCAGGCCTGCGAGGAAGCCGGGGCATTCGATGATGCATGGCATGGACTGGAGTTGGGGGCGCCGACCACGGCGTTCGGCCACACATGGCTCGAGGCCGAGTACCTTCGAACGCGTGGACGGCTCAAGCTCGCTGGCGGCGATCGGGATGCGGCCATGCAGGACTTCGAGGCCGCATTGACATTGGCATCGGAGCAAGGTGCGACGCTGTTCATCGAGCGTGCGCGGCGGGATCAGGAAAGATTGACGCTGGCGGCGGTTGTGAAACCAGGTGCCTGAGCGTCCCCGCCTAGCCGCGCTATAGCGCTGTCTTCGTTGGCGCGCCTTCTCTCGCGGCGTTTTGAGAAGGAATTGCGTCGGCGCTGTTGGCGCTGCTTCAAATACAGCGGCAAAATCCGGGGATGGCAGAACCCCTTAAAAATCACTTTGGCGCTGATGTGCCTGCGACCATCGCCTCAATGGTGTCAAAGGTGCATCCGGCGTTTCCGGTCAAATCTTTTGTTCGCGATTCATTGCAGGGCTACGACGCACAGAGCTTGACCGGGCGCGGCTGGCATCTGGCTCGAACCCTTCGGCAACATCTGCCGCC
>JANMVT010000100.1:0-16808 GCA_031392945.1 Rhodoferax sp. | reverse complement strand
TGTGAGGCTCACGTGCAATTAAGCAGCGAGTGCGAAACGTTCGTCGTTTGCAGTTAGTTTTTTTGAATCTGTTTTACGAGCGCATTCAGCTCGACATGCCCTGCTGCGCGTCCGAATCCACGTCGAAACCAGTGCAGCCCCATTTGGCAACTCCAGAAATCCAAATGTCCGGGCGCATTGCGGCGTTGCAAATCCTCGACATACTGGTGTATGTCTGTGGTTTGCGCCTTGCACTGCATCCCGGAAATTGAATTTCTGGAATCGCCAAACCACTATTTTAGAGCCAAACCTGATTTTTCAAGACAGCAGCGCAAGCAAATCCAGCGGCACGGCGATTTGGGCATCGGCCCGCCAATCTGCCACGGGGCTGGTTTCACCCACGTAACCATAGGTAGCAGCGACGGTGCCCATGCCGGCAGCCAGGCCCGCCACGATGTCACGCTCATCATCGCCCACATAGACGCAGCGCCTGGGGTCGATTCCCATGCGCCGGGCGGCTTCAAACAGCGGCTCCGGGTGGGGTTTGGCGTGCGCCGTGGTGTCGCCGCTGATGATGGCCCCGGCGGAGGCGAACAGCGCCATCTCGCGTATCAGCGGGTTGGTGAAACGGGCAGCCTTGTTGGTCACGACACCCCACGGCAAGTGGCGCTGTATCAGGCTGTCGACCAGCGCCTGCACGCCGTCAAAGGCGAAAGTGCGCTGGGTCAGGCAGTTTTCGTAATTGACGAAGAACTCTTCACGCATCGCCATGAAGTCGGGATGCTCGGGCGTCATGCCAAATCCCAGCGCCAGCATGCCGCGCGCGCCCGCGCCGGCCATAGGGCGGTAATGTGCCAGGGGCAGAGGTGCCAGGCCGCGGTCGGTGCGCATTTTGTCGGCGGCGGCACCCAGGTCGGGCGCGCTGTCGATCAGGGTGCCATCCAGGTCAAACAAAACGGCGTGAACGTTGGGAAACATGGTCATTCGGCCTTCTTGCGGGTTGCGAACAGGTAATTGACGCTGGTGTCGGCGCTCAGCCAGTAACGCTGGGTCAGCGGGTTGTGCTCCAAGCCGCGGGTCTGCTCCAATTCCAGTCCGGCGCTGCGGCAATAACGCGCCAGCTCGCTGGGTTTGATCAATTTGGCGTATTCGTGGGTGCCGCGCGGGATCAGGTTGAGCACATATTCCGCGCCGGCGATGGCAAACAGAAACGATTTAAGGTTGCGGTTGATGGTCGAGAAAAACACCCAGCCGCCGGGTTTGACCAGGGCCGCGCAGGCGTTGACGACCGAGGCCGGGTCGGGCACGTGTTCGAGCATCTCCATGCAGGTCACCACGTCAAAACTGCCGGGCTGCGCCTGGGCCAGCGCCTCGGTACTGATTTCGCGGTAGGTCAAATTGGGGGTTTCCGCCTCCAGAGCGTGCAGTTGCGCGACTTTCAGCGCTTTGGCGGCCAGATCGATCCCCAGCACAGTAGCGCCTTTTTGCGCCATCGCGTCGGCCAGAATGCCGCCGCCACAGCCCACATCCAGCACCTGTTGGCCAGCCAAGGGGCAAATGCGGCTGATCCAGTCCAGCCGCAACGGGTTGATTTGGTGCAAAGGGCGAAATTCACCCTGCAAATCCCACCACCGATGGGCCAGATCGGAGAATTTGGCCAATTCGGCCGGATCGGCGTTCAAGTTTGAAGTCATGGCTTGATTATCTGCAAACGCAAAACAAAAACCCCGCATGAGCGGGGTTTTGACTGACGCCCCCGCTCGCGCAAGGGCGTCTGGGCGTAATTCCAAAAACGCTTGGAGATTACTTGAAGATTACTTGGTCGTGCGGGTGCCGACCACTTCGATCTCAACGCGGCGGTTTTTGGCTTGGCCTTCCTTGGTCTTGTTGTCAGCGACTGGCTGCTTCTCGCCCTTGCCTTCGGTGTAGACGCGGTTTTTCTCGATGCCTTTGGACACGAGATAGGCCTTGACGGCTTCCGAGCGACGGACCGACAGTTTCTGGTTGTAAGCATCGCTACCGACCGAGTCAGTGTGACCCACGGCGATGATGACTTCCAGGTTGATGTCCTTGACTTTGCCGACCAGGTCGTCGAGCTTGGCCTTGCCTTCGGGCTTGATGACTGACTTGTCGAAGTCAAAGAAAGCGTCAGCGGCGTAAGTGACCTTGGTCGCTGCGGGCGGCTGGGGCGCAGGAGCGGGTGCTGGGGCCGGTTCGGGGGCTGGCGCGGCGCGCGGCGCTGGCGCAGCAGGCGCGACCGGTGCGGGCGTTGGTGCGGCGGGCGGGGGAGCAACAATGGCGCCATCGCAACCGACGGCGGCGGTGGCTGGCGTCCAGCCAGCATCGCGCCAGCAAAGGCCGGTCGCATTTGTCCAGTTATTGCCAGAGGCGTTGCGCCAGTTGTCAACAGATTGTGCACCGGCTGCGGTTGCGAGTGCTGCGGCAGCAATCAGCATTGCCACTTTGTTCAATTTTTTCATGGTTCTCCTTCTGGGGGAAATTCCGCAGCAGCGCTGCGATTAAGGGGACGCTCTAGGTGACCATCACCTAACACGTTCCGACCATTGTGCCACAGCCTTACAGAGGTACAAGCCCGGATCGGCTTGTACGGTGTCAGACAAAACCTCTAAATAGCGTAAGTGTTGCAGCGGAGCGACAGCCGCTTGCCCGTAAAATCAGATTCCACACGCCGCAATCACCCTCCTCATGACCCAGTTCGCCAAAGAAACATTGCCCATCAGTCTTGAAGAGGAAATGCGCCGCAGCTACCTTGATTACGCAATGAGCGTGATCGTCGGGCGCGCGCTGCCGGACGCGCGCGACGGACTCAAACCAGTGCACCGGCGCGTGTTGTTCGCCATGCACGAACTCAACAACGACTGGAATCGCCCGTACAAAAAATCGGCCCGCATCGTGGGCGACGTCATCGGCAAATACCATCCGCACGGCGACAGCGCGGTGTACGACACCATCGTTCGCATGGCGCAGGATTTTTCATTGCGCCATATGTTGGTGGACGGCCAGGGCAACTTCGGCTCGGTCGACGGCGACAACGCCGCCGCCATGCGTTACACCGAGATCCGCCTGGCCAAGATCGCCCACGAGCTGTTGGCCGACCTGGACAAGGAAACGGTTGATTTCGGCCCCAATTACGACGGCAGCGAGAAAGAGCCGCTGGTCATGCCCGCGCGTTTCCCCAACCTGCTGGTCAACGGCTCGTCGGGCATCGCCGTGGGCATGGCCACCAACATCCCGCCGCACAACCTGAATGAAGTGGTGGACGCCTGCCTGCATATGTTGCGCCACCCGTTGGCGTCCATTGACGAACTGATGGAAATCATCCCCGCGCCGGACTTCCCCACAGCCGGCATCATCTACGGCATCAACGGCGTGAAAGACGGTTATCGTACCGGCCGTGGCCGGGTCGTGATGCGCGCCAAATGCCATTTTGAAGACATCGACAAGGGCCAGCGCCAGGCCATCATCGTGGACGAACTGCCCTACCAGGTCAACAAGAAAACGCTGCAGGAGCGCATGGCCGAGCTGGTGCACGAGAAGAAGATCGAAGGCATCAGCCACATCCAGGACGAGTCCGACAAATCAGGTATGCGCCTGGTGATCGAGCTCAAGCGCGGTGAAGTGCCTGAAGTGGTGCTGAACAACCTGTACAAGCAGACGCAACTGCAGGACACCTTCGGCATCAACATGGTGGCGCTCATCAACGGGCAGCCCAAGCTGTGCAACCTGAAGGATCTGATCGAGGTCTTTCTGGAGCACCGCCGCGAGGTCGTCACCCGCCGCACCATCTTCACGCTGCGCAAGGCGCGCGAACGCGGCCATGTGCTCGAAGGCCTGGCTGTGGCGCTGGCCAACATCGACAAGTTCATCGCCATCATCCGCAACGCGCCCACGCCGCCCGTCGCCAAGTCAGAGCTGATGAGCATCCCCTGGGACAGCCAGCTGGTGCGCGAAATGCTTACCCGCACCCGTGCTGATGGCGGCGTCATCAATGCCGACGACTACCGCCCCGACGGCCTGGAAAAAGAATTCGGCATGGGCGCCGATGGCCTGTACCGCTTGAGCGACACCCAGGCCCACGAAATCCTGCAAATGCGCCTGCAACGCCTGACCGGCCTGGAGCAGGACAAGATCGTCTCTGAATACAAGGAGGTGATGGCCGAGATTGAAGACCTTCTGGACATCTTGAGCAAACCCGAACGCGTCTCCACCATCATCGGCGAAGAGCTGGCTTCGGTGAAGCAGGAGTTCGGGCAGACCAAGCTTGGTGCGCGGCGCAGCCTGGTCGAGCATTCGTCATTCGACCTCTCGACCGAAGACCTGATCACCCCGACCGACATGGTGGTCACCTTGAGCCACAGCGGCTATATCAAGAGCCAGCCTTTGGGCGAATACCGCGCGCAAAAACGCGGCGGGCGCGGCAAACAGGCCACCGCGACTAAGGAAGACGACTGGGTCGACCAGCTCTTCATCGCCAACACGCACGATTACATCCTGTGCTTCAGCAACCGCGGCCGCCTGTACTGGCTCAAAGTGTGGGAAGTGCCCCAGGGCTCGCGCGGCTCGCGCGGCCGGCCCATCGTCAACATGTTCCCGCTGACCGAGGGTGAAAAAATCACCGTGGTGCTGCCACTCACCGGCGAGAAACGCAGTTTTCCGGCCGACCAGTATGTGTTCATGGCGACCAGCATGGGCACGGTCAAAAAGACCACGCTGGACGAGTTCAACAACCCGCGCAAGGCCGGCATCATCGCCGTCGATCTGGATCCGGGCGACTTCCTGATCGGCGCGTCGCTGACCGACGGCAAACACGACGTGATGCTGTTCAGCGACGGCGGCAAGGCCGTGCGCTTCGATGAAAACGACGTTCGCCCCATGGGCCGCACCGCCCGCGGCGTGCGCGGCATGACGCTGGAAGAAGGCCAGACGGTGATCGCCATGCTGGTCGCCGAAGACGAGCAGCAAAGCGTTTTGACCGCCACGCGAAACGGTTTTGGCAAACGCACCAGCATCACCGAATACACCCGCCACGGCCGCGGCACCAAGGGCATGATCGCCATCCAGCAAAGCGAGCGCAACGGCAAAGTCGTCGCCGCCACCCTGGTGCATGCCGACGACGAAATCATGCTGATCACCGACAAGGGCGTGCTGGTGCGCACGCGCGTCAGCGAAATCCGCGAGTTGGGCCGCGCCACCCAGGGCGTGACCCTGATCGGCCTCGATGAAGGCTCCAAACTCAGCGGCCTGCAGCGCATCGTCGAAAACGACGCCAACCCGGTTGAGGGTGAAGGAGAGGGCGATGGCGAGGGCGGCGACGGCGCTGCCGACGCGGTGGATGGGGCGGACGATTGAGCCAGCCTCATTTTGCTATATTTTTAGAAGCTAACTATCCATATTCCACGATGGCAAAACGCCTTTTTTAATCCAAAAATCGTGCAAAAACCCGCTGACCCCGTGCAATCTGCCGAACTGGCGGACTTGCGCATCCAGATCGATGCCCTTGACGCCGACTTGCTGCGCCTGTTGAACCGTCGGGCGCAAGTGGCCGAACAGGTGGGCGTGGTCAAGACGCGCGAAGGCACGGCGTTTTACCGCCCGGACCGCGTCGCCCACGTGATTGAAAAAATCCAGGGCGCCAATGGCGGGCCGCTGAAGGCCAAACACGTCGCCGCCATCTGGCGCGAAATCATGTCGGCTTGCCTGGCGCTGGAGGCGCCGCAGCGCGTGGCCGTCCTGGGGCCAGCCGGCACCTTTTGCGAGCAGGCGGCGCTGGAATATTTTGGCAGCGCCGTCGATCTGATTTATTGCGCCAATTTCGACGAGGTGTTCCACGCCACCGAGGCCGGCCGGGCCAACTTTGGCGTGGTCGGCGTCGAGAGTTCGGCTGAAGGCGTGGTGACGCGCTCGCTCGACCTGTTTCTGCGCACGCCAACCCAGATGGTCGGCGAGGTGAGCCTGATGGTGCGCCACAACCTGCTGCGCCTGGGCAATTCGCTGGACGGCATCGAAGTCGTGTTGGCGCATCCGCAAGCACTGGCACAGTGCCAGGCCTGGCTGACGCAGCACCTGCCCCACGCCGAGCGCCGCGCGGTCTCCAGCAATGCCGAGGGCGCGCGCCTGGCCGCCACCAACCCGGCCTGGGCCGGCCTGGCCAGCGAGCGCGCGGCCACGCAGTTCGGCCTGCACATCGCCGCCCACGCGGTCCAGGACGACGCGCACAACCGCACCCGCTTCGCCGTCATCTGCCTGCCCCAAACCCTCGCCACGCCGCCCGCCACTGGCAATGACTGCACCAGCCTCGTGGTGTCCGTCCCGAACCAGCCTGGCGCCCTGCACGACTTGCTGATTCCGCTGAAAACCCATGGCGTGTCGATGACCCGGTTCGAGTCCCGGCCAGCGCGCACCGGGCAGTGGGAGTATTATTTTTACATCGACATCCAGGGCCACCCCTCGCAGCCGCACATCGCCGCCGCGCTGAAGGAGTTGCAGGCCCTGTGCGCCTTTTACAAAATCATCGGCACCTACGCCGTCAGCAGATAAATATGCCCCCACGCTTGTCACTGCGTGTACTACGCTGCCCCCCACGGGGGCTAATTGTTCTAGGGGCGGCACCTCGAAAAATTGTCCCGGCAAATTTGCGAATGGAACTGTCTTATGTTTGAACAACTCGGCCTGATCGGCTGCGGTTTGATGGGCGGCTCGTTCGCGCTGGCGCTCAAGCGGGCCGGCCTGGTCAAACGGGTTGTGGGCTACAGCAAATCGCCCTCCACCACCGAGCGCGCACGGGTCATGGGCGTGATCGACGTTGAGGCGCCGTCGGCCCTGCTGGCGGTGGCGGGCGCCGACATTGTCTTGATCGCCGTGCCGGTGGCTGCCACCGAAGCCACCTTCAAAGCCATCAAACACCTGGTGACGCCGCAGATGCTGGTGATGGATGTGGGCTCGACCAAACGCGAGGTGATCGACGCTGGCCGGCGCGCCCTGCGCGAGCAAATCGGCTCCTTTGTGCCGGCCCACCCCATCGCGGGCAAGGAAGTGGCCGGCGTCGAGCACGCCGACGCGGATTTGTATTCGGGCAAACAGGTCATCCTGACGCCGATCGAGCGCACCCTGCCTGCGCAACTGCAAAAGGCGGTGGACGTCTGGACCGGCCTGGGTTGCCGCGTGCAGCAAATGTCGCCCGAGGCGCATGACGCAGCTTTCGCCGCTGTCAGCCATCTGCCGCACCTGATCGCGTTCGCCCTGATGAACGCGATTTCCGAGCAGCCCCAAAGCGAACAGTTCCTGTCCCTTGCCGGGCCCGGCTTTCGCGATTTCACCCGCATCGCCGCCAGCGACCCCCGTGTCTGGCGCGACATCCTGATCTCCAACCGCGAAGAGCTGCTGGCGCAGACCCTGATTTTCAAAAACAATTTGCAGTTGCTCGAAGAAATGATGACCAACGGCAATGTGGAAGCCCTTGAAGCCTTGATCGACAACGCCAGCCTGGCGCGCTCCAACTGGTCCATGACCTCGAACAGGCCGCAGCGTTGACGCGCCGCCTTGCAGCGCCCCTGTCACCGCCCTCTTCCTCGCCCTCCCTCTCACCAGCTTGGCAGCTTGCCCGCCGTTCATGTTTGCCACTGATTTTCTCGACATCCCGCCTTTGACCGGCGCAGCAGGCACGGTTGTTTTGCCTGGCTCCAAAAGCATCTCCAACCGGGTGCTGCTGCTGTCGGCTTTGTGCCGGGGCACCACAACGCTGCACGACCTGCTCGATTCAGACGACACGCGCGTGATGCTGGACGCCCTGCGTCTGCTGGGTTGCGGCGTTCGTCAAAACCGCCCGGGCACCGGCGCAGTGGAGATTGATGGCCTGGGTGGTGTGATCAAAAACACCTCGGCCGACTTGTTCATGGGCAACGCCGGCACCGCCATGCGCCCGCTGACCGCCGCCCTGGCCGTGCTGGGCGGCACCTTCAAATTGCATGGCGTGGCACGCATGCACGAACGCCCTATTGGCGACCTGGTCGACGCCCTGCGCCAGTTGGGCTGCCAGATTGATTACCTCGGCCAGGACGGCTTCCCGCCGCTGCGGATCGGCCAACCCGCGCTGCGGCTCGACGCGCCGATCCAGGTGCGCGGTGATGTGTCCAGCCAGTTCCTGACAGCGCTGCTGATGGCGCTGCCCCTGGTGGCCCACAGCAGAGCCCCCACGCTCGGCACTGACGTGTCCTCGCTGCCCCCCGAGGGGGCTGTGCCGCCTAAGGGCGGCCTGTTGGCGGCACGCGACATCGTCATAGAAGTTGTGGGCGAGCTGATCTCCAGGCCCTATATCGAAATCACCCTGAATTTGCTGGCGCGTTTCAATGTGAATGTCAAGCGCGAGGGATGGCAGCGCTTCACCATTCCCGCCGGTTCCCAGCTTCGTTCGCCGGGTGAGCTTCATGTCGAGGCTGACGCCTCATCTGCTAGCTATTTTATAGCACTTGGAGCAATAACAACGAGGGTTAATGGAAAAAATGACCAGCAAAGCCTGAGAATCGAAGGCGTCGGGGCCGATTCCATCCAGGGCGACATCCGTTTCGTCGAAGCGGCGCGGCTGATGGGCGCGCACATCACCAGCGGCCCCAATTGGCTGGAGGCCTCCAGGGGCGCCTGGCCGCTCAAAGCCATCGACCTCGACTGCAACCACATCCCCGACGCGGCCATGACCCTGGCCGTCATGGCGCTGTACGCCGAGGGCACGACCACCCTGCGCAACATCGCCAGTTGGCGCGTGAAGGAAACCGACCGCATCGCTGCCATGGCCACTGAATTGCGAAAATTCGGTGCGATGGTTGAAGAAGGAGCTGACTTCATCCGCATCACGCCGCCCGCGTCGTCCAAGCTCTGGAGAACCGGCAGCATCCACACTTACGACGACCACCGCGTAGCGATGTGTTTCTCACTGGCAGCATTCAACCCGGCCAACCTGCCGGTGCGCATCGAAGACCCCAAATGCGTGGCCAAAACCTTCCCGGACTACTTCGAAACGCTGTTTTCGGTCTCGCACACGCCAGACGCTGCGATTCCAGTAATTTGTGTGGACGGCCCGACCGCCTCCGGCAAGGGCACGCTGGCGGCCGAATTGGCCAAAAAGCTGGGCTACCATTTTCTGGATTCCGGCTCGCTTTACCGCATCACCGCGCTGGCGGCCCTGCAAGCCGGGCTCAAGCTGGACAGCGCCGATGAAAGCGCCATCGCCCAATTGATCGGCGGCATTCAAATCCGTTTCGCGCAAGGGCGCGTGATGGTGGACGGCGCGGATGTGGGTGACGCGATTCGCACCGAAGAGGCCGGCATGAACGCCTCCAAAGTGTCCACTTTGCCAATGGTGCGCGATGCGCTGATCAAGCTGCAACACAGCTTTCGCCAACTGCCGGGCCTGGTGGCCGATGGGCGGGATATGGGCACCGTGATCTTTGTGCACGCCCCCTTGAAGGTTTTTTTGACCGCCAGCGCTGAGCGGCGCGCAGAAAGACGCTATAAACAGTTGATTTCAAAAGGAATTTCGGCTACACTCCCATCTCTTCGGGCTGATCTGGAAGCGCGTGACAAAAGGGACTCGTCCCGGCCGGTCGCGCCGCTCAGGCCAGCGGAAGATGCCCTGTTGCTGGACAATTCGGATTTGTCGATTGAAGAATCGGTCAATCAGGTGTTGCACTGGTGGCAAGGCAAACAGCCGTTCAAGTCAATTTGAATGGCTGTGGCTGGAAACAAGCAAAGGCTTCATGAAGTAAATGCTTCTTGCTTTTGCGTAGGCCCACACCGCCACCCATGCGCTGCTCTCAAGTGCCCGGTGGTGTGGTTCAACAACAAAATCGCAATCAACCTGCGGTTAAACCCGTGACCTAATACGTCGCATGAAAAATGTCCGAATCTTTCGCAGACCTGTTTGAAGAATCCCAAAAACGCTCAGAGACCCGCATTGGCGAAGTCGTCACTGCTGAAGTGGTGCGCATTGAACACAACTTTGTCGTGGTCAACGCCGGCCTGAAATCTGAAGCCTATGTCCCCTTGTCCGAGTTCAAAAGCGACAAGGGCGAACTCGAATGCCAAGTCGGCGAATTCGTCTCCGTGGCCATCGTCGCCATGGAAAACGGCTACGGCGACACCATCGTCAGCCGCGACACCGCCAAGCGCCTGGCTTCGTGGATGAGCCTGGAGAAATCTCTCGAATCCGGCGAGTTTGTCACCGGCACCACCAGCGGCAAAGTCAAGGGCGGCCTGACAGTGCTGGTCAACGGCATCCGCGCTTTCCTGCCTGGTTCACTCGTCGACACACGTCCTACCAAGGACCTGTCTCCGTACGAGAACAAGACCATGGAATTCAAGGTCATCAAGCTAGACCGCAAGCGCAATAACGTGGTGTTATCCCGCCGTGCCGTGGTCGAAGCCTCGATGGGCGAAGAACGCGCCAAACTCATGCAGACCCTCAAGGAAGGTTCTGTGGTTCAGGGCGTGGTCAAGAACATCACCGAATACGGTGCGTTCGTGGACCTGGGCGGGATCGATGGCCTGCTGCACATCACCGACATGGCCTGGCGTCGCGTGCGTCACCCATCCGAAGTGGTGACAGCAGGGCAAGAAATCACCGCCAAGATCCTGAAGTTTGACACCGAGAAAAACCGTGTCTCATTGGGTCTGAAGCAAATGGGCGACGACCCGTGGATGGGCGTGAACCGCCGCTACCCACAAGGCACTCGCATGTTCGGCAAGATCACCAACATTGCCGACTACGGCGCGTTTGTGGAACTCGAACCCGGCATCGAAGGCCTGGTGCACGTGTCCGAAATGGACTGGACCAACAAGAACATCGCCCCGTCCAAGCTGGTCACGCTGGGCGACGAAGTCGAAGTCATGGTTCTGGAAATCGACGAAGACAAGCGCCGCATCAGCCTGGGCATGAAGCAGTGCAAGGCCAACCCGTGGCAGGAATTCGCGCAGAACACCAAGCGCGGCGACCGCGTCAAGGGTCCGATCAAATCCATCACCGACTTCGGCGTATTCGTCGGCCTGGCTGCTGGCATCGACGGCCTGGTGCATTTGTCTGACCTGTCGTGGAACGAAGCCGGCGAAGCGGCAGTCCGCAACTACAAAAAGGGCCAGGAAGTTGAAGCCCTGGTGCTGGCTGTGGACGTGGACCGCGAGCGCATCTCGCTGGGCATCAAGCAACTCGACTCCGACCCGTTCACGACCTTCGTGTCGATCAACGACAAGGGCCAGGTTGTGACCGGCAAGGTCAAGACCGTGGATCCCAAGGGCGCTGAAATTGATCTGGGCGACGACATCATCGGTTACCTGCGCGCCTCCGAAATCAGCCGCGACCGCGTGGAAGACGCGCGCAACGTGCTCAAGGAAGGCGACGAAGTCACCGCTGTGGTGGTCAATGTGGATCGCAAGACCCGCAACATCCAGCTGTCGATCAAGGCCAAGGACGCGGCTGACCAAAACGAAGCCATGGCGACATTGAGCCAGCAGTCGGCCCGCGAAAACGCCGGCACGACAAGCCTGGGCGCATTGCTTCGCGCCAAGCTGGACAACAACAATTAAGCATTGATGTTGCGTTGAACAAAGCGACCGGACGCCGTCAGCGCCGGTCGCTTTTTTTATTTGGTAGATTTACGCCATGACCCGCTCCGACCTTGTTGAAGAACTGGCCAATCGCTTCGCGCAGTTGACCCATCGGGACACTGAATTCGCCGTCAAGGCGATTCTGGACGCGATGAACGACGCGCTCGTGCGTGGGCACCGCATCGAGATCCGCGGGTTTGGCAGCTTCTCCATCAACCGCAGGCCGCCCCGACTGGGGCGCAACCCGCGCAGCGGCGAAAGTGTCGCCATCCCGGAGAAACGTGTGCCGCATTTCAAACCCGGCAAGGCATTGCGCGAAACCGTGGACCAGCGCACCGACGCGTTTGACCTGAAGGCCAAGGCCTGAGCGGCGCACTTGGCCGGCGATAGAATCGCCCCAACACTGGGGAATCAATGAAACATCTTGCTTGGATGTTGAAGTGGCTGCTGTACGGCGCCATTTTTTTTACCTGTTTCGCATTTGCGCTGAATAACCAGCAGGACGGCACACTTCGCTTTTTCTTTGGCACGCAGTGGCGCATGCCCATGGTCTTGATCGTGCTGGCCGCGTTCAGCGTCGGCCTGGCCGCCGGCATCCTGGCCATGGTGCCCAGGTGGTGGAAGCATCGCCGCGCCGCCGGCCGCGCCCGCAAGGCGCAGGCCGCCCTGCCGGCGAATCCAAGCCTGACGCCTGACAATGGACTTTGACTTCAGCTGGGTGCTGTTGGGCCTGCCCTTGGCTTTTGTCCTGGGCTGGCTGGCGTCGCGTTTCGACCTGCGCCAGATGCGCCTTGAAAACCGGCGCGCGCCCAAAGCTTATTTCCGGGGCTTGAATTTTCTGCTCAATGAGCAGCAAGACCAGGCCATTGACGCTTTCATAGAGGCGGTTCAAAACGACCCTGACACCTCGGAGCTTCACTTCGCCCTGGGCAACCTTTTTCGCCGCCGTGGCGAGTATGAGCGCGCGGTGCGGGTGCACGAACATCTGCTTTCGCGCGGCGACATGAGCAGCGCCGACCGGCATCGGGCGCAACATGCATTGGCGCTGGACTACCTCAAGGCCGGCCTGCTCGACCGCGCCGAGGCCGCCTTGCTCAAGCTGGAGGGCACACCCTTCGAAGCCCAGGCACGCCTGGCCCTGCTGGCCAACTATGAACGTTCGCGCGACTGGGTTCATGCGGGCGAAATTGCGCAAAAACTTGAACAATCAGGCCAGGGCAGTTTCAGCCCCCGGCTGGCGCATTACCTTTGCGAGCAGGCGGCAGCACAACTCCAAAGCGCAGGCCCGAAGGCGCTGGACGAAGCGCGGAACCTGCTGAATCAAGCCGTCAGGACCGCGCCCGCCGCCCCGCGACCGCGTATCGACCTGGCCCACCTGCTCAATCGCCTGGGCGACCCGCAGGGCGCTTATGACACCGTGGCCCAGGCCTTTGCGGTGTCGCCTTCGGCCACACCTTTGCTGGCTGCACCGCTGGCCCAGTATGCTTCAGCATCCCGGCACGAAGCTCCTGCCCTGGCCTTGCTCAAAACGAGTTATGAATCGTCGCCTTCGCTGGACGTGCTGGACGCCATCGTCAGGCTGGAGGCCTGCGGCGCCGGCCCGTCCCCAAGCGCGCGCGACTGGTATGTGCGCCACCTGGAGCGCGAACCCTCGCTGGTGGCAGCCGCCAAGTGGATTGCCGGTGAAAAACTCGAACACGAACAATTTCACCCGCAAGTGCAACGCGCCCTGGACCATGCCGTGAAACCCTTGACGCGCTACCGTTGCGCAGCCTGCGGGTTCGAAGCCAAACAGCACTTCTGGCAATGCCCGGGCTGCCAGGCCTGGGACAGTTACCCGGCCCGGCGCGTTGAAGAATTATGAACACCCCCAGGCTTCGCGCACTTCGTGTCGCTGCGCTTTCCCCCTTGCAGCGGGCAACGCCAGTGGCCCGGCAGAGCCGGTTCCACGGCGTTCGTGGAAAGAGCCAAGCTGCGCGCAGCAGCTAACATTGCAATGACCATGAACATTTCGAAAGAGCAACTCTCTAAAGCCCGCGTGCTGGTGGTCGGCGACGCCATGCTGGACCGTTACTGGTTTGGCGCCGTTGACCGCATTTCACCCGAAGCACCGGTTCCCGTGGTGCGCGTCACGCGCGAGGAGGAGCGCATCGGCGCTGCCGCCAACGTCGCTTACAACGTCGTCACGCTGGGCGCCAAGGCCTCGCTGCTGACCGTGGTCGGCGACGACGAGGCCAGCCACAAGCTCGAAGCGCTGGTGGCGCAAACCGGCATAGAGCCGCATTTCGGCCGCGACGCGCATCTCAAGACCACGGTCAAGCTGCGGGTGATCGGACGCCAGCAGCAATTGATCCGGCTTGATTTCGAGAACACGCCCAAAACCGAGATCCTCGCCTCGCAAAGCGCCACCTTTGCCAAATTGCTGCCAAGCCACAACGCGGTCCTGTTCTCGGACTATGGCAAGGGCGGGCTGGCCCACGTCAGCGACATGATCGCCAGCGCCCGGGCCGCCAGCAAATCCATCTTGATCGACCCAAAGGGCAACGACTATTCACGCTACAAAAATGCCAGCGTAATCACACCCAACCGTCTGGAATTGCAGCAGGTGATCGGCCCCTGGAACGATGAGGCCGAGTTGCAGGCCAGCGTGCAAAACCTGCGCGCCCGCCATGGGCTGGGCGCCATCCTGCTGACCCGCAGCGAAGAAGGCATGACCCTGTTCGACGGGCAGGGCCAATTGCATGTCAGCACCCAGGCGCGCGAGGTGTTTGACGTCACCGGCGCGGGCGACACCGTCATCGCCACCATGGCCGCCCTGGTCGCCGCCGGCCTGAACCTGCGCCAGGCCTTGCCCCTGGCCAACCGGGCCGCCGGCCTGGTGGTCGGCAAATTCGGCACGGCGACGGTCAGTTATGACGAGTTGTTTGCCGCCGCCTGATCGCGGCCGAAATTTGAAGGAGAACCATCAAATGACCCGAATTGTTGTGACTGGCGCGGCCGGTTTCATTGGCAGCAACCTCATCAAGGGCCTCAACGCCCGTGGCATTGACGACATCATCGCCGTCGATGAAATGACGCAGGGCGACAAATTCCGAAACCTGGCCGACTTGCGCATCGCCGACTACGTGGATGCTGGCGTCTTTTATGGTTCGTTCGCGCAGGGCAAGTACGGTGCGGTGGAGGCTGTGTTTCATGAAGGCGCGTGCAGCGACACCATGGAGCTCGATGGCAAATACATGATGCACAACAACTTCAGCCTGTCGTGCGAATTGTTCCAGGCCTGCCAGGCGCAGGGTGCGCGCCTGTTGTACGCCTCGTCGGCCGCGACCTATGGCGGCTCGGACACGTTTCGGGAACAACCTGAATTTGAGCGCCCGCTCAACGTCTACGGCTACTCCAAATTGCTGTTTGACCAATGGGTCAGGCGCTCTGTCGGGCCGCAATTCGCCGTTGCCGGCAACCAGGTCGTGGGCTTTCGATACTTCAACGTCTATGGCCCGCGCGAACAGCACAAGGGCCGCATGGCCAGCGTCGCGTTTCACCAATACCATCAATTCCGCCGGGAGGCCAAGGTCAAGTTGTTCGGCGACTACGGCGGTTACGCGCCGGGCCAGCAGATGCGCGACTTTGTCTTCATCGACGACGTAGTGGCGGTCAACCTCTGGTTTTTTGACAATCCTGCGCGGTCTGGCATTTTCAATCTGGGCACTGGGCGGGCGCAACCTTTCAATGACGTGGCCCATACAGTCGTCAACACCCTGCGCGGCATCGAGGGAAAACCCCAGTTGGCACTTGCTGAAGCAGCCAGCGCCAACTTGATTGACTACGTGCCCTTCCCCGACGCGTTACGGGGCAAATACCAGTGTTACACCCAGGCCGACCTGACCGCCCTGCGTCTGGCTGGCTGCGAACACCGCTTCGCCGACGTCGCAACTGGCGTCGCGCAATACGTCAAATGGCTGGCGGCACAAGCTTGAAAGAAATATCAGGCCTGCCTTGGCGTGATTCGGCCTCTTTCACTTCGTTTCGGTCCGTTTTGGCCAGATTTGGGCCATCGCAAGTCAACCGCAGGCATTTGCCCCTCGTTATGGGCGTAACCCCAAAAATAATATTGGATGGGGTTATGGGTTCCCCCTTTTTATCCACCTGAGGAGTTTATTGATGTTGAAGAAAATTCTGGCCATCGTCGCGATGCTTTATGCGGCAGTCGCTTTTGCCGCCGTTGACGTGAACAAGGCCACCGCCGCCGAACTCGATGGCATCAAGGGCATCGGCCCCGCCATTTCCACCAAAATCATTGATGAACGCAAAAAGGGCACGTTCAAGGACTGGCAAGACTTCATCGACCGCGTCAAAGGCGTGGGCGAAGGCAATGCTGCCAAATTCTCCGCCGAAGGCCTGACCGTTGGTGGCGCTGGCTTCAAAGGCGTCGCCGCTCCTGCTGCTGCTCCGGCCGCCGCCAAGAAGGATGAAAAACCTGCCACTGCTGCCGCACCTGCTGCCAAAGCAACACCAGCTGCTGCGCCTGCCGTCGCTGCTGCACCCGCAGCTGCCGCCCCAGCCGCCAAAGCTGAAGTGAAAGATGCCAAGTCAGAAGCCAAAGCCAAGAAAGAAGCCGACAAAAAAGCCAAGGCTGAAGAAAAAGCCAAAAAGGCTGACGAAGCCAAGGCAAAAAAAGAAGCTGAAAAACAAGCCAAAGCAGACGCCAAACCAGTGGCCAAGGCAGACGCCGCCGCACCCGCTGCCAGCGCCGCCAAGAAGTAATTCAGCGTCAAAGCAAAAAACCCGCGCAAGCGGGTTTTTTTACGCCTGTTGTCAGTCACAAATGTAAACATCCGGTGCCCACCCCCCTTGCCCCGCCGCAGCAATTGGTTTAGTGACGTGGGTGGGCCTGTGGCCGCCACAGCGTAGGCAGCAATTCTTCAATGCGGCTATTGGGATGCGTGGGCAAACGGGTCAACACATCGGCGAGATAGGCCAGTGGCTCGATGCCATTCATCTTGGCCGTCTGAATCAAACTCATGATGTCGGCGGCGCGCGCGCCTGCGGCCAAGCTGCCGCTGAAGAGCCAATTCTTGCGTCCTACTGCCCATTGGGCGCGTCGAACCTCACGTTTGGGCCATACAAAGGGCGCAGCCGTTTTGTTGTATCGCGTCACGAACGCCTCAATGGCCTGTGTCAGCTGCTCGGTGCTTTGGAACCTTGCCGCAGTCAGT
>JANMVT010000029.1:0-4928 GCA_031392945.1 Rhodoferax sp. | reverse complement strand
GCAGGCTGGGCGGATAGATGGCGGCCAGCCGCCCGCGCGAACGCAGATGCGCCTCGGCATTGGGCTGCAACTCAAAGCCGCAGTCGGCCACCGGCTTGCCCAGCCGCACCGCCGTGATCACGTCCTGCAAGGGTTTGCGCGAGCGCACATGCATGTGCACATGGCCCGCAGCCACCAGCGGGATGCCCGCGTGCGCAGACAGGCGCATCAGGGTGTGGTGCCACAAGGCATCGTCCAGGCCGTGCAAAAACTCGGCTGCCAGCCAGACTCTGGAGTAAAAAAGGCCTTTAGCCCTCGTCACTATTGAATAGTTAGCTTCAAAAGTAGTAGCATTTACCAAACCCCCAGCCTGTCGCCCGCGCGGCGGCACGAGCAGGATTTCGCAGTCAGCCAGCGACGCCCAATCACTGCCATGCCAGGACACCTGGTAGCTGCCTTTGGGTGCCGCGCGTCGCGCTGCCGTGATGAACTCGCAAAGATTGCCCCAACCGTTGAGGTTGTGGGCCAGCACGATGAGCTTGAACCCTGCGCCAGCGCCAGACACGGGCAGAACAAACTCGGCCCCCAGCAGCAATTTCAGCCCCAGTTTTTTGGCCTCGACATGCGCCCGCACCACACCCGCCACCGAACACTCGTCGGTAATGGCCAAGGCCGAATACCCCAGGGCATGGGCACGCGCCACCAGTTCTTCCGCGTGCGAGGCACCGCGCTGAAAGCTGAAGTTGCTCAGGCAGTGCAGCTCGGCGTAGGCGGGCGTAACGCCTGCAATCGAGTTGGATG
Organism: Rhodoferax sp.; assembly: GCA_031392945.1. GTDB lineage: Bacteria > Pseudomonadota > Gammaproteobacteria > Burkholderiales > Burkholderiaceae_C > JANYCG01. The sequence goes on along the minus strand of JANMVT010000029.1, from coordinate 4,148 downwards.
CCTTATTGGATAACACGATTGAATTGTTACTGTACAAATTATCAGTATAATTTTAATTCAACTTCCAATTCAGTCAATTCGGCTCTAAAATAAAACTTAGTCAATAAACTTAGTTCAATGAAAACTGTCAACATCCACGAAGCCAAAACCCATTTGTCGCGCCTGATCGACAACGCCCGCCACGGCCAGCCTTTCATCATTGCCAAAGCGGGCAAACCGATGGTCACTGTTTGCGCCATCGCGCCAGCGGGTCAAGCTGCGCCCAGCCGCCTGGGTTTCATGAAAGGCGCGCTGCAAGTGCCCGACGACTTTGACCGCATGGGCGGCGATGCCATCACGGCACTGTTTGAAAGCGCCACCCAAGGCGATGCCGGTTGAAATACCTGCTCGACACCCACCTGCTGTTATGGGCCGCCAATGCGCCAGAGCGGCTGTCCGGCAAAGCCTTGGCTGTCTTCAATGAACCTCAAAACGAACTCCTGTTCAGCGCCGCCAGCCTCTGGGAAATCGCCATCAAAACCGGGTTGGGGCGGGATGATTTCAAAGTCGATGCACGCGTCTTTCGCCGCGCCTTGCTGGACAATGGTTATCAGGAATTGGCCGTTTCCAGCGCCCATGCCGTTCATCTGCCAGACCTGCCCGCCCTGCACAAAGACCCGTTTGACCGCATGCTGGTTGCGCAAGCCACCGCAGAAGGCATCACGCTGCTGACGTCTGACAGCACGGTGGCGAGTTACCCGGGGCCGGTTCAACTGGTTTGATGGGGTCGCTTCAGCGCGGGTTGGGCGCGCGGGTGGCATGGCGCTGTCAGTCCTTTGCAATTGCCAACTCGGCCCCTTGTAGCCGAACGATCACATCTTGGTCCCATTTCAAAGTTGCAGCAGCAATTGCGGCCGACAAAAGCCTGCGCAAGCGATCACGCCCGATGATCGTATCGACGTACCACCCGTCCGCAATTTCGCAGCTATTCGCCAACGCATAGGTACGGGATTGTTCTGGGAAAAGCGCCTCTGGGCTCCTCGCCACATAGCAGTTGATGCGCCCGTGATTTCTCATGGCGGCAGCCATCGCTTCACGACGAGCTGGAAACTCTTCCCATAACAACCTCAAAATCGACGTGTAAATCCCAACGTAACTCCAACCTTGGTAGATCACACCGCGATAGACAAACTCACTCCACTTGAGTATGACAACTCCACCAGGATTCGTCAGCCGCTCCAACGATTTGGACAAGCAGGCATGAAAAAGTATCAGGGCTGCTCTTGCTTTCACGTCAAGTCGCCGGAACGCCTCGGTCCTGATAAAGGCGGCAACACGTTCGAGTTCCAACAATGGAAAAGCGCTCAGTGAAATCGAATTACGAAATGCTGACATGTTCAAGTCCTCCATATGCGTTGAGTGCGGTGGCCCGTGGTGACGGTTCGCCCGGTTGTTGAATCCACCACCTTGAAAATATCAAAAAACTCCGACAGCTTGGCGACCGGCCTGCTGCCCAATTCACGCGCCATAGCGCGTTTGCTGCCGTGGTCGAAAAAGATTATTTCCGCGCCATGGCCGGTGTATTGCCTTCGACCAAATCGGTCCAGCAGTTCGTCAGCAAAGGGCGGGATGCAGCGCTGCTGGGCGCGGATGGTTGCGTGGCGGGATTGGATTGAGTTCATCAGATTTCTCCAAAGAGTTTGTCCAGCGCCGAACCTTCTGCTACCGCTGCAGAATGGCCCGGGATTTTCCAGTCCGGCATGTAGGTGTTCAGTCCCACTAGATTGATTTCCTGCTGCTCACGCTTCTCAAACAGCGTGGTGTACAGCCCAACTGGCAGTTCCGGCTGCCCCGTCAGTGTGTGTGTGACTTTGACTGTTGCGCCACTCGATGGCTCCAGGTAATCCTTCAGTTGTACCTTTTCGGTATAAATCCCAAGCCCTTCGCGAATCCAGGCAAATGGACTGACGTGCACCTCCATGCGCTCAAAGGCTTCCCGAAAGGTTTCTGTGTCGTCCCTGAACCGCGCCCAGACATCTATGCGCCAATCGCCGTCATAGTGCCAAAACAGCAACTTATCAATGGTCTTTGGACCGGCGACTAGCAACAACAGCACGCGGTTGAACCACGCATCGCGCGGAATGCGCTTGCTATCGCATACCTGTGCAATGCGAGAAGACAACTCGCTTGGCAGAGCAAAACTGACCAGTTTTCTATCCAACAAATCCAAATTGGCCGTCAGATAGTCGTACCCAGCCTGCGAGTTCGGGATAACAACTTCATCATCAAGGCACTTAATTTCGTTGGCAAGCACCTTTGATAGATAGGCGTCACGGCGCAAGCAGGCTGCCTCTAATTTGACGTCAAGCTTGTCAAGAATCGGACGCCATATCTTGACCGAAATTTTGGGAGCGACGACGTTCGTTCTGACCATTTTGAATCCTTTGAATGTTCAATACCTGGAGTGTATAGGAAACTTTCTATTTGTCAACTCCATTTGGAGGTTCCATTTAACTTATTTTTTTAATCAGCTCTACGATACTCCACAAGACGTATACTTACACGTGTAATTTTGGATCTTTCTATGCAACGCAAAATGACCATCACCCTCGACGAAGCGGTTTACGTCGGCCTGCACCAAGTGATTGGGCGCGGCCATATCAGTCAATTTCTTGAGAAACTGGCGCGGCCCCACGTGGTGAAGGAAGACTCGCTGGATGCGGGCTACCAAGCCATGGCAGCCGATGCAGCCCGTGAGGCCGATGCCCAGGAATGGAGTGACGCATTGATCCAGGATGCCAACCCGGCACGGAGTCAATGAACCGGGGCGAAGTCTGGTGGGTTGAATTCGACCCCGCCGTGGGCAGCGAAATCCGCAAAACCCGTCCCGCCGTCATTGTCAGCAACGACACATCCAACCGCCACCTTGCCCGCGTGCAGGTGATGCCGCTGTCCAGCAACATTGAGCGCATTTACCCCAGTGAAACCACGGTCGCCATCGCCGGGCAGCGCAGCAAAGTCATGGCCGACCAGATCATGACGGCAGACAAGCGCCGCCTAAAAACCTTGATGGGCAAGCTCAGCCAGGCCGACATGCTGGCGGTAGAGCGAGTCATCCGGCTACAGTTGGGTTTGAATTGAAGGCGCAAGAGTTCACCATGACCACCGACATCGCCCCGATCCGCGACGAGGCGCACTACCAGCGCATGGTGGCCATGCTCAATGCCTTGCTGGATGAGACTGGCTTGGACGAAAGCCACCCCGCGATGGGGCTGGTGGACATTGTGGGCGACCTGATTGCCGATTTTGAAGCCGGGCACCACGCCATGCCGCAAGCCACCGGCTTGCAGGCGCTCCAGTTCCTGATGGCGCAAAACGGACTCAAGCAAAGTGACCTGCCTGAAATTGGCAGCCAGGGTGTGGTTTCTGAAATTTTGACCGGCAAGCGGGAACTCAATATCCGCCAGGTGAAGGCCTTGGGCGCCCGTTTTGGCGTTGCTGCGGCGACGTTTGTTTGAGGCCAACACCATGCAGCACGCAATATGACCGCCGCCCTGCTCATCATCGACGTCCAGCAGGGCCTGTGTGAGGGTGAACATGCCGCATTTGAGTCACCGCAGGTCATTGCCCGCATCAACACGGTTTCGGCCAAGGCGCGTGCTGCCGGTGCGATGGTGATCTTTATCCAGCATGAGTCCACATCGGGCTACCTTGCGCATGGGACGGATGCGTGGCAACTTGCCAGGGGCCTTCACGTTGAGCCGTCCGACTTGACGCTTCGCAAGACCACACCGGATTCATTCCACCATACCGAGCTGGAAGAAGTGCTCAAGCGCCATGCTGTCACAGACCTCGTCATCTGCGGCATGCACACCGAGTTTTGCGTGGACACCACCACACGCAGGGCGTTGGCGCTGGGTTACCCGGTGGTGCTGGTCGCCGATGCGCACACGTCTGAGGGCAACGCGCATTTGTCTGCCGCCCAAGTGATCCAGCACCACAACGCCACTCTGACCAACATCAGCAGTTTCGGATCCCGGGTTCGCGCCATCTTCTCGGAAAATTTGCGTCTGGGGGCTTGAGCACCCGCCCTTGCCGGAATCCGCACTTCGCCAGCTTCACGCTAGGCAAACAGCCCGTGCAGATACCAGTCTGCACTCGCCTCAGTC
>JANMVT010000015.1:0-4015 GCA_031392945.1 Rhodoferax sp. | reverse complement strand
CTCCGCTGTCGCGCAGGAAAAATTTGAAAAGGCAAAGGTCTACTTTGAACAAAATGTTCAGGACAAAGATGTCGAGGTCAAATTCGACGTGATTGGCGGCAGTGCTGGACTGGCGACCGTAAAGGTTACCGCGCCAGACGGGCGCACTGTCATCGATTTCAAGGCTGCTGATTCGAAGATGGGCATTCGCCACCTCATTCTTGAGACGCCCGAACCTAAGAACGACGGCACGATCGAAAAGGATTTCCCGGCTGGTGTGTACAAGTTCACCGGCTCCCTGGTGGGCGGCAAAGCCCTGCAAGGCGAGTCCACATTGAGCCACACCTTGCCGGCGCCGGCCACGTTCTTGCGTCCGCGATCTGACGAGAAAAATGTGCCGCTAAAAGGGTTGCGGGCCAGCTGGGCGGCCCAGAAAAACCTGGAAGCCGTTGTGATCATCCTTGAACAGGAAAAAACCGGCCGTGATCTCCGCGTGACCCTGGCGGGTGACGCGACGTCGTTTTCTGTGCCGGACGGCTTTCTTCAACCGGGTATGGAGTACAAGATTGCAGTCGGCACCGTGGCGGTTGGCGGCAATGCGTCGTTTTATGAAACATCGTTCACCACGGCAGGAGCGAGTGGCGCTGCCAGAAACGCAGATGGCGGCGCGGCGGCATTGCCCGTCGGCGGCAAAGGAATTTCGCAGGATGACGCCAAACAAATTGCCCTTAAAGCGGTGCCTGGCAAGGCCCTCAATGTGGCCGTTGAAAAGCAGAAGGGGGTCAACAGGTACGTTGTTGAAGTCGTGCCAACGGCCGGCGGAAAGGAGTTGGACGTGATTATTGACATGGCCAGCGGCAAGGTCCTGGGGATTGAAAAATGAACCATTCCCAGTCAGATTTGCCATGCCAGCTGAACCCTTCGCCAACCCCGCTTAACCCCGAGCAACTCAAGCCAAAGGAGCGCCAAATGACCGCTACACCAACCACGAATGTTCAAAAAGCCATGCCATTTTTCTCAGGGATTCTGGCAGTGGCGTTGGCGACGACATTGCTTTGCACCTATGCACCCGACGTGGGCGCACAGGCGAAGGCAGCACCTAAGGGCAAACAAACCGCAGGCATGGGTAGTGAACCTGGTGCCAAGAAGTTCGAGGAATTGAACGTCAAGGATTTTGACAAATCCGAGAACATCGACAACGCCTGGTGGCCATTGAAGCCTGGCATGCAATGGACTTTCGAAGGCCACGTGGAAGAGGATGGTAAAAAGGAGGCGCACAAGCTCGTGTTTACTGTAACTGATCTGGTAAAGGTGATTGACGGCGTTCGCACCCGTGTCATCTATGACTCGGACTTCACCAAAGGCAAGCTCAAGGAGCAGGAGTTAGCGTATTTTGCGCAAGACAAGTCGGGCAATGTCTGGCACTTGGGTCAATACGTTGAAGTGATGGAAGACAAGGTGTTTGTGGGCGGGCAGTTCTGGGCCATCAACAACCCGCCAGGAGCCAAGGCGGGCATCATGATGCCGGCCGATCCGAAACTTGGCTCACCTAGTTATTCTGAGGGGTTTTCACCGCCGCCTTTCTACTGGACCGACCGGGGACGCGTTTACCAGGTAGGACAAAAAGTCAAAGTTCCGGCAGGCAGCTACAGCGACGTGTTGGTGATTGAGGAATTTGACGACACGTACCCTGGTGCCTTCCAGCTGAAGTATTACGCCAAGGGGGTCGGCAATGTCAAGATTGGGTCCCGTGGTAAAAAAAGTGGAATTGACGAGAAAGTTGAGTTGACCAATGTCAAGCAACTCGATGACAAGGAACTTGCGGCAGTTCGGGAAAAAGCGATGGAACTGGAGAAGCGCGCTGGCTTGTTCGCGGCGCAGCCTCCTATGCAGCAGGTCAAGTGATTGAAAAATTCCCAAGGAGTTGATATTATGACCAGAATATTTCTAGGGGCGGTGTTAGTCGCAGCAGTGGCCTTGCAAAGCGTGATGGCGCAGCCTGCGGCACCCGCAAAGCCGGGGGCAGCAGCGCCAAAAACGCAGGAAGTGAAGACCATCTCTGAAGACGACGCCAAAGCAATCGCCGAGAAACGCGTGCCTGGCAAGGCCATCGACGTGGCGATTGAAAAGAAGATGGGAGCGAACCGTTACGTGGTTGAGGTGAAGCCCGCTGCGGGCGGCAAGGAGCTGGATGTGATCATCGACATGGCCAGCGGGAAAGTGTTGGCCGTGGAAAAATAGCCTTTGATTGACACAATCTTGATGGAGCTGCGATGAACAAGTTGTACAGAACGAGCTTGGGGATGGCCTTGTTTGGCCTGTGGGGCGCCGTGGCGCTGGCGCAGTCGAAGGATCCCGGGCCGGGGCGCGAAGAGTTTGGTATGACCTCGAAACAGCTTGTCCAATATGTGGAACGGGTTGAAGCGGGCATTGCCAAATGCATGCGAGCCCAGGGGTTTGAGTACATTGCGGCCGACTATGAAACGGTGCGCAAGGGCATGAGCGCCGACAAAAAACTTCCGGGCATGAGCGAAGAAGAGTTCATCGCCAAGCACGGTTTCGGCGCGGCCACCATGTACACCGGGGAGGCGATGCAGTTGGCCAGCGGCTACAGCCCGGCCAAAGTGGGCTTGGGGGAGCGCAATGTCAATGTGTTCAAAAGCCTCTCGCCAGCCAGCCGGGCTGCCTACAACCGGGCACTCCTGGGCCAGAATACCGATGCAACATTTGCCATTGGTTTGGAGCGTGAAAATTTCTCGCGTGTTGGTGGATGCACGCTGGAGGCCGTGAAACAGGTTTTCTCGCCGGAGCAGCTCAGTGCGAGTTATTACAACCCGAAGGACGCCATCGTCAACAAAGACCCGAGGATGAAAACTGCATTGCGCAAATACGCCGCCGAGATGCGCAAACTCGGTTACGACTACAACCACCCGGACGAAGTGGAGCCGGATGTTCGAAAACGCCTTGACACCTTGACCAAGGGCGGAACCATTGCGGTTGACAAGATGGCGGCTGAGCAACTGGCGGCATTCAAGACTTTGCAGAATTACGAACGCCGTGTCGCCATGAAGAACCATGAACTGGCCGAAAAAATTTTTAAGCCGGTGGAAGAGCAGATCGAGAAAGAAATGTTCGCGCGGGGCGTGCAGTGAACCATGACCGGCAACCGGATAGTCGTCCTCACCTCGGTTCTTGCCACCATTTCGGTGGCGGCGCTGATCGCCTGGGCGGCCGGTTCGCGCATTGAATCGCCGGCGGACGCAGCCGCACGCACAGCACCACCCGCGCCTTCTCCGATACTGGTTCCGGTTGAGCGGCGCGTGCTGGGCGCCAATGTGGTGACGCGCGGAACGGCGCGGTTTGGCCTTCCGCAACCGGTGTCGCTGGCGCCTTCCAGCCTTAAGCCGCAAGGCAGTCTCATTACCACCCTGCCCGCGCGCAACGCCCAACTGGGAGAAGGTGCCGTGTTGCTCACGGCTTCTGGCCGGCCCGTGTTTGTGCTGCTGGGTCAGGTGCCGGCCTACCGCGATCTGGCTCCAGGTGCGTCGGGCGACGATGTGCGGCAGCTTGAGCAAGCCCTCAAGCGTATGGGGTTCGACCCTGGCGCGGTGGATGGGGTCTACGATGGGCAAACCAGCGCTGCGGTAGCGCGCTGGTACACGAAAAAGGGCTGGGAGCCGTTTGGACCCACGCGTGAACAGGTTGCGGCGCTGCGGACGCTGGAGCGCGACTGGGCCGACGCGGAGAAAGTCCAGGTTGCCGCCATGGCGGCCCTGCTCTCGATGGGCCCGGCGATGGATGCGGCGCGGGCCACAGCCGAATTCAACAACCGGACGGTCGCGGTCGACCTGGCCGCCAAAACCACCGAGCTGCAACGGCTGGAGCAATCGCTGCGCTCGGACGCCAACCTGACGGTGGAAGACGAGCGCGCCAAGGCTGCCCACGGCAACAGCGCAGCCGACGCCGATGTCGCCGCGCAGATTGCCGAACGGGCCGTTGTGGAGCTCGATCCGCGCCAGCCGGAAACGGCGCGTAT
>JANMVT010000007.1:0-15962 GCA_031392945.1 Rhodoferax sp. | reverse complement strand
TCAACCCACCGCCAGAGGAAAGGAAACCGACTGAAACAGCACAACCCTGCACAGTAAATTTATGAAGCAAGGTGTAGCAAAGTCATTGACACGTTCCGGTTTCGCAAGCAAATATTTTGGCCACGTCCATGCGCGAACAATTAGCGATCTCGCACCACGCCGCATTGGCGGCGCACGCTATTGAGCAACGCGATATTAAAACCAGAATATCCGACCTTCAGGCGCAACTGGATGGCGTTGCTGACAACGCGACTTCTGCCGTGAAAAAGTACTTTGCTTCAGCCTTGGTGCCAACGCCAACCAAGTCGCGTGAAATACGCCTGCTCCGTGCCTATGCGCTCGGGCTCGTCAACTCCACGCGCGAGCAAATTTCCAGGCCCGAAAAAGTCGAATATGACGCACTCAAACAGTCAATACGAAAGCAGGATGGGTACAAGTGCGTCTGCTGCGAACGCAATTTTTCAACAGTCGAGTTACATGTACATCACATCATTCCCCTTTACCAATTCGGAACAAACGCCATTGGGAATCTAGTGACCCTTTGCTACCCTTGCCACAACAAGCAGCATGACTTCAAGGTGTCGCGCAATCAGCCAATTCAACGGAAAGCGCCTAGAGCTGATGCGGCTGTGTCGGTGACCAAAACTACCAAGGTTCACGCTACTCCGCTGAAGAAATCGAAATCCAAGCGAATCGCAGTACCAACGTCGAGAAAGGGCTTTGTAGATTGCCCGAACTGCTTGGTTTCCATCCCAGCTGATACTGGTGACGGGCTGTTATGCCCTGAATGTGGTTTGATCGAGATGCGTTAGACAATTGCTTGGCAGGCAAGCGGGCAGTAGAGGGCACACTATATCTTTTGTGGGTTCAGATGTGGGGAACGAAGGAAAATAGGCCTGAACCCCGCATGAACGCTAGACGTTCTAAAGACACAGCTTCCGCCAAATCCCCGTTTCATGGGGATTTTTTTCGACCGAGGTGCGGGGGCCCCGTGCTGGCCGCGCCGTGGAACGCGTTGCAGGCCAATGTGTCACGGGTACCAGTTGCCCGGGTCTACCTTGTAATAGGCCTGAAGTTCCGCGTACACGGCGGGGTAGTCCGCCTTCAGCGCGGCACCTTGTTCAAAAAAACCTCTGACACCACCGCAAAAAACTCCGCAGGGTCTTGTGCACCGTAATGGTTGGGCAAACCCTGTATTCCGTGCTCTGCCTCATATTGCAATTGGGCAAACCCGTGTGCCATCACCCGCTGCCAACGGCCCGCGTTGTAGCCATGATCACCCCGCGCTGGCAGGGGCGCGCCAGTGGGCCTGGAGGACGCCTGAGCTGTCAGAGCCAGTGCGGTTGACCACAAACGGGTGTGGGTACATCGGGATTTGACGCACGTTTCGAAAATAGTCTGCCGGGCGGTTTAGAAGCAACAGGCAGGCGCGGGCGGCCACACACAACAGGACAAACGCCACGAGCCGTACCCCCATAAAAAATCATGTTCTGCCGAGCTATATAGAGCGAGGAGTCTCGATATCAAGGCCGCTGCCGGTTGGCCGAGTTGGCGCATACACTGGTATCGCGTCGAGTAATCGGAACCCCAGCGCATGGGGCATATGCGGGAGAACTGAATGTCAATACAAGTGTTTCTGTATGGTGAAAAAGAGGTCCTGTATCAGGCGGCCATGAAAACGATCAGGGGAACAAGCTTGGGCGCCGATATGGTCAGGGACATAGAAGCATCGAAGAACAGGGTCAAGATCAAAGCTGGCCAAAGCAACGAGTGCATTCCGGTGGATGTGGGCCCGTCGGCGGTATCCAAACTCTGCTACGAGGGCGTGTTGGACAACAATTCACTTCACGAGATTTTGCAGCGGATAGTCAACACCGAAGCCTTTTCTGATCCACGGGTGCTTCGCGCAATGGCGAAGGGTGAAGTTCAGGCGATTCAAAACCTGAACACAAAGGAACGCTCGGTAGCAAAAGCGAAATGGAACTGCGTGTCGCGTGGAAAGGTGGCCTATTACCTCATCAAATATCTTAAGCCTGGGCTCGGCGCCGACGCCATTGTTTCCTGGAATCCTGCGAAACAGACAGCCAGCGAAAACGGCAGTCCTGACCTTCCGTGGGACAAGCGCCCTCCCTGGATCGGGTTGGCGCACGAGCTTGTCCATGCTTGGCGCATGGTGACGGGCCGATGCGTGTTCAGCCCTGCTGATAAGGCTTGCACCATCTACGAAGAACGAATGACTGTCGGTATCGCGCCCTATGATGATGGCGAGCCATACACCGAGAACTACTTCCGAGCGCACTCGGCGGCCCCCGAAAGGCGCACGTTCTATAACGATGACTCGAAAGTTAAAGACCTGAAGCTGGGTCAAAAGTATCCGCGCTAGAGGACTCCCGAAATAACCCAAGCGATTAGGTTTGTGCTACCATGCCTTCGGTTCATCGATTTCATGGTTTGCGGGTGGTGATCTACCCGAATGACCACCGCCCGGCGCATGTACATGTGATGGGCAAAGGGTGTGAGGCGGTGTTCAAGCTGAACGCGCCCGGCGGTCCGCCCGAACTGCGGGAGAACTATGGCTTTGGCGTATCGGAACTGGCATTGATTGGCAAAGAGTTGGCGCAACACATCACGCGGCTGTCGGCCGAATGGAGAACAATTCATGGCGAATACTGACAACAAAACGGGCAGTAGTACAGGCAGCGACACCCTCAAAGCCGCCAACGCACGGGGTGTGGCGCGCCTGGCCAGCAGCCCCACGGCAGTGGCCGCGCGTTATGACCGGCGCATTGGGCGCGTGGTAATCACGCTCAGCAGCGGGCTGGACATTGCCTTCAAGCCGCATGATGCGCAGGGCCTGGAGAGCGCCAAACCCGCGCAGTTGTCAGGCATTGAGATTTCACCCTCGGGTCTGGGCCTTCATTTTCCCGCCATAGATGCTGATTTGTATTTGCCGGCCTTGCTCGAGGGCTTTTTGGGCTCTCGCCAATGGATGGCCTCGGCGATGGGCAAAGCCGGTGGCCAGGCCAGCACCGAGCTGAAAGCGTCAGCCGCCCGTGCCAACGGCCGCTTGGGCGGGCGGCCCCGCAAGGTGCGTCCGCTGGAAGCGGCATGACATCACCCGTCCATACCGAAATCGTTTTTGAAGACGCGGTGTGTGAACACCTCAAAGCCCATGGCGGGTTGTGTGATGGCCCGCTGCCTTAGTTGCCGGCCATCCAGCGGCACTTGGAAATACCGAATGCCCTGATTGAAAGGGATTGAGGCCAACTGCGGCCATGGCGCTCCAGCAAGTGGAATAAATACCCAATGTCAGTCACAGCTTCCGCAAGGCGCTGGTCTGCACCGTTAGCGCACCGTGAACGGGGCCTGATACGGCCGTCCAAACGCCACGCCGGCCACCACCGTGCCACTCGGGCGCAAAAACACTTTGCCAGTGCGTGCATTGTTGCGGGTGTCCACAAACGCGACAGGTCCTTCAACAATCTCCAGAATCGACAAATCGGCTGGCGCGCCGATTTGCAGTGTGCCGTGTTTGGGGATGCGGCTGATGACCCGCGCAGGGGCGCTCGTCGCCATGGCGACCACCTCGGACATTGAGAAGCCCAGGCCGATCAATTTGCTCATCACCCACGGCAGGTAGGGCATGCCAGGCGAGTTGCCGGAGAACACGTGCACGTCACTCGAAATGGTGTCGGGCGGGCAACCTTGGGCGATGGCCGCTTCGGCAATGGTGTAGTCGAAGCTGCCCCCGCCGTGCCCGATGTCGAAGATCACGCCGCGCTTCTTCGCCGCCAGGGCGGCTGGAAGCAACTTGCCGTCTTGCACAATGTTGGTGCCCACTCCCGCGTTGTTGGGCGCGCCCGAATAACAATGCGTGAGCACGTCGCCGGGGCGGAACAGGTCGAGGATTTGCGACATCAATTCTTTTTCCGCCACGCCACCGATATGGCACATCACTTTGGCGGGAACACCCGACATCTCGCAGGCTTTGATGGCGCGTTTGAGCGGCTCCAGGCCATGGCGGGCAATCACGTTTTCGCTCATGCGGACTTTGACACCCAGCACCAAGTCGGAGTTTTCAGCCACGGTGCGCGCTGCCGCCTCGGGCTGCGCATAGTCGATGTTGAAGAGCTCAGGCACCGGGAATCCGGCCAAACCCGCGACAGCAATGTGCACAAAGGCAAATTGACGCGTGCGCGTACCTGGCACGATAAAGCGCCTGAAGGCCGCCATGTTGTTGGCCCCGGCATCGCCAGCGGACACCACCGTTGTGGTGCATTGGTGCGCCACCAGTTCGTCGGCCGGGATGCCAATGGCCGACCCATACGGGAAGGTGTGGCAGTGCAGGTCGATCAGGCCAGGTGTCACGAGTTTGCCGCCTGCATCCATCACGCGCTGGGCACGCTCGGGCGCGATGCTGGCCTCGATGGATTCAATCAAGCCGTAACGGATGCCGATGTCCCGTTTGCCCGTGAGGTTCTGGCTTGGGTCCATCACATTGGCGTTGCGGATCAACAGGTCGAATTTGTCGTTCGGGCCCATGGCTGCTTGCGCCGCACCGGGCGCCAGGCCCAAGGCTGCCAGCGCGCTGGCGGTTTTGACAAATTCGCGACGTGAAAGGGGGTTCATGCGAGTCTCCTGACTGTTATAGGGGATATGCCGCTTGCAGTATCCGGCCCCGCAGCTTGGCCGTCAATATGTCTTCACGGTGCCCCAAAAACGCGGTTATGCGGACAACACATCGGGTTTTTGCGCTGGCGTCAAACGCGATTTGTGGCTAAACTTACGGGATTGCGTCGGCAAATCAGGCGCTGGCAAATCAATCGTGGGATTGGACTGGCATGCAAAATCATCAGACTCCAGCGTTCATGGACACCGAACCGGTAGCGGATGGCCCGCATGCGCCGTCAAGCGGCAAAGCCGATGCGACAGCGGCGGACTTTTATGATGCCACCCGCCCAGGCGACCTTTGGCCCGAGGCGGCGGACGCCCAGTGCAGCGAACACGCCGCCTTGTTCGCCGACAGCCAGCCGTCGCCGTTGACGGTTGTTTAGCATCGCTTAAGGCTGGTCATTCAGCAGGTTCAGGCTGTTTCCGCGAGGAACAGCGCCTGCAAGTCGTTCAAAAAATCAAACCCGCGCACGGTCGGTTTGACCCTCGAAAAATCCCGCTCGACCAGGCCCTTGCGCTCGGCTTCGACCAGCCCCTTCTGAATCGCCGTCATCGGCAAACCTGTTCGCTCGGTGAACTGGTTCAGGCCAAAGCCGTCTTTGAGGCGCAGGGCGTTGAGCATGAATTCAAATGGCAGATCTGCGCGGCCCACCTCGATGTCCTGCGCGACACAATGGCCCGCCAGGGCGTTGTCCATATAGAGGCGCGGCTCGCGAAACCGCACCTGGCGCTGGATGCGGTGGGCGAAACTGAGCTTGCTGTGCGCGCCGGCGCCGATGCCCAGATAGTCGCCAAATTGCCAGTAGTTGAGGTTGTGCACGCACTTGTGGCCGTCCCGCGCGTAAGCCGAGACTTCGTAGCGGTGCAGGCCGCGCGCGCCGGTCATGTCGGTGATCAGGTCCAGCATGGCGCAAGCGGTGTCGTGCTCGGGGACAACGGGCGGAAATTTGGCGAAAAAAGTATTGGGCTCGATGGTGAGCTGGTAAATGGAAATGTGCGGCGGGTCCAGGCTGAGCGCCATGCGCATGTCCTGCGCCAGGCCGTCCAGCGTCTGGCCTGGCAGGGCGTACATGATGTCCAGGTTGAAGGTTTCAAAGGCCTGGGCGGCTTCTTCAACGGCGGCAATCGCCTGCGCGCTGTCATGCACCCGGCCCAGGGCTTTGAGGTGCCCGTCGTTGAAACTCTGCACCCCGACCGACAGGCGCGTGACACCGGCGCCGCGAAAGGCGCGGAAACGGTCTTTCTCGAAGGTGCCGGGATTGGCTTCCAGGGTGATCTCGCAATCGGGCTCCAGGCGCAGGCGCGCGCGGATGTCACCCAGCAGGCGGTCGATCGACTGCGGCGAAAACAGGCTGGGGGTGCCTCCGCCGATGAAGATGCTGTGGATTGTGCGGCCCCAAATCAGGGGCAGCGCGCTCTCCAGGTCGGCCATCAGCGCGTCGATGTAGCGCTGTTCGGGCAAATCTGCCGACGTCATCTCGTGCGAATTGAAATCGCAATACGGGCATTTTTTGAGGCACCACGGCAGATGCACATAGAGCGACAAGGGCGGCAAGGCGGTGAGTTGCAGCGTGCCGGGCCGCATGTAGTGCCGCACATCGCGCAGAGGAGCCGCTGCCTCATGCGCCTGGATCGGGATCATGACCAACGCTCGCGCATCAGCGCCACCATGGCCTGCGCCGCCTGGCCACGGTGGCTGATGGCGTTTTTGACCTCGACCGGCAGCTGCGCGAATGTCTTGCCGTAACTTGCGATGAACATCACCGGATCAAAGCCAAAACCGTTGCTGCCAGCGGGCTCGCGGCTGATTTCGCCGACCGCCCGGCCCGTGGCGATGAGCGGCTCGGGGTCTTCTGCATGGCGCAGTGCCACCAGGGTGCTGACCAGGGCCGCACGCCGGTTGTCGATGGGGCGCATCTGTTCGAGCAGGGCCGTGACATTGTTGGCGTCGCTCTTGGGGTAGCCAAACTGCGTGGCGTAAAACGCCGTATCGACGCCGGGCAACCCGCCGAAGGCGTCCACGCACAGGCCCGCGTCGTCGGCCACGGCGGGCAGGCCGCTGTGAAGGGCGGCGTGGCGCGCTTTGGCCAAGGCGTTTTCGACAAAGGTCCGGTGCGGTTCGGGCGCCTCGGGGATGCCCAAATCGCCCTGGCCGATCAGCTCAAAGCCCAGCGGCGCGAACATGGCATGCAATTCGGCCAATTTGCCCTGGTTGTTCGATGCGAGCACGATTTTCATGGATTTTGGAAGAAATTAGGGCATTTTCCACCGTGGGATATGCGTAGTTAGCTACTATTTTAATAGTGACTGCTGTTGCAGGGCCATCAGCTCGGAGATGCCTTTTTCGGCCAGGGCGAGCAGCGCGTCCATCTCGGCGCGCGAAAACGGCGCGCCCTCGGCGGTGCCCTGCACTTCGACAAAATGCCCGGCGCCGGTCATCACCACATTCATGTCGGTGTCGCAGGCGGCGTCTTCTGTGTAGTCCAGATCCAGCATCGGCACGCCCCGCACAATGCCAACCGAAATCGCGGCCACCGGCGCTGTGATGGGTGAGGCAGCAAGTTTGCCCTGCGCGATGAGTTTGTCCACCGCGTCCTGCGCCGCCACAAACGCGCCGGTGATGCTTGCGGTACGGGTGCCGCCGTCGGCCTGGATCACATCGCAATCGAGCTGGATGGTGCGTTCGCCCAGCGCCTTGAGGTCAAACACCGCGCGCATCGAGCGCCCGATCAGGCGCTGGATCTCCTGCGTGCGGCCGCTTTGTTTGCCGCGCGCGGCCTCGCGGTCGCTGCGGCTGTGGGTGGCGCGGGGCAACATGCCGTACTCGGCTGTAACCCAGCCTTCGCCGCTGCCGCGTTTGTGCGGCGGCACTTTTTCTTCAACCGAGGCGGTGCACAGCACACGGGTAGCGCCAAACTCGATCAGCACCGAGCCTTCGGCGTGCACGGTGTAGCCCCGGGTGATGCGCACCGGGCGCAACTGGTTGGCGCCGCGCGCGTCGGCGCGAACAGGGTCGGTCATGGGTTCTACCTCGCAAAAACAGAAACGGGGATAAGGACCGCGCAGTGCGCTTTAGCGCTTGCGTTCGGCCGAGCGGCGGATGGCGTCGTTGATCTCGGCAATGGAGCGCTCGATGTCGGCGTCGTTTAGGTCGGCCAGGGTGTCCATGCCGGTGTTGAGCAGGTCGGCCTGCACGGTCGAGGCGAACACGCCGTCGTGGATGTCGTCGGTGCTGATGGTGGCGCGGGTGGCTTCAAAACTGTCCGGCGTCTCCCATTCGAGGGCGATCACGGTCACGTTGTCGCTGCTGCCGCCGGATTTCTTCAGCGCCGCCTCGACCAGCTCGGGCACGGCCAGCGCCACCGGCTTGCTGCCCAGTTGGTAGACGATGTCGATGTCGGCCAGGCTGCCCCACAGGCCGTCCGAGCACAACAGCAGCTTGTCGCCCTGCTGCAGGGGCACCGGCCCGGTCATGTTCAGGATGGGTTTGGTCGGCGAACCCAGGCAGGTGTAGAGGATATTGCGGTTGGCCAGGGCGGCGGCCGGCACGCTGTGCCCGCCGCCATTGCGCTGCTCCAGATAGGAGTGGTCGCGCGTGCGGGCCAGCAGTTCGCCGTTGCGCACCAGGTAAAGCCGCGAGTCGCCGCAATGCACCCAGGTCGCGCTGCCGTTTTGCAGCAGAGCCGCAACGATGGTGGTGCGTGGCGTGTCGTCCATGCCGCGCTCCACCGCATAACGCAGGATCTGGCGGTGCGCGGCCATGGCGGCGTCCGACAAAAACCCGGCCACATCCGCGATGCCGGGCTGCGCCGCTTCCTGGTAGAGGGCCGAAATCGTCTGCAGCGCCAGTTGGGCAGCAACTTCGCCCTCCGGGTGCCCGCCCATGCCGTCGGCCAGCAGAAAGATGCCCGAGCCGCGGGTGTAGCAATAACCCATGCGGTCTTCGTTTTTTTCGCGGCCGCCCCGGCGGCTGACCTGGAAAACAGAGAACTTCATTTGGCTTTGTTGCCAAAGGCAGACATGTTTTTCACATTCTTCTTGGTGTCCGTCACCATGGTGTCAAACTGTAGCCGGACTTTCTCCGAGACCGACAGTTTGGTGTAGCGGCGCTCGCCCTCGCGGCTCAATTCCTTTTGCAGGGCGAACACCGACTGCGGGCGCGACAGGGCGTCAAGTGACATGCACCACTCCACCACCTCGATCAGGTTGTCGGAATAGATGCCGCGCAGGCGCGCCAGCGCCACGGCGATGCGGTCTTTTTCAACCCGCTGGGGCGCTTCATTGGGCGGGTAGCCCAGCATGCAGGCGTAGATGCAGGCGCCGATGGCGTAGATGTCGGTCCACGGGCCCATGGAGGCGTCGCGGCGGTACATCTCGGGCGCGGCGAAACCGGGCGTGTACATCGGGCGCACAAAATTGCCCTCCTTGCTCAGCACCTCGCGCGCGGCGCCAAAGTCAATCAATACCGACTTGTTGTCGTCGGTCACAAAAATATTGGCCGGCTTGATGTCCAGGTGCAGCATCTTGTGCTGGTGCACGATGCGCAGGCCGCGCAGAATCTCGTCGAACAAGGAGCGGATGGTGGACTCGCGGAACACCTTTTGCTGCTTGAGGTCGCGCGCGGTGATGATGAAATCCTGCAGGCTTGCGCCCTCGAGGTAGTTCATCACCATGTAGACGGTTTCGTTCTCGCGGAAGAAATTCATCACACTCACCACCGAGGGGTGGGAGATCTGCGCCAGCGAGCGGCCTTCCTCGAAAAAACTCTTGAGCCCCAGGCGGTAGAGCGAGAGCTTCTCCGGCTGCACCAGGGGGCTCAATTCGCCCGGCGCGCGGCTGGCCAGGGATGACGGCAGATACTCTTTGACGGCGACCTGGGCGCCTTCAGCGTCCAAGGCCAGGTAGACCACGCCAAACCCGCCCGCCGCCACCTTGCGGACGATCCGGTAACCGCCAATCACGGTGTCTGGGGGTAATGGAGCTGGTTTGGCCTTCGACATAAAATAGTTTGGGTGACTGCCCGATCGGCATAATCCGGGACATTCGCCGGGTTATGGTCGCAAACCGTTGCGCCACGACGTCGCAGCCACTATGGTCCGGCAGTCAAGCTTTGTCACAATTCACACATTCCCGAGAAAATCCCAATGCCAGTTTACAGCATGACTGGTTACGCCAGCGCACAGCACAGCAGCGCAAGTTCCAGAGCGGAGTCCGATTCAAAACCTGCGCCGGCCGGCCAGCTCGGGCTTGAGATCCGCTCGGTCAACAGCCGCTTTCTGGATCTGTCGTTCCGCCTGCCCGAGGACTTGCGCCAATTCGAGCCAGGCCTGCGCGAGCTGATCGTCGGCAAACTCAAACGCGGCAAAGTCGAGGTCCGCGCCTCGGTTGAAAACGCCGCCTCTGGCGCCATCGCCGACCCCGCGCCAAAACTGCTCCAGCGTCTCAACACCGTGCAGGACAACGTCAAATCCTGGCTGCCGCAGGCGCCGGACTTGAGTGTGGCAGACGTGATCCGGTTCGCCGCCGCCCTGCAGTCGTCCTCGCATGACTGGAGCGCCGCCGTCATGCCGCTGGCGGAAACCGCCCTGAAGGACTTGCTCGCGGCGCGCCAGCGCGAAGGCGCGCGTCTGGCCGCCATGCTGCTGGCGCACGCTGGCCGATTGCGCGACCTGGCGGGCAAGGCGCAGCCCCTGGTGCCGCAATTGGTGTTGCAACAGCGCCAGCGCTTCCTTGAACGCTGGAAAGAGGCACTGACCCTGGGCGACAGCGGCATCTCGCCCGAGGTGGCGCAAGACCGCGCGTTGACCGAGGCCACCGCGTTCGCCATCCGCATCGACGTGGCTGAGGAGATCACCCGGCTCAACTCGCATCTGGACGAGATCGAGCGACTGGTCAAAAAGGGCGGCGAGATCGGCAAACGGCTGGATTTCCTGATCCAGGAGCTGCACCGCGAAGCCAACACCATGGGTTCCAAATCAGCCGCGCTGGAGTTGACCCACATCGCGGTAGACATGAAAGTGCTGATCGAGCAGATGCGCGAGCAGGTGCAGAACGTCGAGTAAGTAGTATGGCCCCCACGCTCCACCGCTTCGCGGGTCGCTGCCCCCCGAGGGGGCTAATTTTTCTAGGGGCGGCCCGTCGAAAAATTGTGGCGCCCACGCGCCGCCGCGTTGCGGGTCGCTGCCACCCGTTCTCGAAGAGTGGCGAAGCCAAAAATTGGCCCTGTTCAACATCTTAAAATGCTGGTTGCCTCCAATTCAAACCGTACCACCATGGATTTCCCTGGCAATTTGTTCGTTGTAGCAGCCCCCAGCGGGGCGGGCAAGTCCAGCCTGGTCAAGGCCCTGATGGAGCTCGATTCACGCGTTCAGCCTTCGGTGTCGCACACCACACGGGCTCCGCGCGGACAGGAAAAACACGGGCGCGACTACTTCTTTGTGTCCAACCGGGAGTTCGACGCCATGGTCGCGGCCGACGCCTTTGTGGAATGGGCGCATGTGCACAATCAGCGTTACGGCACTTCGCGCCAGGCAATTGAAGAGCGCATCGCCCAGGGCGCCGACGTGATCCTTGAGATCGACTTTCAGGGCGCGGTGCAGATCAAGCAGGTGTTCACCAATGCGATTTGCATCTTCATCCTGCCACCGAGCTGGGAAGAATTGCGTTCGCGCCTGGAGCGCCGCGCCGAAGACTCGGCCGACACCATCGAGATGCGGCTTAAAAACGCAGCTCTGGAAGTGGCCCAGGTCAGCAAATTCGACTTCGTTATAATCAACGAGTTGTTCGACCGGGCGCTGTTTGACCTCAAGGCCATTGTCCACGCCCAGCGGCTGCGCTACTCTGCGCAGCGCCGCGCCAGAGCCGACACGTTCAAAGCGTTGCATATTCCCTAGTCATTTGGAGATTTCATGGCCCGTATCACCGTCGAAGACTGCCTGGCGCAGATCCCCAACCGTTTTCAGCTGGTTTTGGCCGCCACCTACCGTGCGCGCATGCTCAGCCAGGGACATTCGCCAAAAATCGAAAGCAAGAACAAACCGGGTGTGACCGCCTTGCGCGAAATCGCCGCCGGCAAAATCGGCCTGGAGATGCTGAAAAAAGTGCCGCTTTGAGGCACTGATCCAGGCTTGGCCCTGGGCCAGAAAAAGCACCGCTTGCGGTGCTTTTTTCATGGATTGCCACTATTTGCCGGCAGCTTTTGTCGAAACGCTATATTCACACCATGGGTACAGCGCTCAATCCCCCTGATGCAACACCTGCGACGCCGGTCCGGCCGGTGCAACGGCGCGTTCCTGCGCCAGCGCGCAATGCAGCCGCCATCAACGCGACGGCGGCCAGTTTCGCCGGTTTGACCGCCAAGCTGGACTACCTTGGCGCCAGCGACATCGAACAGGTCCGTCTGGCCTACCGCTTTGCCGACGAGGCGCATTTGGGGCAAATCCGCAACAGCGGCCAGCCCTACATCACCCACCCCATCGCTGTGGCGGCCCAATGCGCCGACTGGAAACTCGACGCCCAGGCCGTCATGGCCGCCCTGCTGCACGATGCCATCGAAGACTGCGGCGTGACCAAACCCGAACTGGTCGAGCGTTTTGGCTCGCCCGTGGCCGAACTGGTCGATGGCCTGACCAAACTCGACAAGCTCAACTTCAACACACGCGAGGAAAACCAGGCTGAGTCGTTTCGCAAAATGCTGCTGGCCATGGCGCGTGACGTCCGGGTCATCCTGGTCAAGCTGGCCGACCGCACCCACAACATGCGCACCCTGTCGGACGCGCCGCGCGACAAATGGCAGCGCATTTCCAGCGAAACCCTTGACATTTACGCGCCCATTGCGCACCGCCTCGGGCTGAACCAGACTTACCGGGAACTGCAGGAACTGTCGTTCCAGCATTTGCGGCCATGGCGTTATGCCATTCTGGCCAAGGCGGTGGCCAAGTCCCGGGGCCGCCGGCGCGACCTGATCCAGCGCGTCCAGCGCGAGGTGGAGGCAGCCTTTGCGGCGGCTGGCATGAAGGTCAAAATTGATGGGCGCGAGAAGTCGCTCTACTCCATTTACAAGAAAATGGATGGCAAGCACCTGAGCTTCGCCCAGGTGACCGACATTTACGGCTTTCGGGTCCTGGTGCCCACAGTCGGCGACTGTTACACCGCCCTGGGCACCCTGCACCAGTTGTACAAACCGGTGCCGGGCCGCTTCAAGGACCACATCGCGATCGCCAAACTCAACGGCTACCAGTCGCTGCACACAACCCTGGTCGGGCCATCAGGCGTCAACGTCGAATTCCAGGTGCGGACCCAGGCCATGCATGTGGTGGCCGAGTCGGGCGTGGCCGCGCATTGGCTGTACAAAGTCAACAGCCCGGACGCCGTCAGTGCCGAACGGCTGGGCACACAGTGGCTGCAGTCCCTGCTCGACATCCAGGACGAGACCCGCGACGCCGCCGAATTTTGGGACCACGTGAAGGTGGACTTGTTCCCCGACGCGGTTTATGTGTTCACACCCAAGAGCCAGATCCTGGCCCTGCCGCGCGGCGCCACCGTGGTCGATTTCGCCTACGCCATCCACAGCAATGTGGGCGACCGGACCATGGCCGCGCGGATCAATGGCGAGCAGGTGCCCCTGCGCACCGCACTGAAAAATGGCGACGTGGTCGAGGTCGTCACCGCAGCCCATTCCACCCCCAACCCGGCCTGGCTGAGTTTTGTGCGCACGGCGCGGGCGCGATCCAAAATCCGCCACCATCTGAAAACGATGGAGCACGAGGAATCCGAAAACCTGGGCGAACGGCTGCTTTCGCAAGCGCTTCGCAGCGAGGGCATCGAGAAGTTTCCCGGCGACGACCCGGCCTATCAGCCGATTTGGGAGAAGTTGCTTCGTTTCACCGGCAACAGGAGCCGCTCGGAACTCCTGACCGACGTCGGCCTGGGCAAACGCATCGCCGGCATCGTGGCCAAACGCCTGGTCAGCCTGCTGGCGGAAAGCGGTGAGCGCCCGGACGCGCTCTTGCTCACGCGCGAACGTTTCATGGCTGCGGAATCATCGGCGCAAGGCGTGCTGGCGCTGGACGGCAGCGAAAACGCCTCGGTCAAGTTCGCGCAATGTTGCCGCCCGATCCCCGGCGACGCCATCGTGGGATACCTTGGGCGCGGCGAGGGCCTGGTGGTGCACCGGCTTGCATGCCCGATTGCCAAAAAACTCCAGCACAAGGACAGCGAGCGCTTCATTGAAGTGGAGTGGGCGGACGAACCGGTGCGCGCCTTCGAGACTGAAATGCTGGTGACCGTGACCAATGGCAAGGGCGTTCTGGCGCGCGTCGCCGCTGCCCTGGCTGCGGCCGAGGCCGACATCATCCA
Source organism: Rhodoferax sp. (assembly GCA_031392945.1). GTDB lineage: Bacteria > Pseudomonadota > Gammaproteobacteria > Burkholderiales > Burkholderiaceae_C > JANYCG01. The sequence goes on along the minus strand of JANMVT010000007.1, from coordinate 1,934 downwards.
CATCGACATGGACGAGGAAGGCGCGCAGGACGTGACCGAACTGCGGTTTGTCATCGGCGTGCGGGATTTGAGCCACCTGGACACGGCCTTGCGCAATTTGGCCCGCACCGCCTCGGTTTTGAGCGCACGCCGCAGCAGCGCGGTCGCATGACTATTGAACTTTGGGTGTCGGGTACGACACTTTGATGACTTCAATTTCCTCAACGCCCGAAGGTGTCACCAGGTTCAAGACATCGCCCGCACGTGCCTTGAGCAGGGTTCTGGCGATGGGTGAGACCCAACTCACCTGGTTTTGCGCGCTGTCAGCCTCGTCAATGCCCAGGATGGTGATGGTGCGCTCCACACCCTTGCCGTCCAGATATGTGGCAGTGGCGCCAAAGAATATCTGGTCGCCGCCAAAGTGGACGCTGGGCTCCGCAATCTCGGCGATTTCCATGCGTTTGGTCAAGAACCGGATGCGCCGGTCGATTTCTCGCAGGCGTTTCTTGCCGTAGATGTAATCGCCGTTTTCCGAGCGGTCGCCATTGCTGGCGGCCCAGTGGACGATCTCAACGACCCGGGGCCGTTCATTGTCGATCAGGTCAAACAACTCGGCTTTGAGGCGGGCGTAACCTTGGGGCGTGATGTAGTTTTTGCCTCCGGCGGGCAGGGCCGACAGTTGCGGCCCGTCATCGTCGTCGCCCTCGCCGCCGCCGTCAGATTCTTTGGTGAAGGCCTTGTTCATCAGGATGTCCCCAAGAAAAAAGCCTGCAACTTCGCAGTTGCAGGCTTAGGTCTTTTTTTGGTGCGGCTGGCAGGAATTGAACCCACTACCCCTTGGTTCGTAGCGTACTTCTTCGCACTCCAGCAACATCCAGCAACATTCATGTTTTCAATAAAATCAACAACTTACAGAAATTCATCATCCAATAAAGCCTAGCATAATCCATGTAAAGCCACCGCTTTTTCGGACACGGTTCGGACACGGTGGAAACACTCACTACCACTTGGATGATGCAATGGGAAACTTGACTGTAAAGCAAATCGAGAACGCCAAACCAAAAGATAAACCTTACAAACTGATGGATGGCGACGGGCTGCAACTGCGCGTACCCGCGACGTATTTCCTATCGCTGGTGACCTCAAATTGAGCAGCGTTCATCCAGAGCACATTGAGAAAATTCTGAGGGGTGTGGTTGAACGTGGCTCGAACCGCATCTCGGTCACCCTGTTCGCTGACCTGAAGCAGATGTTCCGCTGGGCTGCCCGCAAGCGTGCCTGGAAAAAACTCTTTGAAAACCCGACCGAAGAAATTGACCTCAAAAAGGACAAAATCTTGCCCCGCGAGTACGAGGGCGCTGAACGTACCCGCGCATTGAACGATGACGAGGTGCGGGAACTTGCCGAAAAGCTGCCCAAATCCGGTTTGATGCCCAGAACGCAGATTGCCATGTGGTTGATGCTGTCCTGCTGCTGCCGCATCGGTGAGGTCATTCAATCTCGCTGGGAACACGTTGACCTTGAAGCTGGCGTATGGGTGATCCCAAAGGAGAATGCCAAAAACCGCAAATCGCACACGATATTTTTGTCCCCCGTTGCACTCAAGAAATTCAAAGAACTCAAACAGATTTCGACGAACGAGAAATGGTGCTTCCCGGACACAACAGGAACCACCCACGTCTGCATGAAGTCAACGACCAAGCAAGTTCGTGATCGACAAATGGCGGCAATTGGTCGAAAGCCCATGAGCAATCGCACCAAGAACTCGGATGCCCTACTGCTGGTCAATGGCGACTGGGTGCCACACGATTTGCGGCGAACTGGCGCAACAATAATGCAATCGTTGCATGTGGCACCCGCCATTATTGAGCGTGTGTTGAATCATGTTGAACCCAGCAAGCTCGTGCGAACGTACCAGACATACGACTATGCTGAGGAAAAACGTGATGCGTGGA
>JANMVT010000300.1:0-5153 GCA_031392945.1 Rhodoferax sp. | reverse complement strand
CGGCGATGTGCGGGTAGTCCAGCACCCGCACCAACTCGTCGCGCATGGGCTGGGTTGCGATCCACTGCTGCGCGCCGGCCTGAAGGGCGGCCTTGAGCTTGGTGGCTTTGGCGTCGTTGAAAACGAACAGGTCCAGGACGATGTTGGTGTCCAGCACCAACAAGCTCAATTGACGCGCTCCCGGGCGGAGCCCTTGATCAGGTCAAACTTGAACAAACGGCACTCGATGGGCCCATTCCACATCGGCACCTTGCGGGACTCCTTCAGGCGCATCTTGCCGGGCATTTTCAAATCCGGCGTGAGCATCCAGGCGGTCCAGCCGCTGTAGTTTTTCTTCCAGTGGCTGGCCAGCTGCGGGAAGAAGTCGCCGCCGTCTTGCGCCTCTGCGAGTTCCCGCGCGCCAAAGCGGCCTGTCTGCTCTTCATTCGCCTCGCGGGATTCAGCACGATCCGGGCCAGCAATGCCTGCCACGGCGATGCGTTCGCCATACGGCGGGTTAAGCAGCATCACGCCGGGGGTATCGGTGGGCGGCATGCGCTGCAGCGCGTCGCCGCCGCGAAATTCGATACAGCCGGCCACGCCCGCGCGCTCTGCGTTGCGCTGGGAAAAATCAACCATGCGGTGCGCCACATCACTACCAAATACGATGTTTTCCCTCGTCTGTTGTGCGTTGATAGCTACTTTTTTAATAGCATTCCAGACATGGTCCTGAAACGGCAGCATCTTCTCAAAGGCAAACTGGCGCAGTGAGCCCGGCGCGATATTGCAGGCGATTTGCGCTGCCTCAATGGCGATGGTGCCGCTGCCGCAGCAGGGGTCGTACAGGGGCAGCAGCGGCTCGTTTTTGGCCAGGCCGTCGGCCCAGCCGCTGGCGGCAATCATGGCGGCGGCCAGGGTTTCTTTCAGCGGCGCGTCGCCTTTGTCCTCGCGCCAGCCCCGTTTGAACAAGGGCTCGCCCGAAGTGTCGATGTACAGCGACAGGCTGTCGGTGGTCAGGTGGGCGTAGATGCGGATATCGGGCCAGCGCGTGTCCACGTCCGGGCGCACGCCCTGGGCCTTGTCGCGAAAGCGGTCGCACACTGCGTCCTTGATCTTGAGCGCAGCGAAGTTCAGGCTGGTCAGCGGGCTGTGCTGGGCGGTGATTTCGACCTTGATGCTCTGGCGCGGGGTGAACCAGATTTCCCAAGCCACTTCCGATGCCGCGCGGTACAGGTCCTGCTCATTGCGGTAGCCGGTGTAAGACAGTTGCACCAGCACACGCTGCGCCAGGCGGCTGTGCAGGTTGAGCAGCATGGCGTCGCGCCAGGATGCGTTGACTTCCACGCCGCCCCGGCGCTTCTTGACGGCATCGATGCCCAGGCCCGTGATGCGTCGCACCTCGGGCTGCAGGTAGTCCTCGACGCCGGCGGCGCAGGGCAAAAACAAAGAAAGCTGGTTCATCCCAAATGCTTGCCCACGATGCCGGCCAGTTCAAACATGGTCACCTGCGGTTTGCCAAACACGGCCAGCAGTTTGGCGTCGGCATTGATGTTTCGTTTGTTGGCGCCATCCTGCAAATTGTGGGCCTTGATGTAGTCCCACAATTTTTTGATGACCTGGGTGCGGGCCACGGCCTCCGGCCCAATCACGGCGGCCAGAGCCGCACTGGGCTGCAGGCCTGCCGCCGTGCTGGTTTTGCGCGGGGTCTTGGCGCTGGCGGCCTTTTTGGCCGGCGTCTTTTTTGCAGGTACTTTTTTGGCCGAAGCCCTCGTCAGTGCTGGTTTTTTAGCTACCGTTTTTGAAGCAACCGGACTTGCGGCGGCAGATTTGGCGGCAGTCTTGCGCGGCGGGAACTTGCTCGGCGCAAACTCGAAGTTCACTTTGCCGGCCGTCGCATCCCAGGCCAGCATGGCCTTGAAGCCGCGCCGCGTGCGCATGGAGACAAACTTGTCCAGCAGGTCGGTCTTGCCGGTTTCCAGCAGCTTGCTCATCTGCTCGCGGACAACGGGTTGCTGCAGGATGATCTGGCCGCTCTTGAAGTCGCAGTTGGGTGTGGGCTGCGCCATCGTCGGCACCGATTTCTCGCACACATAACTCTTGCCATGCTCGAATACATTGCCACCACATTTGGGGCATTTGCCCAATGAAGTCTGGGCCGAGAAGTCAATCAGCTCGCCGGACTCTTCAGCTTTCCTGTCGTCGCCAAAGTCGAATTCAAGCTTGTAGTTTTTGGTTTCGTCGTCGAACTTGATGACCATCTCGGCCGTGAAGGGCCAGCCGGCCTTGGAGCGGAATCCATCAAGCGGGCCGATCTTTTTATCGCGCAAGAATTGCTCCACTTCGGCAACTTCAAAAGTCCGCCCTGCCGGGGTCTTGCCGAATGAAAATCCGCAGCCATCCTCCGCACCCGATTTGCCGCTGCAGGCGTATCGCCGGTAGTTTTCCTTGACGATGCCGCCGCAGTTCGGGCACGGCGCGGTCAGTGTGGCGTAGTCGCCCGGAATGGTGTCGCGGTCGTATTCCTTGGCCTTTTTCACCATGCGTTCGGTCATGGCGGCGATCTCGGCCATGAAGCTCTCGCGGCTCAACTGGCCGTGTTCCATCTGGTTGAGTTTGTACTCCCACTCGCCCGTGAGTTCGGCTTTGGACAACTCTTCCACGCCCAGGCCGCGCAACAGTGTCATCAGCTGGAAGGCCTTGGCCGTGGGGATCAGCTCGCGGCCTTCCCGCAGCATGTATTTTTCGGCGATCAGGCCTTCAATGATGCTGGAGCGTGTGGCGGGCGTGCCCAGGCCTTTTTCATGCATGGCCGCACGCAGGTCATCGTCTTCCACCGTTTTGCCGGCATTTTCCATGGCGCCGAGCAGTGTCGCTTCGGAATAACGGGCGGGCGGGCGGGTCTTGAGGCCCTTGGGCTCGACCTCGGTTGTTTTCACCTTTTCGCCTGGCTGCACGGGAACGAGGCTTTGGCCTTTGTCACCCTCTTTCGCATCGGCCACTTCGTCGGCGGCTTCCTTGCCGTAAATTGCCAGCCAGCCCGGCTTGACCAGCACCTTGCCTTCGGTTTTAAAGCTGTGACTTGCCGCCACGGAAATTCGCGTGGTGACTTCGTATTCCGCGCTAGGAAAAAACACGGCCATGAAACGGCGCACCACCAGGTCGTAAACCTTCTGCTCGGCTTCTGACAGCCCGCTGGGTGCCTGCAATGTAGGGATGATGGCGAAGTGGTCGCTTACCTTGCTGTTGTCAAATATGCGTTTGCTGGGTTTGACGTAATTGCCCTTGATCGCCGTGGCGGCAAACGGGGCCAAGTGCTTCATGCCGCTCTTGGACAGCATCTCAAAAGTGTCTTTGACCACCGGGACGTAGTCTTCGGGCAGAGCGCGCGAGTCAGTACGCGGGTAGGTCAGGGCCTTGTGCCGCTCGTACAGGCTTTGCGCAATCGACAGCGTGGTCTTGGCGGAAAAACCAAACTTGCCATTGGCCTCGCGTTGCAAGCTGGTCAAGTCAAACAGGGCGGCCGAGGCCTGCGACGTCGGTTTGCTTTCTTCGGTGACAGTAGCGGTCTGGCCGCGCACGGCGTCGGCAATCGCCTGTGCGGCGCGCTGGCTCCAGACCCGGTCAGCCCTCAGTTCCGCATCCGGTTCGTCAGTGTTGCCGGCTGCGGCATTGGCCGCCGCCTTGCTCCATTTGGGGTCGAACCACTTGGCCGGGTAGTCACCGGCCTGGGCGGCGAATGTCGCGTGGATTTCCCAGTAATCGCGGCTGATGAATTTACGGATTTGCTCCTCGCGCTCCACCACCACGCTCAGGGTGGGGGTTTGCACCCGGCCGACCGTGGTCAAAAAGAACCCGCCGTCGCGCGAGTTGAACGCCGTCATGGCGCGGGTGCCGTTGATGCCAACCAGCCAGTCGGCCTCGGAGCGGCAACGCGCGGCGTCTGCCAGGGGCAACATCTGTTTGTCGGTGCGCAAGCTGGCAAAGCCATCGCGGATGGCCTGCGGCGTCATGGACTGCAGCCACAGGCGCGACACCGGCAACTTGACCTTGCTGTACTGCTGGATCAGGCGAAAGATCAGTTCGCCCTCGCGCCCGGCGTCACAGGCATTGATGAAGGCACCCACGTCCTTGCGTTTGGCCTGTTTGACGATGGCATTGAGCCGCGTCTTGGTCTTGTCCATCGGGTGCAAATCGAAATGCGGGGGGATCACCGGCAGGTTGGCAAAGCTCCATTTGCCACGCTTGACGTCGAATTCCTCCGGTGCCGCGATCTCCACCAGATGGCCCACGGCGCTGGTGACGATGTATTTGTCGTTCTCAAAATGCTCGTCGTGTTTCTCGAACTTGCCTGCCGTGGGCGTGAGCGAGCGCACGATGTCCTGTGCGACTGACGGTTTTTCTGCAATTACCAATGTTTTCATTGTCTGAATTTACCCATGACTACAATCCACGTCTCGCGTGCGCGCAGGCGCACACATGCGCGCCCATACGATTCACCATACCAAATTTTCCGGCCCCATTTTAAAAATGGGCAAAAGAGAGCCAAAGTGAGTAAAACCATCGCCCCAGGGGACAATCGCCGCATCCAGACCAAGCGCTCCGGCGTGCATGGCAAGGGCGTGTTCGCCGTGCAGGACATCGGTGAGGGTGAAACCATCATCGAATACGTGGGCGCCATCATCAGCTGGAAAGAAGCGCAAAAACGCCACCCGCACGACCCCAGCGACCCGAACCACACCTTCTATTTTCACATTGATGAAAAACACGTGATCGACGCGCTGTATGGCGGCAACTCCTCGCGCTGGATCAACCACTCCTGCGATGCCAATTGCGAGGCCGATGAAGTCGGCGGACGCGTCTTCATCAAGGCCTTGCGCGACATAGCCCCCGGCGAAGAGCTGAACTACGACTACGGCCTGATCATCGACGAGCGTTACACCCCCAAACTCAAGGCCGAATACCCCTGCTGGTGCGGCGCCAAGACCTGCCGGGGAACGCTGCTGGCCCCCAAGCGCAAGCGGTAAGCAATGAATTGGCCTGCCGAAGCGATCTGGGAGGCGGTGGCGCCATTCCAGCCTGGCTTCACCGTCGAAATCCTGCCCGAAGTCGACTCCACCAACTCGGAACTGATGCGCCGCGCAAAGGCTGGCCAACGCGATCCAGTCTTGCTGGTG
>JANMVT010000278.1:0-5527 GCA_031392945.1 Rhodoferax sp. | reverse complement strand
GTACGCTTGCACACCTTGGTGCCCTCACGGTAGGATTCACGCAAGAGGATTGTTGGCGATGAATTCCGATTTGCGACGACATGGATATGCATGCCTACAAAAAGCAGGCTGTCAAAGCGGCCTGCGCCGTTGATTCAAAAGAGATTTCTGCCGAAAATCGAGGTTGTCCGAGGAGGAACTTCAGTTTAACCTGTGCCGAGCAGCTTGTGGAAGTCCGAGAGGTGACCCGGCGCGTTGCGGTTGCCCTGCGCATCAAACCTGCCGAGGCCGGCCGCCTGGTCAACAGCCTGCGCAATCTCGCCCTGGTGGTGAATGACTTGCCCGTGGTGACGCGATCCAGCGACCCGAAGGACAACTACATTCTGGCGCTAGCGCAGGCGGGCGGCGCTGCTTATGTGGTGACAGGCGACAAGAGTGGCCTGCTTGCATTGCGTACCCATGCGCAGGCCAAGATCGTGACCGCCGCACGCTTCATGGCCAAATGTCTGGTTTGACGCTTTGAATTAGCTGAAGAAGCTTTTCAACCGGTCCGTCCAGCTATCACCCGAAGGCGAATGTTTGCCACCGCCTTTTTTAAGCGACTCATCCAGTTCCTTGAGCAGTTTGCGCTGGTGCTCGGTCAACTTGACGGGTGTTTCAATCGTGATGTGGCAATACAGGTCGCCGGGGTAACTGGCGCGCACGCCTTTGATGCCCTTGCCGCGCAGGCGGAACTGCTTGCCGGTTTGTGTGCCTTCGGGGATGTCGATGGCGGCTTTGCCAGCCAGGGTGGGCACATCGATCTCGCCGCCCAGCGCAGCGGTGATGAAGCTGATGGGCACCGAGCAATGGATGTCGTCGCCATCACGCTCAAAGATGTCGTGTTTCTTCAGCCGGATCTCGATGTACAAGTCGCCCGGCGGGCCGCCATTGGTGCCGGGCTCGCCATTGCCGGTACTGCGGATGCGCATGCCGCCGTCGATGCCGGCCGGGATTTTGACTTCGAGCGTTTTCTGCTTCTTGATCTTGCCCTGGCCGCTGCACACCGTGCAGGGTTCGGGGATCACCTTGCCCACGCCACGGCAGGTCGGACAGGTTTGCTGCACGCTGAAGAAACCCTGGCGCATCTGCACCGCGCCCGAGCCCTGGCAGGTGCCGCAGGTCTTGACCGAGGTGCCGGGTTTGGCGCCGCTGCCCTTGCAGGTGTCGCAGGCGTCCCAGGTCGGGATGCGGATTTGCGCGTCCTTGCCCTTGGCGGCTTCTTCCAGCGTGATTTCCATGGCGTAACTCAGGTCGCCGCCGCGGAACACCTGGCGCCCGCCGCCGCCCGCGCGCCCGCGTTGTTGGCCGAACATATCGCCAAAAATGTCGCCAAAGGCCTCGGCGAAACCGCCAAAACCTTCAGCGCCGGGGCCGCCTGCGCCGCGCATGTTGGGGTCGACACCGGCGTGGCCGTACTGGTCGTAAGCTGCGCGTTTTTGCGCGTCCGACAACATCTCGTAGGCTTCTTTGGATTCCTTGAATTTCTCTTCGGCCACCTTGGACGCATCACCCTGGTTGCGGTCAGGGTGGTGCTTCATCGCGTGTTTGCGATAGGCCTTCTTGATCTCTTCCTCAGAGGCGTTTTTGGGCACGCCCAGGGTTTCGTAATAGTCGCGCTTAGCCATGTTGAATCGTCATTTTTTATTTGGAGGAGGGGGAGCCAAGGGCCTGTTCGATCCGCCGGTCGGGGATGAACCACATCACCGACACAGTTGCAAAAAGAGTGAATGAAATGGCCGTGTTCCAGTGCGCTGCGACGATGGCCATCACGTACATCAGCAGCGAAATATTGCCCTTGTGGCTGTTCTTGATGCCTTCGCCCAGCAAGTTGTGCACGTGGTTGGCGCGGCGGCAGGCAATCACCATCAACTGGTAAGCCAGCCCCGCCATCAGGGCGTTGATGCCATACAGGATGGTGGGGTTCTGGGCAAAGTGGTTTTCACCCATCCACGCGGTGACGAAGGGAATCAGCGAGAGCCAGAACAGCAGATGCAGATTGGCCCACAAGACCCGCGCGTCAACCCGTTTGACCATTTGCAGCATGTGGTGGTGGTTGACCCAATAAATGCCGACATACACAAAACTCAGCACGTAGCTGATGTACACCGGCCAAAGCGTCAAAAGATCCGCCCAGGTTGCCCCGTGCGGGACCTTCAGCTCCAGCACCATGATGGTGATGATGATGGCGATCACGCCGTCACTGAAAGCTTCGAGTCGGGATTTGTTCATGTGTCCAGTATTAGCTGATCAACATCACCCCATCAAAACGCCAAATTGACCTGCCAAACCCAACGATGAAATCGAGGGTTTGGTCCGGTCGAATGCGGCGAGCTGACGCGGCGCAGAGCGTCCGTGATCAGCCTTTCTTGACTTCCTTGACTTCGGCATCGACCACATTGTCGTCCTGCGGTTTGGTCGCCTGCGCACTGGCATCGGCGCCTGGGGCCGCGCCACCGGCCGCAGCCGCGTCAGCCGCCTGCTTGGCCTGCATGTCGGCGTACATTTTTTCGCCGAGTTTCTGGCTGGCCGTCATCAGCACCGTGTTCTTGTCGTCAATCGCGGCCTTGTCGTCGCCTTTGAGCGCGGCTTCCAGGTCCTTGACGGCGGCTTCGATCTTCTCTTTTTCACCTGCGTCGAGTTTGTCGCCGTATTCGGTCAGGCTCTTCTTGACGCTGTGCACGCTGGCTTCGCCCTGGTTTTTGGCCTGGACAATTTCGAGCTTTTTCTTGTCGTCGGCGGCGTTCAGCTCGGCGTCTTTGACCATCTGCTGGATTTCGGCCTCGGTCAGGCCCGAGTTGGCCTTGATGGTGATCTTGTTCTCTTTGCCCGTGCCCTTGTCTTTGGCGCCGACGTGCAAGATGCCGTTGGCGTCAATGTCAAACGACACTTCAATCTGCGGCGTGCCGCGCGCTGACGGTGGAATGCCTTCGAGGTTGAACTCGCCCAGCATCTTGTTGACGGCGGCGATTTCACGTTCGCCCTGGAACACCTTGATGGTCACGGCCGGCTGGTTGTCGTCAGCGGTCGAAAAGGTCTGCGCAAACTTGGTTGGAATGGTGGTGTTCTTGGTGATCATCTTGGTCATCACGCCGCCCAGGGTTTCAATGCCCAGGCTCAAAGGCGTCACGTCCAGCAGCAACACGTCCTTGCGGTCGCCGGCCAGCACCTGGCCCTGGATGGCAGCGCCCACGGCCACGGCTTCGTCAGGGTTCACGTCCTTGCGTGGCTCGCGGCCAAACAATTCCTTGACCTTCTCCTGCACCTTGGGCATGCGCGTCATGCCGCCGACCAGGATCACGTCGTGGATGTCAGCCGTGCTGACGCCAGCGTCCTTGATGGCGGTGCGGCACGGCGCAATGGTGCGCTCGATCAGATCTTCGACCAGTTGCTCCAGCTTGGAACGCGTGAGCTTGATGTTCAGGTGTTTCGGGCCGGAGGCGTCGGCTGTGACATAGGGCAGGTTGATGTCGGTCTGCGCGCTGCTTGACAGCTCGATCTTGGCTTTTTCAGCGGCTTCTTTCAGGCGCTGCAGAGCCAGCACGTCCTTGCTCAAATCAACACCTTGCTCCTTCTTGAACTCGGTGATGATGTAGTCGATGATCTTCTGGTCGAAGTCCTCGCCGCCCAAAAAGGTGTCGCCATTGGTGGACAGCACTTCGAATTGCTTCTCGCCATCGACGTCGGCAATCTCGATGATGGACACGTCAAAGGTGCCGCCGCCCAGGTCATATACGGCGATTTTGCGGTCGCCTTTTTCCTGCTTGTCCAGGCCAAAAGCCAAGGCTGCTGCCGTGGGCTCGTTGATGATGCGTTTGACGTCCAGGCCCGCAATACGGCCGGCGTCTTTGGTGGCCTGGCGCTGGGCGTCGTTGAAGTAGGCGGGCACCGTAATGACGGCGTCGGTGACCGGCTCACCCAGGTAGTCTTCGGCCGTCTTCTTCATCTTGCGAAGCACTTCGGCGCTGACCTGCTGGGGCGCCAGGCGCTCGCCGCGCACTTCGACCCAGGCGTCGCCGTTGTCGGCGGCGGTGATCTTGTAAGGCATCAGGTTGATGTCTTTTTGCACTTCTTTCTCGGTGAATTTGCGGCCAATCAGGCGCTTGACGGCGTACAGCGTGTTTTTGGCGTTGGTGACAGCCTGGCGTTTGGCCGAAGCGCCGACCAAGGTCTCGCCACCGTCTTGGTAGGCGATGATGGACGGCGTGGTGCGTGCGCCTTCAGAGTTCTCGATCACCTTGGGCGTGTTGCCCTCCATGATGGCGACGCAAGAATTTGTCGTGCCCAAGTCGATGCCAATGATTCTTCCCATGATGAACTCCAGTCTTCAGATGTAATTAAGATGTTTGTAACTTGTGGATAACTTGAAAATTTTCAAGGCAGATTTATCCAGGTCAGCGCTTTATATTGGTGGCGCCTATTTGGCGGCGGACACCGTGACCAGGGCCGGGCGCATGACGCGGTCTGCGATGGAGTAACCTTTTTGCAGCACCATCACCACGCTGTTGGCCTCAAAGTCTGAGGGCACCACGCTGATGGCCTGGTGAAAATGCGGGTCGAACTTGGCGCCCGGCTCGGGGTTGATGGCGATGACCTTGTTGCGCTCCAGCGCGGCGGTCAACTGGCGCAGGGTGGCCTGGGCGCCTTCGCGGACCTGCTCCACGGTGGCGTCCTTGATGGCCAAGCCTGCTTCCAGGCTGTCCACGACCGGCAGCAGGCCTTCGGCAAAACTTTCGACGGCAAACTTGCGTGCCTTTGTGATTTCGTCCTCGGCGCGGCGGCGGGCGTTTTCAGCCTCGGCCTTGGCGCGCAGGTACTGGTCGGCCAGGTCGGCGCTTTTGGCCTTGAGGGTGGCGAGTTCGGCCTGGGCCATCGCCAAGGGACTATTCAGGGCGTCAACCTCGTTGGCGGCCTGGGCCGCTTCGAGTTCTTCGGCGCTCATGGAAGCGCCGCCTTGGCTGGCCTGTTGGCCAAAGGGTTGGCCGGGCGCCTGGCCGAAGGGCTGGGACGCCTGGGGATTGGATTGGTTTTGACTTGGCTCAGACATGCTAAAAGTGAATAAACGGCGAATACCCCTACGAAGTAAGGGCAGTATTGGCGGTTTCAAGAGGATTTCAGCGCGATTTGCTGCTGAACATGACGCAGATCAAAGTTTGGTCCAGGCCCGCCGCGACATCCGTGCGGAAGCCCCTCCAACAGCAGCCGGATTTCAACGAACGCCGAGCAATTCCACGTCGAACTTCAAGGTCGCGTTTGGCGGAATCGCGCCGCCAGCGCCACGGGCGCCGTAACCCAGGGACGACGGGATGATCAGGGTGCGTGCGCCGCCCACCTTCATGTCGGCCACGCCCTCGTCCCAGCCCTTGATGACCATGCCGGCGCCAAGCGAGAACACGAACGGGTCGCCACGGTCTTTGCTGGAGTCGAATTTTTTGCCCTGAACGCCATCGTTGTAAAGCCAGCCGGTGTAGTGGACGGTGACGCTTTGGCCCTTGGTGGCTTCGGCGCC
>JANMVT010000272.1:0-11210 GCA_031392945.1 Rhodoferax sp. | reverse complement strand
GGCACGAAGACTTTGTCGAACAAGCAAACGGCGGTGCTCTGGCCGTATTTGGATGAGAACAGGGCCGCGCCATGCTCCAGCTTTTCACCGGGGCGCCCGGCGGGGCGGGCCACGATTGTCAGGCCCGGTGCATCAATCGGCACCGCGCAGCAGACGGCGAAGGCTGCATCTTCTTTGCCCATGTTGCGGCAGGGCATGACCAGCAACTCGTGCATGTAGGGCGCACCGGTGACGATGGCCTTGGTGCCGCTGATCACGATGCCGCGTTTGCCGTTTTGCATGGCGTTGCGATCCACCACGTGCAGGTAGGTATCGACATTGGCCTGTTCGTGCGGACGTTTGCTGCGGTCGCCTTTGGCGTCGGTCATGGCGATGCCGAGCGTCAGGTCCTGGTCCTGCACCCGGTGCAGGTATTCAGTGAAGCGGGCCGTGTTCTCGGTGGTGCCACGCGCGTCGTCGATGCGGGCCGACACCTGGCCGATGGCGTTGAGCGCGTCGTGGGTCAAATAGCGCTGGGCGCAGCCGGTTTCCTGGCAGACCAGGCGCACGGCTTCGAGCTTGTTGAGCAAATCGCCAGAGCTGGTGTTGATGTGGGTGAGGCGGTTGACGGTCTTGCCGCTGGTGTGCTGCACCGCCCTCATGATGGGTGCGTACTGTGGCTTCAGGGCGTAGTCATAGGTGAGGGCGATGGCATTGATGCCGGGCTGGAAGGCGCGTTCATCAGCCACACTGTCCACCGCGCGGCCATCGACAAACACCTTGGGCTGGTAGCGGCGTAGCGATTCGCGGAAGTCAGAGCCACTCATCAGGCTGGGGGATTGGGTCAAGGCGTTCATGGCGAAAGCTCCATGGATTTGATTAGGGGCGGAGGGAAACTACACTGTACCGAACAATCCCTTTGAAAGCCTGACATGTTGCTGGACGTCCTTGAATCCCAACTGGTGCTGGTCGACTACCAGGCCAAACTGATGCCCTCGATTTTTGAAAACCAGCAGGTATTGGCCAACGCCGTTCGACTGGGCAAAATTGCCCGGCTGCTGGACGTGCCGGTTTGGGGCACCGAAGAAAACCCGTCGCGCCTGGGCGAAAACCTGCCTGTTATCCGTGCCTTGTGCAGCCAAACCTTGGGCAAGATGCAATTCAGCGCCGTGGAAGAAGGCCTGGGCGAGTGGCTGCGTCCACCGGTGACGGCGCAGAATATGGCACCAAAAGGCAACGCCCGCAGCCTGCCCAAACACCTGCAAAAAGCCGCTGCACCCGAGCGCAACATGATTGTCATGGCCGGCTGCGAAGCGCATGTTTGCCTGATGCAGACATCGCTCGACTTGCTTGAAGACGAGTTTGATGTTTGGGTCGTCACAGACGCATGCAGTTCACGCACTGAACGCAACCGCGATGCCGCGTTTGACCGCCTGGCCGGTGCGGGGGCCGAACTGGTGACGACCGAGATGGTGGCGTTTGAATGGCTGCGCACGGCCGAACACCCGGACTTCAAGGCGGTGCTGGACATCGTCAAATAGCGCCTCAAACGCGAAAAGCGCCGGTTTTTTGAAAATTGGCGATCAAATCGGCTTTTTGCCCTCGTGGAATATAGATAGATTGCTTCTATAAATATAGCAAACCGAGTTGGAAGCTCAGGATGGTTTCAATGGGGCCTCGCTCACGTCAAATGCCTGCGGGGCCAGCCCGGCGCGCTGGCGCGCCACCATATGCGACCACGCGACCTCCCATTCGCGTACGCAGGCCTGGGTGTCGAACAGCGGGGCGCGCTGGCCCTGTGCCGCAAGACGCGCGCGAAGGATTTTGAGTTGATCCGGGTCGTGGCCCAGTTGGACGACGCCCTCGACATAAGCCGCCGCGCTGTCAAACACGCAATCAGGCAAACCTGCCGCGCGGATGATGCTGCCGCCCAGGCGCGAGGCCATGTTGTGGCCTGCCACTGTGACGGCTGGAAGCCCCAGGCGCAGGGCATCGACCAGGTTGTGGTTGGCGTTGAAGCGCAGGGTGTCCAGAAACAGGTCGGCCAAGGGCAATTGCGCCAGCAGGTCGGCGCGGCTGCCGCGGTCGGCAAACAGGATGCGGTCGGGCGCGATGCCTGCCGCCGCCGCTTCGCGCGCCAGGTTGGCACGGGCCTCAGGCACATAGGATGGCAACCACAACACGGCTTGCGGCAGGGCTTGCAGCATCTTCATCCACTGGGTGAAGCTGTGCGGGTCGATCATCAAGGCCGGGCCAAATGAACACAGGACCAGGGCTTCTGGCGGCAAGCGGGCTTGCTCGCGGGTCATTGGCTCGGCGGCAATTTCTTCTGCCGGCCCTGCCAGCCAACAGGTATGGGGGAAGCGGGCGATGCAGCCAAATTGAGCCGCAAAATCCGCGTCGTGTGGCGACAGCGGGTGGGTGAAGGCGTCGCCAATGCTGTATTCGCAGGGGATCGGCGGATTCACCCGCTGCCAGGTTTGATGGCGCAATTGCACCGGCGCCACGCGCAGCGCGGGCAACTCGGGGCGGCACCAAGCGGTGTAAAAAGTGGTGTCCATCCAAAGGTCCAGGCGGTCCAGCCGGATACGGGCGGCGGCTTCTGAGTCGCTCATGTGGCCGATCTCGACCACGCTGGCGTATTGCGACAACCGGGCCGCCAATTGGGCGTTGGCGCCATCAGCCGCGCCAGACAGGCTGCCAGGCGTGTAAAGCTGAAACTCAAAACAGCCGGGGTCGTGCAGGGCCAACTGATTGAGCAGGCTGGCGCTGTAACGTGCATCCGCCAGGTTTTGGGTGGCGATGCCGATGCGGATGCGTTCGCCGGCGCCTTGGCCGTGAGGCTGGATCCCGCGAGGTGCGGCAGCTCTGCGGTTTTTGAAGGGCAGCCAGTTGGGCGTGCGTTTTTGCGTCAAGTCAATCGTGTCGCCCGTCACCACCCGCAATCGGGTTTGCTGGGCCTCGCCCATGTCCAACAGCAGGGCGTAAAACTGGGTGTCGCGCCAGTCGCGCGATTCACCGCAGGCCGTGGCCTGGGCCAGCATGTCGCCCAGCATGGCGGTGAGCGGGCCGTTTTTCCCCCAACTGCACACATTGAGCGCGTCAAATGCGCGGATTGAATAAAGCTCGAACACGTCGGGAGTGACCAGCGGGTGTTTTTGAAACTGCTTGGGCAGGTTGGCGCTGGCGCCTTTCAGGTAAGTGTCCAGAATTTTGCCGGCGTTGGGGCCCAGGGCGGCGAAGGCCTGCTCGGCGCCTGCAAAATCCGCGTTGAAGGCGCGCGCGGTGAAGCGGCGAATGGCCAAATCCAGAGAGTCGGGGAAGCGGCGGCAAGCGGTTTCCAACTGCGCCAAGGCTTCGGGTTCACGCCGCGCGCCGGTCAGAAAATCGGTCCAGTTCATCCACAACAGCGGCTCGGCGGGTAGAAGTTCCACGCAACGCGCCGCTTTGGCCACAGCATCTTCCCAGCGGCCTTCCCTGGCGGCCCACAGCGC
Organism: Rhodoferax sp.; assembly: GCA_031392945.1. Lineage (GTDB taxonomy): Bacteria > Pseudomonadota > Gammaproteobacteria > Burkholderiales > Burkholderiaceae_C > JANYCG01. The sequence continues at coordinate 7,737 of JANMVT010000272.1, read as the reverse complement.
CAGGTTATTCAGGCTGCGCACGTGATCCGGGTCCAGTGCCAGCGCGCGTTCGTAGGCGGCCCTGGCCTTGTCGTCCAAGCCGCAGGCCTCGGCCGCGATTGCCAGGTTGGCCGTGCCGTCGGCGTCGGCCCAAAGCTGTTCTTTGAGGTTGGCAAGCGTCTGGTAGGCGGTTTGCGGCTGGTTCAGTTGCGAGAGCAGGGTGGCGCAAGCTGACGCCGTGTTGAGGTTGAGCGGATCCAGCGCCAAAGCGTGTTGAAACGCGACCAGGGCGGCCTCCATTTTGCCGGCGGCATAAAGCCCGGAGCCCTGGGCCGTCCAGTGTTGCGCGTCCATTGGGGAATCAGCCATGCGGGAGTATATATTTGCGGCACTGCCATTCGGACTTTGCCATGCCATCCAGCCCGCGATTCAATCCCAACCCGGTTCATTTTGTTGGGCACTTCGACGACCCGTTCACCGGGGCCGAGCGTTCGCTGCTGGCATTGGGCGCGGCATTGTCCGGCCAACGCACCGTCCGCCTTTGGTCCGACGTGACGCCGCACCCTTACTTTGCCGGTCAGGGGGTCAAGGCCCTCAACGCGTTTGGCGGGGAGTTTCCCAAGGGTGGCCTGCTGGTGTTTGGCGGCGTGCATGTGCGCACTGGGATTTGGCTTGAACACGCCCGCCCAGACCGACTGGCACTGCGTTACAACCTGCCAAACCACGGCGCCTTGTTTGCGATGATTGAACAATTGCGCGATGGCACGGGGCTGGACCCGCAGATCATGTTTGTCTGCAAAGCCTTGCAGGATTCCGTGGGCTTGCCAGGCAGGATTGACCCCAGCTTGATCCAGATCGCGCCGTTTCTCAAAACGCCCGTGCAGCGACCGTCTGGCCGTGTTTTCACGGTGGGGCGGGTCAGCCGCGATGTCTCCGAAAAGCACCATCCAGACGATCCCGCGCTGTACCGGATGCTGGCGGCGCGGGGCTTGCGGGTGCGGGTGATGGGCGGCACTTGCCTTGCCGATCAGGTGGGCGACGTCGCTGGAATTGAATTATTGCAAGCCGGCGCGCAAGCCGTGCCCGGGTTTTTAGCCTCGCTTGATGCGATGTTCTACCGCACCGGCAGCATCTACGAGACTTACGGGAGGGTGATTTTTGAGGCCATGGCCAGCGCATTGCCGGTGGTCGCCGCGATTGACGCCGGTTATGCCGACTCGGTGGAGGGCGACCACGGCGTCTTTTTGGTGGGCAGCCAGGAGCAGGCGCTGTCTGCCTTGTCCGCCTTGTCCGCAGACCCCGGATTGCGGCATGCCTCAGGGCAGAAAGCCCGCGACAAGGTGATGGCGCTGCAAAACGGGATCGCGGTCCAAAACACGCTTGAGAATTATCTCAATTGACGGATCAAAAGTGCCTGCGGCAAAATCAGGACGGTGGCGTCAACGAGGTTCGTGTGAAGGCCGCAGACCCTGAAATTGTTCCGCTGCCCAAACTGCCAGTGTTGGCGTTGAAGGTCAGGCCGGCGCGCGTGGCGTTGGCGCCGGTGAAGAAGCCGGCCACATTGGCAGCACCGCCGGAGAACCGTGCGCCGCAGCCGCTTGCGGTTCCCAAATTGACGTTGACGACTGTTGCGCCAAACTTGGTGTCGAGTGAGCCTGTGACAAAGTTGGAATTGCCCGGGTTGTTGAACTGAACCGACAAAGACCCGCCGATCACACTGCCAAGCACGCTGCTGCCACCCGTATAAGGCTTGAAGCTTGCGGTGCCGCCAATCAGGCCGAAGGTTCCGGTAAAGCCGGACAATGCGCTGACAGCCGCGTCTGGAGTGGGTTTGCCCACCACGTAGTGCAAGTCGTTGACGGTGGTCGTGCTCGTGGTGATCTGGCGGGCGGTCGCCCAGTGGCCCCAGCCAATGAAGTCTGCGTCGGTGACTTTGCCGCGCGAGTCATAACTGGCCAGCGCCAGTTTTTGGTTTGTCATGCCATCTGTCGAGGAAACAGACTTGATCAGCTGGGTCGCCGGGTTGGTGGAGGGAACCAAGATTGGCCCAGGGGCCGGCCCCACTGCCTGGCGCAGCGCCTCTGCGGCTGCGGCGGCGGGCGCGGTCTCCAGGGTGAACAGGTCGGTGCCGACGGTGTTGGCTCCGGTATTTGTGGTCTGAGCGCCGCTGGCGCCGGCAAACGAAGCCATCAGGCCGGTGACGGTCTGGACGACTGGCTGGGGAACGACCACGCTATGCGCCGGAACGGTGATCAGCGCGCTCAGGCCGGCATTGGTCACCCGGTTGCCGACCACGGTGATTTCCTGGCGCGGCGGCGGCGTCGGCAGATTGGCGCGCACCTGGCCGCGAGCCGGCGGCTCGTCATTGTTGACGACCAGGCAAGATTCGCCTGCCGTCAAACGGACGCAGCCGCCCTTGGTGCAGACCTCGATTTCATCGAGTTCGCTTGAGACCGCGATGCTGCCGTCGGGATTGTAGGATGCGCTGAACCCCGAGCCGCGGATGCCGACCGTGGCCGTGGCGGTTTGAACCTTGTAGTTTTCCCGGTTGCGCTTGCCGATCAGGCCGGTGATGGCGCGCATGGAGCCGCGCGCGAAGTTGACCAGAAAGCTGTCTTGCGCCGGGTCGTTGGCATCCACGTACCTGGTGATGTCGAACTGCGAATTGGGTTGCAGCGAGACGATGCCGCCGTCGGTGAACCGGATCTGCGCCCGCCCCGCAGCGCCAGTCTGGATCGCGTCGCCGCTTTCCAGGTCGCGCCCTTTGGCCAAGGCCACGAGGGTCGCGCCCCGGCGCACGTTGACGTCGCCGCTGGTGAACTGGGCAATGCCTGCCGCCGCATGGCCGTAAAGCGGGTAAACCGCCGCCAGCGCCAGGATAAGGGCGGTGTTTTTGATTTGGATGCCTGGTTTCATGATGAGTCCGTTCGTGCGGGAGTGTCAGGAACTGATTGGATTGACTGCTGAACTGGCGGCGCGTGGCGCATCAGAATTCGCGGCGCACCGTGACGCTGACGGCCTGGCTGTTGAAATCATTGGTGGCAATGTTGGAACTGGTCTGCGTCAGCGCAATCAACGGTGTCACGCGCCAGGCCTTGGCTGGGATCCAGGACAGGCCGATGTTCAGGTTCGTTTGCTGATCTTGGCGGGTGACCAGAAACAGGGGGTCTGCGCCGCCGAATTTTCGGTCTTCATACCCGATGGTGGCAAACACCGCCAAGCTCTCGTTGAACGGTTTTTGCACCCCGGCGCGCAGGCCGGTCAGGCGGTGGCCCAGTTGCGGCACGCCAGCAGCAAACTCGGTTTCGCTGCCGAAATAGAGGCCGCCGTAGGCCATCAGGCCGTTTCTGAACAAATGGGCGTAGGAACTGCCCAGCACATTGCGCTGGGCGTCGCGCGCATTCTGGCCCGGGTAACTCAGGCGCGATGACTGTAGATAAGTGCTGAATTGCCGAAAGCCGTCCAGCCGGTGGTTCCACTCACCAACCACCCCCGCCTGGTCGCGCGCGCGCGCGCCGCCCACGTCGTAGGTTGCGGCCTGCAGCACCAGGGTGTACTCATTGCGGTCAACCCGGTAGGACGCGCCGCCCTGGAAATCGGTTTGAAGCGTGTTGAAAGCGCTTGCCGCATCGGAATTGCCACGGGCATTGACGACGGCGTTGCCGATCAGCGACCAGCGTGAGTCGATCAGATGGCGGCCAGACACGCCAGCGCCCAAGCTTAAAAATGACGCGGCGGTTTTGGTTCCGGCCGGCGTCAAGGTGACAAGCAGGCCGCCCAAGGCGGGCACGGCGACGACGTTGTTCGACGGCGCGCCGTTGACATTGTTGTCGTACCCAAGCCCGGCCTCGACATAGGCCTTGACCGACGAACGCCCGGCTTCATCGACTTTGTCAATGGCCTGCAAAAACTGGTCAATGGTTTTGGCCACCTCAACCGGAACGCCTTGTTCTTTGGCCTGGCCCAGCAAAGTTCGGGCGTTCTTGGTGTCGCCGACTGCGAACAAGGCGCGGGCCAGCTCGGCGCGCGCCCGGGCATTGTCTGGCTGCACCAGCAGCACCCGTTCCAGCGCAAAAATCGCCCGACTGTATTGTTCAGCCTGGTTGGCGGCGATGCCGAAGACCAGGTCAAAGTCAGCGTCGCCTGCGCGCCCAGGCTCTTTGGCGTCCAGCAAGTCAAAGGCGGCCTTGGATTGGCCTTTGTCGGCCAGGGCGGCGGCATCGCGAACCAAGCTGTCCACTTCAGAGTGAACTTGGGGGAGCAGCGCGAACGCGGCCAGCAGGCCGAGTTTCGCAAGGCATTTTGGCGTGTTTTGTCTTGGCATTTGAAAACTGGCTTCCTTTGTGCAGCGGCATTCAGGCGTTTGCGCGAGCAAATGGCATTTTGACTTAATTCACTTCGAAATGTATCAATATGTGCCCCGAGGTTGAAAATCGAATGGGCAAAGCGTTAAAAACCAACATTCGGTGGCACAATTCGCCCCGTACCCAAGCCCCTTCCCAGGCAGCAGTCGCATCCGCCAATCGGTTCAGCCGTGTCGCGGAAGGTTTTCCAACCAAACTAAATTTCCCCAAGGGAAATGGAGGTCAGCGTCAAGATGAGTCAAGTTCCACCCGCCCAATCTTCGGGCGCAGTTTACGGTGCCTATCAGGGCACATCCTATCTCTTCGGCGGCAACGCGCCCTATGTCGAAGAGATGTACGAAAACTACCTCGCCAACCCCGGCAGCGTGCCCGATTCCTGGCGCGATTATTTCGACGCGCTCCAGTACGTCCCTGCCGTAGACGGCAGCAACACCAAAGACGTGCCGCATTTGCCGGTAGTTAACGCTTTCGCCGAGCGCGCCAAGCAGGGCGGCACCCGCGTCGTCATGGCGACCGGGGCGGACTCGGAAATGGGCCGCAAACGCACGGCTGTCCAGCAAATCATCGCCGCCTACCGCAATGTCGGCGCGCGCTGGGCCGATCTGGATCCGCTCAAACGCGCCGAGCGCGAAAAGATCCCCGAGCTGGAATCGTCCTTTTATGGCTTCAACGACGCCGACCAGGAAACCGTGTTCAACACCAGCAACACGTTTTTCGGCCGCGAAACCATGCCATTGCGCGAGCTGCTCAACGCCCTGCGCGAAACCTATTGCGGCTCGATAGGCGCCGAGTACATGTACATGACCGACCAGGGCCAAAAGCGCTGGTGGCAGCAAAAACTTGAAACCATCCGCAGCAAGCCGCAGTTCACGGCGGACAAAAAGCGCCATATTCTGGACCGCCTCACGGCGGCGGAAGGGCTGGAGCGTTTTCTGCACACCAAATACGTCGGGCAAAAGCGTTTTTCGCTTGAAGGTGGCGAGAGTTTCATCGCGTCGATGGATGAGTTGATCCAGCGCGGCGGCGCCGTCGGTTTGCAGGAGATCGTGATCGGCATGGCGCATCGCGGACGCCTCAATGTGCTGGTGAACTCCCTGGGCAAGGTGCCGTCGGACCTGTTCGCCGAGTTTGACCACACCGCGCCCGAAGATTTGCCCAGCGGCGACGTCAAATACCATCAGGGCTTTTCAAGCGACGTGTCAACGCCCGGCGGGCCGGTGCATTTGACGCTGGCCTTCAATCCCTCGCACCTGGAGATCGTCAATCCGGTGGTCGAAGGCTCGGTGCGGGCCCGCATGGACCGTCGCGGCGACCCCAAAGGCCTGCAAGTCCTGCCCGTGCTGGTGCATGGCGACGCCGCGTTTGCCGGCCAGGGCGTGGTGATGGAGACCCTGGCGCTGGCCGAGACGCGTGGCTATTTCACCGGCGGCACCGTGCACATCGTCATCAACAACCAGATCGGTTTCACCACCAGCGACCCGCGCGACAGCCGCTCCACGCTGTACTGCACCGATGTGGTCAAGATTATCGAAGCGCCCGTGCTGCACGTCAATGGCGACGACCCGGAAGCCGTGGTCCTGGCCACCCAGTTTGCGCTGGAATACCGCATGGAATTCCAGAAGGACGTGGTGGTTGACATCATCTGTTTCCGCAAACTCGGCCACAACGAGCAGGACACGCCGGCGCTGACCCAGCCGCTGATGTACAAAAAGATTGCCTTGCACCCTGGCACCCGCAAGCTGTACGCCGACAAACTGGCCGCGCAGGGCATGGGCGAATCGCTCGGCGACGACATGGTCAAGGCCACGCGTGCCGCGCTGGATGCCGGCAAAAACACCTTCGACCCGGTCATCACCAATTTCAAAAGCAAATTCGCGGTGGACTGGATGCCCTTTTTGGGAAAAAAATGGACTGATTCAGGCGACACGGCCCTGCCGCTGGCGGAATGGAAGCGCCTGGCCGAAAGAATCAGCACCATCCCCGACAGCATCACGCCGCACAACCTGGTCAAAAAAGTCTACGCTGACCGCGCGGCGATGGGCCGGGGTGAAATTCCGGTGGACTGGGGCATGGGTGAACACATGGCGTTCGCGTCCCTGGTGGCCAGTGGTTACCCGGTGCGCCTGTCGGGCGAAGACTGCGGCCGTGGCACCTTCACACACCGCCATTCGGTCATCCACGACCAAAACCGTGAAAAATTCGACGAAGGCACCTACACGCCGCTGCAAAACGTGGCGCCCAACCAGGCTCCGTTTGTGGTGATTGATTCAATCTTGTCTGAAGAGGCGGTGCTTGCGTTTGAATACGGCTATGCCTCCAACGACCCCAACACCTTCGTGATCTGGGAAGCGCAATTTGGCGATTTTGCCAATGGCGCACAGGTGGTGATCGACCAGTTCATCGCATCGGGTGAAGTCAAGTGGGGCCGCGTGAATGGCATCACGCTGATGCTGCCGCACGGCTATGAAGGGATGGGGCCCGAGCACAGTTCGGCACGGCTGGAGCGCTTCATGCAGTTGGCGGCAGACACCAATATGCAAATTGTGCAGCCCACCACGGCCAGCCAGATCTTCCACGTGTTGCGCCGCCAGATGGTGCGCAACCTGCGCAAGCCGCTGATCATCATGACGCCGAAGTCGCTGTTGCGCGCCAAGGACGCGGCAGCCCCCTTGAGCGAATTCACCAAGGGCGGCTTCCAGACCGTGATCCCCGAGAGCAAGGAAGAGGTCGTCAAAAAGGCCGACAAAGTCAAACGCATGGTGGTCTGCTCGGGCAAGGTCTATTACGACCTGGCGCGCCGGCGCGAGGAAAACGGCGACGACGATGTGGCCTTGATCCGCGTCGAGCAGTTGTACCCTTTCCCGCACAAGGCGTTTGCCGCCGAGCTCAAAAAATACCCGAACGTGACCGACGTGGTGTGGTGCCAGGACGAGCCGCAAAACCAGGGCGCCTGGTTCTTTGTGCAGCATTACATCCATGAAAACATGGCCGAGGGCCAGCGCCTGGGCTACTCGGGCCGCGCGGCCTCGGCCTCCCCAGCAGCGGGATACGCGCATTTGCACCAGGAGCAGCAAAAGATCCTGGTGGACGGGGCGTTTGGCAAGCTCAAGGGTTTCGTGCTTACCAAATAGGGAAATTGCCGACGTTGGGCGCGGCAATTTCTCCGCTTGTTCGACGGGACTGGCGCCCGTCAACTCGCGGTCTCAAGCATCCGTGCTGTCAAGAAATTTTTAGAATTGAATGAATAGAGGTTTGATATGGCTATCGTAGAAGTAAAAGTTCCGCAACTGTCGGAATCCGTGGCGGAAGCCACCCTGTTGGTGTGGAAGAAAAAAGCGGGCGAATTCGTCGCCCTGGATGAAATCCTGATCGAGGTCGAAACCGACAAAGTCGT
>JANMVT010000041.1:0-1874 GCA_031392945.1 Rhodoferax sp. | reverse complement strand
CCCGTGGCCGACACCTTGAGCGGTTTTGCGATAGACACCTGGTGGGGGCTGGTGGCACCCGCAGGCACGCCGCGCGATGTGATTTTGCGGTTCAATCAGGCCTTTGTCGCGGCGCTTCAATCGCCTGAAACCAAGACGCGGTTTGCCAATTTGCTGGCCGAGCCTGTAGGCAATTCGCCTGAGGAGTTTGGGGCTTTCCTGAAAGCGGAACTGTCGAAGTACGAGAAGGTGGTGAAGGCTTCTGGGGCGAAGGTGGATTGACTACTTTGTTGTATCAGCGTCCGCGCGGCGACCGGGCAATGCGCATGCGGTTTTGGGCGGGCAGCGTTCCCGTTATGCCAGCAAACTCGCCAGCAGCGCGGCCACATGCACCGCCTCGCGCTGCGTGCCATCGCGAATCTGGTGGCGGCAACTGGTGCCGTCGGCGACGACGATGGCGTCTGGTTGCTGACGGATGGTCGGCAGCAAACTGAGTTCAGCCATCTGCATGGACACGTCAAAGTGGCTGGCCTCGTAACCAAAACTGCCCGCCATGCCGCAGCAACTGGATTCAATCAACTCGGGTTTTGCGCCCGGGATCAGCTTGAGCACGTCGAGGATGGGGCTGACCGCGCCAAAGGCTTTTTGGTGGCAATGGCCGTGCAGCAGGATGGGTTTGCCTGCCGGTTTGAAGGCCGTCTTGGCGGCGTCCAGCCGGCCGGCTTGCGCCTCGCGCGACAGGAATTCCTCAAACAGAAGCGCGTGGTCGCCCACCTTGGCAGCGGCGCCGCGCAGGCCATCGATCTCATCCAGGCCCATCACCAGCGCCTCATCACGCAGGGTTAACAGGCACGAAGGCTCCAGGCCGACGATGGCGATGCCTTTTTCTGCGAAGGGCAACAACGCGCCAACAAGCTCGGCGGCTTTGGCACGGGCCTGGTCCACCATGCCGCTGGCCAGGTAGGTTCGGCCGCAGCACAAGGTTTTGCCATTAGCTACTGTTTTAGTAGCTACATACACATTGTAGTCGAGGGTCTGCAGCACTTTTAATGCCGAATTGGCGATGTCTGACTCGAAATAGCCGTTGAACGTGTCAACAAACAGCACCACGGGTTTTTGGGCGGCCAGCACTTCTTCACGCGTGGCGCTGATGGCCCGCTCACCCTCATCCCGAGCAGCAACAGCTTGGTTCCAGAAGGTTTTTCGGCGCCACTGCGGCAAGCTGCGTTTGGCGGACAGGCCCAACAGCTTTTCACTCAATAACGCCAGGCCCGGAATTTTGTCCCGCAGATTTAGCAGCGGCGCAAACCGGCTGGCCCAGGGCGCGTAGTCGGGCAGATGGGCGACCAGTTTGTCTTTGAGGCTGTAGCCGTGCCTGGCCTTGTAATGGTGCAGGAACTCGACCTTCATCCTGGCCATGTCCACACCGGTCGGGCAGTCACGTTTGCAGCCCTTGCAGCCTACGCACAAGTCCATGGCTTCAAACACGGCGTCACTGGTAAAAGCGCCAGCAGCCGTCATGCCTTCCAGTTGCCCGTTCAACTGACCACTGAGCGCCAGGCGCAGCGTGTTGGCGCGCCCGCGTGTCAGGTGTTTTTCATCCCGCGTGACGCGGTAACTCGGGCACATGGTGCCGGCGTCGAATTTGCGGCAGTGGCCATTGTTGTTGCACATCTCCACCGCTTTGGCGAAACCCTGGGCGGCGTCACCACCGGTGCCGGGTACCGTGGTTTTTTCTGTGACGGGGTCGTTCTGCACGTTCCACGCGCGCCAGTCAAGTGCCGGCTTGAGCGGGATCACCTTGTAGCTGGGCGGGAAACGCATCAGACTGGTGTCGTCCATTTTGGGCGGATTCACCATGCGCTGCGGGCAAAGCAGATTCAGCGGATCCATCA
>JANMVT010000035.1:0-34545 GCA_031392945.1 Rhodoferax sp. | reverse complement strand
TGCGCGTGCAGGCTGCGGCCGCTGGTCTGGATGTGGTATTTGAGCTTCTGGCTGCGCTCGTTGGCGCCATATTTTTCCTTCATGGCCACGGCCCAGATGCGGCGCGCCACGCGGCCCATCACGGTGTATTCGGGATCCATGCCGTTGCTGAAGAAAAAGCTCAGATTGGGCGCGAAGTCGTCAATGTGCATGCCGCGCGCAAGGTAAGCTTCAACAAACGTGAAGCCATTGGAGAGGGTGAAGGCCAGTTGCGAAATCGGGTTGGCCCCGGCCTCGGCAATGTGGTAGCCGCTGATGCTCACGCTGTAGAAATTGCGCACCCGGTTGTGCACAAAAAACTGCGCAATGTCGCCCATCACTTTCAGGCTGAATTCGGTCGAGAAGATGCAGGTGTTCTGGCCCTGGTCTTCTTTCAGGATGTCGGCCTGCACCGTGCCGCGCACGTTCTCCATCACCCATTCCTTGATCTTCTGGGCTTCGGTGTCAGTCGGCTCGCGTTGGTTGTCGAGCTTGAACTTCTCCAGATTCTGGTCGATGGCGGTGTTCATGAACATCGCCAGAATGCTGGGCGCAGGGCCGTTGATGGTCATGCTGACGCTGGTGGTCGGGCTGCACAGGTCAAAGCCGCCATAAAGCACCTTCATGTCGTCCAGCGTGGCGATGGAAACGCCGGAGTTGCCGACTTTGCCGTAAATGTCCGGACGGGGGTCGGGGTCGTTGCCGTACAGCGTGACCGAGTCGAACGCGGTGGACAGGCGCTTGGCGTCCATGCCGCTGCTGAGCAGCTTGAAGCGGGCATTGGTCTTGAAGGCGTCGCCTTCGCCGGCGAACATGCGCGTCGGGTCTTCGTTTTCGCGTTTGAAGGCGAAGGTGCCCGCGGTGTAGGGGTAGCTGCCGGGCACGTTGTCCAGCATCAGCCACTTCAGAATCTCGCCGTGGTCTTCGTATTGCGGCAAGGCCACCTTGCGGATGGTGGTGCCGCTTAAAGACTTGGTGGTGAGCGCCGTGCGGATTTCCTTATCGCGGATTTTGACGACGTATTCGTCACCCGCGTAGGCCTGCTGCATGGCGGGCCATTGGGCCAGCAGTTTGCGCTCGGCCGCGCCCAGCAGGGTGTCGCGTTGCGCGGCGATGTCGTTCACGGCTTCCACCGCGCGATGCCGCTCGGGCTTGTCTGTTTGCAACATGCCGGCCGTCGCCCGCAGTTGCTGCAACTCGCGCGCCAGACTCGACTGCGCGCGCGCGCGGCGTTTGTAGCCGCGCACCGTGTCGCTGATCTCAGCCAGGTAGCGCGTGCGGGCGGCGGGCACCACGGGCGTCTGGTTGGTACTGTGGCGCACGTTGACCACGGGCAGCAGGGCTTTGGATTTGCCCTGATCGAGCTTGACGCCCAGCGCAGCCAATCGTGGCTTCATCGCCTGGTACAGGGCCGTCACACCGTCGTCGTTGAAGCGCGCGGCCATGGTGCCGAACACCGGCATCTGGTCGGCCGGCGTGGTCCAGGCCTCCTTGTTGCGCTGCACCTGTTTGGCGACATCACGCAAGGCGTCGAGCGAGCCCTTTCGGTCGAACTTGTTGATGGCCACGAACTCGGCAAAGTCCAGCATGTCGATTTTTTCGAGCTGGCTGGCAGCGCCGAATTCTGGCGTCATCACGTACAAAGGCACATCGACCAAGGGCACGATGGCCGCGTCGCCCTGGCCGATGCCCGAAGTCTCGACCACGATCAAGTCAAAACCGGCCGCCTTGCAGGCGGCGATCACATCGGGCAAGGCCTGGCTGATCTCGGAGCCGAAGTCGCGCGTGGCGAGCGAACGCATGAAAACACGTTGGCCAGAGTCAGCCCCGCCGGCGCCGGGCCGCCCCAAGTCGGCGACGGCCCCCTCGGGGGGCAGTACAGCACGCGAAGCGGCAAGCGTGGGGGCCCACGGACTGATGGCGTTCATGCGGATGCGGTCGCCCAATAGCGCGCCTCCGCTCTTGCGCCGCGACGGGTCGATGGAAATGACCGCGACGCGCAGACTGTCGTTCTGGTCCAGGCGCAAACGGCGGATCAACTCGTCCGTCAGCGACGACTTGCCTGCACCGCCGGTGCCGGTGATACCGACGACCGCTACTTTTTTGGTAGCTGCTTGCGCGCGGATGGCGAGGGTCAGAGGCTCTTTTACCCGGGAACCTTCGATGGCGGTGATCAACTGGGCCAATGCGCGCCAATTGGCCTCGGAATGGCCCTGGATCGCCGCGATGTCCTTGGGCGCATAGTCGTTCAGATCCTTGTCGCAACGCATCACCATTTCGCCGATCATGCCTTGCAGGCCCATTTTCTGGCCGTCCTCGGGGCTGAAAATCCGCGCCACGCCGTAGGCCTGCAACTCGCGGATTTCAGGCGGCACGATGACGCCGCCCCCGCCGCCAAACACCTGGATGTGGGCGCCGCCGCGGCTCTTGAGCAAATCCACCATGTACTTGAAATACTCCACATGCCCGCCCTGGTAGGAACTGATGGCGATGCCCTGCGCGTCTTCCTGCAAGGCCGCCGTCACCACCTCGTCCACACTGCGGTTGTGCCCCAGGTGGATCACTTCGGCGCCCATGCCCTGCAGGATGCGGCGCATGATGTTGATGGCCGCGTCGTGCCCGTCAAACAGGCTGGCCGCCGTGACGAAACGCACCTTGTTCACCGGGCGGTAATTGGCCAGGGCTTTGTAATCGGCGGACAGGTTGGTCATGGCAGGGATATCTCCAATTTCAGGCGGACGTAAGCAAACGAAGGCAAACGGAAGCAAACGGGCTGGTTGACGTTTACGTAAACGTCAATCATAACGCGAATCCCCCCAAGGCAACATCAAGGTCAAAAGGCCCAGCTTCCAGAACTCGGGCTCAAACTCGTCGATGATGGCCTGCGGGTCAGGGCACAGCCTCGCGTCCGCGATCACGCCAAACTGCACGCCGCCGCCGTAACTCAAAATCGAAACGCCCAGCCCCACCGTGCCACTTTGGGGCACCCAGAACAGGCTTTGCTCCAGGGTCGCGCCCAACAGCCTGAGCTTCTCGCGCGGCCCCGGCACATTGGTCATCACGGCTGTGGTCTTTTTTGAAAAGATGTTCAGCATGGCGTCCTGCGCGGGCTTGACCAGCAAACCGGCCACGGCCAGCATGCCAAAGGCCAGGAGCGGCTGCATGCTGCCCTTGAGTTCGCCCATGCGCCGGCGCACCTCGAGCACGCGCTCGACCGGGTTGGCGATGCCGATTGGCAGCACCACGGGCGCCAGGCCAAAATGGTTGCCGAGTTTGTAGGCGTGTTCCATCGGGCGCAGGTTCACCGGCACCATGGCGCGGATTTCCTTGCCCGCAATCTCGTCCCCATGCGCCAGCAGGTACTGCCCGATGGCGCCAGCCACACAACTCATCAGCACGTCGTTGATGGAGCAGCCCAAGGCCTTGCCGACCGCCTTGATATCGTCCAGAGGCAAGGGATCGCACCAGGCCACGCGTTTTGATTTGCCTGGCACACCCTTGAGGCGGGTTGGGGAGTCGTCCCCCATCAGCAGCAGCGCCGTTGTGTCGCTGGCCGCGTGATAGGCCAGTTTGGCCAAGTCCACGGTGCCGGCCAGGCCGTCTTCAAGGCCTTTTTCCAGAGCCTTTTTCGGGTCGCGGGCGGCTTCCAGCGCGCGCGCCACACCCGCGCCCGCCGCGCCCAGGGTTTTGGCGGCGAAATCGCCAAACGGCTTGGGCAGCCTGGCGGCGATCCAGTCCTGCGCGCCTTGCAGGCCCTCGCGCTGGTGCGCTTGCGTGTGGCGCCCGGGCGGCGGCGCGCCGCCATCCACCAGGGACTGCGTGACTGCGATCAGGGCAATGCCGTCTGCAATGCAATGGTGGATGCGCACCATCATGGCCGATCCGCCCTGGTAATGTTCAACCAGATGGAATTGCCACAACGGGTGGTTTTTGTCCAGCGGCAACATGGCCAGTTCGGCCAGGCGCGCCTGCAGCGCCGCTTGCGCCTGGCCCTTGCCGTCTTTGCTGCTTTTGCCGCCTTTGGCGCCTCTGCCATCTTTTTGCGGTTCGGCCAGTTTTTCGCTGACCACGTGGCGATGGATGTCGAACTTTTTGTCCAGCACCCACGTGGCGCCGGCCGCGTCCTGCACCACACGTTGCGTGAAGCGCGGGTACTTGAGCAGGCGCTCTTCGATGCGGTCACAAAGGGCCTGGTATTGGATGCCGGGCTTGAGAATCCACACCCCCACGATCATCATCAGGTTGGACGCTGAATCCATGCGCAGCCAGGCGGTGTCCACTTTGCTCATGCGCTCGATGCCCAGCGGGCCACCCGCGTCGTTGCCGGCAATCTTGCGCGTCGCTTTGCCGGGTTGGCGACTGGCATCTGGCGCCGCGTTGTGCGCGGGGATTCGGGTGGCCATGGGGGTTCCTGTCTTGGAAGTCTTGCATAATCCATTTTGCAGTCTAAACCCCCGTTAAAATCACGGGCGAACCTCTTCTTGATTGCCCCACTTTGAAAGCAGCACCATGGCCGACCTGAAAAAGCAATTTGAAGCGGCCGCCGCCAGCTCCAAAAACCTGAGCGAGCGCCCCGATAACGCCACCATGCTCAAAATTTACGCGCTGTACAAACAGGGCAGCATTGGCGACAACGGCGAGAAGAAGCCCGGCTTCTCCGACATGGTGGGGCGCGCCAAGTGGGACGCGTGGAACGGCCTCAAGGGCACGGACAGCAACGCGGCGATGCAGCAGTACATCGACCTGATCGCCTCGCTGGGCTGATGGTCAGTTGACGGCCCGGCGCTGCGGGTGCTGCGCGCCGGCCGCTTCGCCGGAAAACGCGGTGGCCCGGCGCTCCTGCGCCAAAAAAGCGCTGTAGGTGAAGTCGCTGTGCTCGAATTTCGGCGGGCTGCTTTGCTCTTGCTGGACGGTCTGCACAAGCAGCTTCCTGAATGTGACCAGGGTGGCCGGGTCCAGCGCGCGGTCGCACTCGGCCAAAGACTGCTCCAGGTGGGCGCTGGACAGGCTGGTCGCGACGCCCAGGCAATCGTCGGGCATGTCCGGCCCCTCCAGAATGCGTGCGATCTTCATGGCCAGGCCGCGTGTATAGGTGAAGCGGTTTTTGGCGATCACCGGGTGCAGGCGGCTGAGCACCAGGTTGATGCCGCCCAGCAGAATCTGTAGTTCAAACAGCACGGAGTCGTCCGTCACCAGGGGCAGGCGAAGGCTGGTGTTCCAGGCGGGCGAGTGGTCCAGGTCTTTGGTCATCATGCCAAAATTCTAGGGGCTGGCCAAACCTGCGAAGCCCGGCAGTGCACCCTAAAAGCCCGTCAATTCAAGGGTTTGACGCACTGCCGTCCTTGAGCATGCGCCAGCGCCGCAAAGGGTCGCCGCCCTCGCCCCCCGAGCCCCCATTGCGCCCGGGAGGCTCGATCTTGATCACGTCCGCGCCAAAATCGGCCAGCGTCTTGGCCGCGAAGGGCCCGGCGATCAGTTGGCCCATCTCCAGGACTTTGAGTCCCGCCAGTGGCCCCAGGGTAGCCGTGCTCATTTGCGGGGGGCAGATTTTTTGGCCGCCGGACTTTTCGCCGCAGGTTTCGCCGCAGGTTTCGCCGCTGAAGCTTTTTTTGCCGCCGCTTTGGGCAAGGCGGGCCGCTGGGCCAGCAAGCGATCCAGGTTCTTCACAACCTCGCTTTCGATGCGGCCTTTGAAAGCGCCCAGCAGGAAACCCAGCGTCGCGCGCAGTTCAAATTTATCCTTGGTCACTTCCAGCCTGCCATTCACGCCAGAGCGCTTGAAAGACACCTCGTCGCGCATGATGCCCTCCTCGTAAATGCAGGCCATCTGGAACTCGGCCTCGGCCAATTCGGCCCACTGGAAGGCGACTTTGCGGGCCTCGGGCAGGCCCAGGGAATGCTCGCGCAGAATATGCAGATCAGCCACCGTTTTTCTCCGTCCGTTTTTGAAGTTCAGCCTTGAAACTGTCGTCGCGCTCGTGCGCAGGCAACTTGGCCAGGCGTTTGACCACATCATAAAACCCTGGCCAGGGCTTGTCGGATTGCTGGCTTGCCTGCTCGAACAGGGCCTCAAAACCGGGCACCAGATCGTCGTAGGCGGCCTGCGCGCCAAAGGCCGCGTTGTTGGCGTTGGCAACCCAGGCGTCGTACACGCCAAGCTGGCGCGCGGCCAGCGCGGGCTCCAGGCTGGAGGACGCGATCCAGCCGGCTTTGAGCGCTGCGTACTGATTCCGGAAATTTTTCATTGCTATCTCTTTAGAAGCTAACTTTGCAGCATCAGCAAGGGCAATGTCGGGATTTTCCTGGTAAACCGCAGTCAACACCTGGCGCGTGGCATGGGCGAGCGCGCGAAACTGCGTGCGCCGCGCATTGAAGGCCGCGTAGTCCGCGCGGGCGCGCACAGAACCCTGCCCGGCCAGCCAGCGCGCGCCGCCGATGCGCTCCACGGCCGTGGCGAACGACTCGTTGAAAACCGTGTCGCCTTTGGCAAAAGCCACCTGGTGCGCCAGCTCATGAAAGATCAGGCGCGCCAGTTCCCCATCCGGGTAATTGATGAAGGTGTTGAGCAAGGGGTCGCCCCCGGCCCAGTTCATCCAGCCCAGGGTGGAATAGGCCGGAACGCCATAGACGCTCACCTCTTGCCCTTGCGCCTTCAAATCGCCAGCCAGGGCCCGGGCCTGCGCTTCATCAAAATAACCCCGGTAACCGACACAGCCCGTCACCGGAAAACACCAGGTTTTGAGCGTCAGCGACAAGGCCGGCGCGGCCACGACGTTCCACACCACGGCCGGGCGGCCGAGGTCGGCATAACGGCTGTAGCTGGCGTTGTCGGGCAGGCCCAGGTCGGTCACGGCGAAGCGGCGTATGCGCAGGGCCAGTTCGAGCCGGGCTTTGAGCCCGGGCGGCGTTTGCGCGTCGGCCAGCAACTCATCGACCGGCTTGGCCGCCTGCATCATGGCCAAATGCCCGCGCGCCGATTGCAGGTAGTAGCCGGTGTCGGCGCAGCCGCTCAAGGCCAGCACGCCCACTAACAGGCAGGCGGCCAGGCAGTGGCTGAAGCGCGGGGTATATTGCAGTCTTGAACGCATCGTGGTCACACCACAGTTTACGAAATCCAGCACCATGAACCCAATCGACGCGCCAAGCCTTTTCCGCACGGCCCTGGTGGCACTGGCCATTTTGACGGCTGGCGCCGGTGCCCAGGCGGCGCGCATCCTCGTGGTCAACGGCCACATCCAGATCCAGCGCGGCGACAAAACAATTCCTGCGGTGGTCGGCTCGCGCCTGCGCACAGGTGACGAATTCGTCAGCGAGGCGGGCGCCGAAGCGCTGGTGCGCTTTGACGACGGCGCGCGCCTGGCACTGCGCTCCGAATCGCGCCTGCTGGTCAAAGAGCTCAAGCTCAAGGGCCCGTCGGCCGGCCGCCAGAAAACCATCCGCCTGCTCAAGGGCGGGCTGCGTTACATCTCGGGCAAGGCTACGGTGAAGAACCGCGTGACGTTTGAGACCACGACCGCCACGGTGGGCATTCGCGGCACCGACATCGAATTGGCAATTTCCGAAGACCCGGTCAACACCGACCCGGCCGGCACCTACCTCAAAGTCAACACCGGCCTGGCCACCATGGAAGCGGTGGACGGCACCCAGGTGGACGTGGATCCTGGCCAGGTCGCCTTTGGCGGCGAGCCCGAGCTGGTGCCGCGCGGCGCGGGCGGCGTGCGCCGGCCGGCGGCGCGCCGGGTAGAGGCGGCCGTGGGCGGTTTGTTCAAGGCTGGCGCGCTGGACAAGCTGATGCGCTGATGTGGTGACTGTTGGAATTCACAGCCTTCGAATCCTCTACGATCGCGCGCCCGCCCCATCAGGCAAGACGGCGGTGACTTCAATTTCGACTTTGGCGCGCGCCTCCATCAGGGCGACGACTTGCACACAGCTCATGGCCGGGAAGTGGCGGCCCATGATGTCGCGGTAAGCCGCGCCCAGTTCCGTATGGCGGGCCAGGTATTCGGCGCGGTCGGTGATGTACCAGGTCATGCGCACCATGTGTTGCGCCCCGGCGCCGGCCTCGCCCAGCACGGCGAGCACATTGCGCAGCGCCTGGGCGGTCTGGGCGATGAAATCGTCCGACTCAAACTGCTGAAGGGCGTTCCAGCCGATTTGCCCGCCGACGAAGACCTGGGTGCCGCGCGCGACGATGCCATTGGCATAACCCCTGGCGGGGGCCCATCCGGGGGGTTGAAGTTGCATCATGGCTGGCTTGCCGGTTGACCGGCTGGTTTGAGTTTGAAGCGTTGCAGTTTGCCGGTTTCGGTGCGCGGCAGGGCCGCCACAAATTCGATTTCGCGCGGGTATTTGAAGGGCGCTATGGCCCCCTTGACGTGGTCTTGCAGCCGCTTGACCAGCGCCGCATTTTGCGCGGCGTCCGCCTCATTTCCCGCCGCGCCTGCCACCCCTGGCTTCAACACGACGAAGGCCTTGACGATCATGCCACGCCCAGGGTCGGGCTTGCCGACCACGGCACATTCGGCCACATCGGGGTGGCCAAGCAAGGCGTCTTCCACTTCGGGCGCGCCGACGTTGTACCCGGCAGTGATGATCATGTCGTCACTGCGGGCGACAAAGAAAAAATAGCCGTCAGCGTCCTGCACGAAGGCGTCGCCGGGGTAATTCCAGCCGTTTTTGACATAACTTGCCTGGCGCGCGTCACCCATGTACTTGCAGCCTGTGGGGCCAACTACGGCGAGTTTGCCGACCGTGCCGCGCGGCACTTCGACCCCCGCGTCGTCCACTACTTTGGCGCTGTAGCCCGGCACCACCTTGCCGACCGCGCCGCGGCGCACCTGGTCGCCGGCGGAGGATATGAAGATGTGGAACATCTCGGTCGCCCCAATGCCGTCGACCAGCTCGATGCCGGTGGCCTCGCGCCAGAGCGTGCGTGTGGCGTCGGGCAGGCCCTCCCCCGCGCTCACACACAGGCGCAGGCTTGACGGCGCGCCCGCCAGCAGCGGCGCCAGTTGCCGGTACATCGTTGGTGCGGTGTAACAAATGCTTGCGCCCACTTTGTGGATCACCTCGGCCAAAACCTGCGGCGTGTAAGGCGCGTCATGAAAATAGACCGAAGCCCCGGCCCACATCGGGAACACCAGCAAACCGCCCAGCCCGAAGGTAAAGGCCAGCGGCGGCGTGCCGACAACGATGTCATCAGGCCCGGCCTGCAGCACGTGGCGCGGCCAGGCCTCGCAGGCCGCCAGCACGTCGCGGTGGCTGTGGATGGCGGCTTTGGGCTGGCCCGTGGTGCCCGAGGTGAAGGCCAGCAGGGCAATGTCGGAGGCTGCTGTTGCGCAGGCTTTGAAATCGCCCTCTTTCTGCGAGGCCAAAACCGCCAGCGAGCCGGGCGCGTTCATCTGATTGAAGGGAATGATGGTTTTGAGCGCTGGGACCAACTGCAGCTCGCCAATCAAACTGAAGTCGCACAAGGCCAAGGCAGGTTGCGCCTTGTCGAAGACCTCGCCCAACTCCTTGGCGCGCAGCAGGGGCATGGTGGCCACGGCGATCAGGCCGGCCTTGACGACGGCCAGCCAGGCCAGCGCCATGCCAATCGAGTTGCCGCCGCGCAGCAGGACGCGGTTGCCGGGCACCAGTTGGAAATCTTCCACCAGCACGCGGGCGATGCGGTCCACACGGTCACGCACATCGGCGTAGCTGAGCGTGATGCGCGGCGAACGCAGCAGAGGGCGGTCGGCAAAGCCTTTTTGCGCGGCCTTGTCGAGCAGTTCCTCAACCAGATTGAGCCGCTCGGGGAACTGCAACTCAGGCCGGTCGAAGCTCAGTTGAGGCAACTGACCTACAGGCGGCAGGCGGTCGTGCACAAAGCGGTCGGTCTGCGCGGAAACATCCTTCGTCATCCCAGCTCCCAACGGCCCGGCAGCCGCTTTCCCTGATTTCCCCGGATTTTCCAGTAAATCGTGCCAATTTTCCTCGTGGATATTGAATAGTTAGATATCATTTTAATAGTATCCAGCTATCATTCTGTCAGGCCATCAATCGCCACCGAACACGGGCTTTTGTCTGGCGACAAAGGCCTCATAAGCCCGGCGGAAATCCTGGGTCTGCATGCAGATGGCCTGCGCCTGGGCCTCGGCCTCGATGGCCTGGTCGATCGTCATCGACCATTCGTGGCTCAACATGGTCTTGGTCATGCTGTGGGCGAAGCTGGGCCCGGCGGCCAGGCCGGCGGCCACGGCCTGGGCTTTGGCCAGCAGTTCGGCCGGCTCATGCAATGCGTTGAAGAAGCCCCAGGCCAGCCCTTCTTGTGCTGTCATGGCGCGCCCCGTGAACAACAACTCGCTGGCCCGGCCCTGGCCGATCACACGCGGCAACAAGGCGCAGGCGCCCATGTCGGCCCCGGCCAGGCCGACGCGGGTGAACAGAAACGCGGTTTTCGCCGACGGCCCGCCGTAACGCAGGTCACAGCCCAGCGCCACCATGGCCCCGGCCCCAGCGCAGATGCCGTCGATGGCGCCGATGACGGGCTGCGGGCAGTTGCGCATGTTGCGGATCAGCTCGCCCGTCATGCGGGTGAATTCGAGCATTTCAGGCATGCTCATCTTGAGCAGGGGGCCGATGATCTCGCGCACGTCGCCGCCGCTGCAAAAGTTGCCGCCCGCGCCAGTGACGACGACGGCGCCGACATCGGTCGCGAACTTCAGCGCCTGGAACAGGTCGCGCAACTCGGCGTAAGACTCGAAGGTGAGCGGGTTTTTGCGCTCGGGCCGGTTCAGGGTGAGTGTGCCGACGCCGCGCCGGGCGCCTTCGGCCTTGTCGTCAACGGCCGCCCAAGTCCAGGAAAAATGCCGCGCCTGGTAAGCGGCTTTGGCGTCAAATTGCGCCCGCATGGGGTTGCCGGGTGTGATGTAGTGTTTCATGGGTTGGTGCTTTGTAGATCGCCTTGAGGCTTGGCTTGAGGGCTAGCTTGAGGGTTGGCTTCAGACAGGCCCTGCTTGGCCCGCCCCAGCAGGCCGTGCAGGGCATTGATGTCTTTGTGGTTCAGCCCGTCAAAGGCTTTGACGATCCAGTTCTCATGCTCAAGTGCCATGGTCTGTGGGTGTTCGGCCGCCGTTGTGCCATGCAGTCGCGCTTCTTTGTCCACAATCCTGCTTTTCAAAAATGCTATTAATATAGTAGCTAACTATACAATGCCAGAGAGGGTTAAAGCCTGTTTTTTCCTCTCAAGCTCGCGGTACATCTGGTCCCGGCCGGCCCAATAGGGCTTGGGCCAGTCCACCGCGCGGCTCTGCAATCTGGCGGCTTCGTGCAGCGTCCAGGCCGGGTCGGCCAGGTGCGCGCGGGCGATGGCGCACAGGTCGGCGCGGCCGGCGGCGATGATGCTGTTGGCCTGGTCGCCGTCGCTGATCGCGCCCACCGCCATGGTCTGGATGCCGACTTCATTGCGGATGCGGTCGGAGAACGGCGTCTGGTACATGCGGCCATACACCGGCCTGGCGGCGCGTGTGGTCTGGCCACTTGAGACGTCGATCACATCACAACCTGCCTCTTTGAACAGGCGCGCGATCTGCACCGCGTCATCGACGGTGTTGCCGCCCGGCGCCCAGTCATGCGCGGAGATGCGCACGCTCATGGGTTTGTCCTGCGGCCACACCGCGCGCAGGGCGGCGAACACTTCCAGCGGGTAACGGCAGCGCGCGCCGATGTCGCCGCCATATTCGTCACTGCGCAAATTGGTCAGCGGCGAGATGAAGCCCGACAGCAGGTAACCGTGGGCGCAATGCAATTCCAGCCAGTCAAAACCCGCGTCTGACGTACGCAGGGCGGCGGCGACAAATTGCTGCGTCAGGCCAGCCATGTCGTCCCGGCCCATGGCGTGGGGCAACTGGTTTTGCGGCCCGTAACGCAGGGCGCTGGCGGCCAGGAGGGGCCAGTTGGCGGTGGCGCCGCTGCTGATTTCACCCTCATGGACATCGCCGAACTCCTGCACCTCCGGCAGCGGCTCGTCGGGGGACAGCCAGCCGACCTGGGTGGATCCCTTGGGCCCGCTGTGGCCCAGTTGCATGCCGATCTTGGCGCTGCTGTTTTTGTGCACAAAGTCAACAATGCGGGCGAAGGCCAGGGCCTGCCCATCGTTCCACAAACCGGTGCAGCCGGGTGTGATGCGGCCTTCGGGGCTGGGGCTGGTCATCTCGGCAAATACCAGGGCCGCGCCACCCAGGGCCCGCGCGCCCAGATGCACCAGATGCAGGTCCTGCGGCACGCCATCAACCGCGCTGTACATCGCCATCGGGGACACGACAATGCGGTTCTTCAGCGTGAGCCCGCGCACTTTGAGCGGCAGCAGCATGGGCGGCAGGGGCGACCCGCCCAACCAGGCCTCGTACCCGTTCAGCCAGGCGGCGTCGCGCAGGCGCAGGTTCTCGTGGCTGATGCGTTGCGAGCGCGTGAGCAGGGAGTAGGCGAACTGCTCGATCTGCATGCCGCTGTAACGCGCCACATTTTCGAACCATTCGGTGCTGTTGCGCGCGGCGTTCTGGATTTTGAGCACCTCGACGCTGCGCCGCGCCTGGTAACGCTGCAAGACGGCAGCCATGTCTGCGTCAGCCACCAACTGATCGGTTGAAGCCGCGAATTCGTCCGCCAGGTCGATGGCGTCTTCCAGCGCCAGCTTGGTGCCGCTGCCAATCGAGAAATGCGCCGTGTGGGCGGCGTCGCCCATCAGCACGACCGGCACCGGCCTGCCGTTGACCGTGTCCTGGTGCACCCAGGTCTTGCACACCACGCGCGGAAACCGGATCCAGTTGGCCGAGCCGCGCAGATGCAGGGCGTTGCTGATCAGGGCGTGGCTGTCGAGGTATTTTGCGAACAGTTTTTCACAGAAGGCGATGCCTTCGGCCTGGCTCATGGCGTCCAGGCCGTGGGCCTGCCAGACGGCCTCGGGCGTCTCGACGATGAAGGTGGAGGTGTCGGCGTCAAACTGGTAGGCGTGGGCCTGGAACCAGCCGTGTTCGGTCTGCTCGAAGGCGAAGGTGAAAGCATCAAACTTTTTGTGGGTGCCGAGCCAGACAAAGCGGCACAGGCGCAGGTCGACGTCCGGCTCAAAGCTTGACGCATGACGGATGCGGATGCGGCTGTTCAGGCCGTCGCTGGCGATCACCAGGTCGGCCTTGTACCGGGCGGCGAGAAGCTGCTCGTCTTGAACGTCGGTCTCGAACACCAGATCGACGCCCAGTTCAACACAGCGGTCTTGCAGGATGTTGAGCAGGTGCTGGCGCCCGATGCCGCAAAAGCCGTGGCCGCCGGAGCGCACGCTGCGGCCCTTGAAAAACACCTCGATGTCGTCCCAGTGGTTGAGGGCGTCGCCGATCAGGCTGCCCGTCACGGAGTCGGCCGCCTTGAGGTTGTCCAGCGTCTGGTCTGACAACACCACGCCCCAGCCGAAGGTGTCAAACCGCTTGTTGCGCTCCACCACAGTGATGTTGTGCGCCGGGTTTTGCAGCTTCATCAAAAGCGAGAAATAAAGGCCTGCCGGGCCGGCGCCGATGCAAAGGATGTCCATGCCAATTAGCTTAGGCTTAAACCAATTAATGTCAACCACACGACACCACACGAACCCACACCACATGAACCCAGATCGACGGGATTTATGTTTCGTAATGCGAATGATTCGTATTGTGATACACTGCAATTTCATTTTTTACCAGCAGGCGATCCATCCATGTCCAGAAACCATCGGTCCAAGTCCACAACGCGGCGAGCGACGGGCCCAGCGGCGGGATCAGCGGCGCGCCAAACGCCTCCGGCAGGCGGGCCTGTGGGGGCCTCTAGTGCCCTGCTGCCGCTGGGCGCGATGTTGCTGGCAAGCTCGATGGCAGCAATGGCGCAATCCGCGCCAGAAGCCGAAAAATCGCTCAAAAACGTCACCGTCGAGGCGACGCGCGACCGGTCAAGCCAGACCTACCAAAGCGGCGTCACCAGCGTGGGCAAAGCGCCTTTGGCCGCCAAAGATGTGCCGCAGTCGCTCACTGTCGTCAACGAAAAGCTGATCCACGACCAGGGCAGCGACAGCATGAAGGACGCGCTGCGCAACGTGCCCGGCATCACCTTTGAAGCCGGTGAAGGCGGGCGCATCGGCGACAACATCCGCCTGCGCGGGTTCAGCGTGGCGGGCGACATCTACCTCGACGGCATCCGCGACATCGCCCAATACAACCGCGACACCTTCAACTACGACCGGATTGAGGTTCTGCGCGGCTCAGCCTCCATGTTGTTTGGCCGGGGCTCGACCGGCGGCGTGGTGAACCAGGTCAGCAAACAGCCCGGCCTGCTGACGCAAAGCGAGGTCAACGCCACGGTCGGCACGGGCAAATACCTGCGCCTGACCGGCGACTTCAACATCAAGACAGGCGACGACGCCGCCCTGCGCATTGGCGCCATGACCACGGACTGGGACGGCCGCGCCGACAAGGCGTCCACCAGCCGACGCGGCCTGGCGGTCGACTACCGGCTGGGCATCGGCACGGCAGACGAGTTTTTGTTCAGCCTCTACCACTTGAACTACAACGACAAACCCGACTTGGGCGGGCGCTGGCTGCAGGGTTCCCCCGCGCCCTTCCCCGCCGACAAATGGTACGGCGCCAATTCAGACTACCAGCGCGACAGCGCCGACATCGCCACCGCCAGCCACACCCACCGCTGGGCGGACGGCAGCTCGCTCAAAACCACGTTGCGTGATGGCTACTACAGCCGCGACCTCTGGGCCACGCAAATCAACGCCCTGGCCGCCAATGTCACGCAGGCCAATTTCGGGCTGAATACCATCGTTCCACGTGGCACACAGACCCGCGCTGGCGATGAGCACCATAGCTTTCTGCAAAGCGACTATCTGACCAAAACCAGCTGGTTCGGCCTGAAAAACGAGCTGCTGGTCGGCGCAGATTACGCGCGGGAGAATTCCGTGCGTTACGACTACGCCAACGTGCCAGTGCGGCCCAACACCACCGTGGCGCTGGCCGACAACAGCTCCCTGGTTGACACCCGTGTCAAACGCCGCCTGACGGAATTCAGTTCCAACGCATTGGGCGTCTATGTGCAAGACAGCATCAGCCTCACACCCGAGTGGAAGCTGGTCGGCGGCCTGCGCTGGGACAATTTCGCAGGCAACTATGACCGCTCCGGCAACGCGGCGCCGAACAACACCGCCTTGTCGCGCAGCGACGCCGTCTGGAGCAAACGCATCGGCCTGATGTACCAGCCCGGCGACCAGGCCAGTTATTACGTGTCTTACGGCACCTCGTTCAACACGTCGGGCGACCTGTACCAGTTTGACGCCAACAGCGCCAACACGCCGCCTGAGAGCAGCGCCAATTTCGAAATCGGCGCCAAATGGGAGCTGCATGGCGGCGACCTCTCGCTGCGCACGGCCCTGGCCCGCACCGACAAATACAACGAGCGCAACACCGACGTGAACCAGGCCACGGGCGAATTTTTGCTGTCTGGCCAGCGCCACACAAATTCGCTTGAATTTGAGGTTGCCGGCCGCATCACGCCGCAATGGGACATCTTCGCGGGCATCGTGTTCATGGACGGCGTGATCGACCAGGCCGGTTCATCGGCGGCGGCGCAAGCCACGGTTGGCCAGAACCCGGGCCTGACACCAGCGCGCCAGGCCAATCTGTGGACGACTTACAAGCTTGACAGCAAATGGCGCATCGGTGGCGGCTTCACCGCCACAAGTGAGCAGGGGCCCGCGTCCGCCAACCCGGTGAATCTGGCTTTTCGCGCGGCGGGCTACGTCAAATTCGACGCCTTGGTGGAATACCAGATCAACCAGAACAACACCGTCAAGTTCAATATCGACAATATCGCCGACACGGTCTACTACAGTTCGCTCTATCAGGCTTGGCCCACGCTGGGCGCAGGGCGCAGCGTTCGCGCCACGTTGACCAGCAAATTCTGACATCAGGGTTTCAAACCATGCTGCTGCGCATTCAAAACGTCCTCACCCCGGATGAACTGGCCCATGTTCGCCAGCTGGTTTTGCCCAGCCACTGGACCGATGGCCGCGTTACCGCTGGCAGCCAGAGCGGCGCAGTAAAGAACAACCTGCAACTGCCAGAGGATTCGGCCGGGGCGCAACAAGCCAGGCAACTGGTGTCGGTTGCGCTGGCACGCAACCCGATGTTCGTCACCGGCGCCCTGCCCAAATCGGTCTACCCGCCGCTGTTCAACCGGTACACGGATCAGGCCAATGCCTTTGGCGACCACATCGACAACGCCGTGCGCACCCATGCCGCCACGGCACGCCATGTGCGCACCGACATCTCATGTACGCTGTTCCTCTCTGACCCCGCCAGTTACGATGGCGGCGAGCTGGTGGTGCAGGATACTTATGGCGAACAGCGCATCAAGTTCGCTGCGGGCGACCTGGTGATGTACCCCGGCACCTCGGTGCACCGGGTTGAGCCGGTGACGCGCGGCGAACGGCTGGCGTCGTTCTTCTGGGTTGAAAGCATGGTGCGCCATGATGCCCAGCGCCGCCTGCTGTTTGACATGGATATGGCGATATTGGCACTACGGCAAAAATCGCAGGCGGCAGGCGCGAACGGCGACAGCCCCGAAGTGGTGAAACTCACCGGCTGTTATCACAATCTGTTGCGCATGTGGGCCGAGGTCTGACGCGCCCAAAGCCAAACCTAAACTCACTCCTTTCCTCAATCCTTCTTGCAGCCTTTATCATCGAAACCACTGTGTCAACCGCTTCCACCTTCACACTGGCCCGGGCATTGCAGGGCAGCAGCCGCAACGCGCTGATTGCCGTTGGCGTGGTCGTGTTCCACATTTTGGCGATCTGGGCACTGCAAACCGGACTGATCCACCGCGTGGCTGAAATCATCGTGCCAGCCGAGATTTTGAGCGAGTTCATTGAGCCGCCCCAACCCAAAATCGTGCCCCCGCCTCCGACGCCGCCCGTGCCCGTCAAACAGCCCCTCGTCAAGACGCAGACTCCGATTTTGCCACCGCCGCCCCAGCCAGTCGCGATTGCCGACCCGACTCCCGCGCCCAATGCGCCCATGGGTGTTGTCACCCCGCAGCCGCCCGCGCCGCCGATTGCCGCGCCCGTGGCCGCAGCACCGGCCGCGCCACCAACCCCGCCAGCGCCGCCCAAGGTCGAGTTGCCATCCAGCGACGCCGACTACCTGCAAAACCCCAAACCCGCTTACCCGGCCATGAGCAAACGCCTCAACGAGCAGGGCAAGGTGCAAGTGCGCGTGTTGATTGGCGAAGACGGCCGCGCCCAGAAAGCCGAAATACGGCAGTCCAGCGGTTTTGAGCGGCTGGACCAGTCCGCCCTGAGCACGGTGTTGCAGTGGCGCTACGTGCCAGGCAAACGCGGCGGCGTGGCAGAAGCCATGTGGTTTGTGGTGCCTATCACTTTTGTATTAGATTAATTTGTCTGGAGTTATTCATGGAATCACATTTCGGCATCGCCAACCTCTGGAGCCAGGGCGACATTGTCACGCGCAGCGTGGCCATCCTGCTGCTGGCCATGTCCCTGGCCTCGTGGATGGTGATCATCATCAAGGCGCTGGATTTTGTGAAATACAAGCGACTGGCCCGCAGCGCCAAAGATTTCTGGCACAGCGCAGACTTTGCCACGGCCCTGGTCAAGCTCGGCGACGACCCGCAAAACCCGTTTCGCCAACTGGCCCTGGAAGGCCGCGAAGCCACCGCCCACCACAGCAACACCAAGGCACAGCTACTCGACACGCTGGACGTAAGCGACTGGGTTACCGGCTGCCTGCGCAACTGCATTGACGAGTTCACGGCGCGTTTGCAGGGCGGCCTGGCCATCCTGGCCTCGGTCGGCTCCACAGCGCCGTTTGTGGGCCTGTTTGGCACGGTCTGGGGCATTTACCACGCGCTCTTGAGCATCGGCCTGTCGGGCCAATCCACCATCGACAAGGTTGCCGGGCCGATTGGCGAGGCCCTGATCATGACGGCGCTTGGCCTGGCCGTGGCCATCCCCGCCGTGCTGGGCTACAACGCCCTGGTGCGCGGCAACAAATCCATCCTGATCCGGCTCAACAGCTTTGCCCACGATCTGCACGCTTTTTTTGTCACTGGCGCGCGGGTGGCGTCGGGCGGGCCGGCCAATGTGGTCTCGATGAAACGCGGAGCGTAAAACCATGGCCTTCGGAACCCAGGATGAAGCCGATGAAGTGATGAATGAGATCAACATGACGCCCTTGGTGGACGTCATGCTGGTGCTGCTGATCATCTTCATCATCACGATTCCGGTGATGAAACACGCCGTCAATGTCGATCTGCCGCGCGCCACCAACCAGCCGCAGGAGACCAGGCCCGAGACCGTGCGCCTGAGCGTGGACGCCAAGGGCGTGTATTACTGGAATGAGGCACGGATTGAAGACGCTGCCCTGCCCGATCTGCTCAAGGCCCAGTCCGCCAAAAACCCGCAACCAGACTTGCACATCCGTGGCGACAAGGACGTGCGTTACGAACGTGTGGCGCAGGCCATGGCGGCGGCGCAAGTGGCTGGCGTGAAAAAAATTGGCTTCATCACGGAGCCGAAGAACAATTGAATTGCTATATTATTAGTAGCCAACTACGTATATGCCACGAGGGAAAACGGTCGATTTCATTGGAAAACCGGAAGAACTGCCGTTTCGCC
The DNA here is from genome assembly GCA_031392945.1 of Rhodoferax sp. GTDB lineage: Bacteria > Pseudomonadota > Gammaproteobacteria > Burkholderiales > Burkholderiaceae_C > JANYCG01. Next base: position 15,831 of record JANMVT010000035.1, on the reverse strand, counting down.
ACCAAAAAAAGGGCTTGCGAACCCCCGGCGCTTACAAGCCCAACGCCGCAATGCCCGCGCGTGCGATCTGCGCGTCTTCAGCCGACTTGACGCCGCTCACCCCCACCGCGCCGATGCACTGGCCGTCCTTCATGATGGGCACGCCGCCCTCCAACATGCCCTCCAGCACCGGCGCGCTCAGAAAGGACACGCGTCCGCCGTTGATCATCTCCTCGTAGATGCGCGATTCGCGGCAGCCCAACGCCGCCGTTTTGGCCTTCGCCGGAGCGATGTGGCAGGAAATCGGCGCCACACCGTCTAGTTTGGACAGCGCCAGCAGATTGCCGCCATCGTCCACCACGGAAATGACAACCGCCCAGTTGTTTTTGAACGCCTCGGCCTCCGCAGCGGCCAGGATGGCTTTGACGTCTTTGAATTCGAGCACGGATTTGGTTTTCATGGGGTTCATCTTCCGGGGTTTTGAAAGCTCGATAGCATAACCCCACGGATTTGAATGTATCCCGACCACCCTCTTGAAACCCATTAGAATCCGCCCCATCTGCCGAATACCGTTCGTGCGGACATTTCAAGGAGTTTTTCCATGACTGAACAAGTTCAAACCATCGACCAAGGCTCGGCCTTCGGCTACGGCACGTCGGTGGAACAGCGCAACAAGGTGTTGCGCAACACTTACTGGCTGCTCGCGCTGAGCCTGGTTCCCACCGTGCTGGGCGCCTGGCTGGGCGTGGCCACCGGCATCACCCGGGCCATGACCGGCGGCATCGGGCTGATCGTTTTCCTGGGCGGCGCTTTCGGCTTCATCTACGCGATCGAGAAGACCAAGAATTCAGCCGCCGGCGTGCCCGTGCTGCTGGGCTTCACCTTCTTCATGGGCCTGATGCTCTCGCGCATGATCGCCATGGTGCTGGGTTTCAAAAACGGCCCTGACCTGATCATGACCGCCTTTGGCGGCACGGCAGGCGTGTTCTTTGTCATGGCCGCCTTGAGCAGCGTGATCAAGCGCAGCCTGGAAGGCATGGGCAAATGGCTGTTTGTCGGGGCCATCGCCATCATGGTGGGCGGCATCATCAACGTGTTTGTCGGCTCGACCGCTGGCATGATGGCGATCTCGGTCGCCGCCATCGCCGTGTTCAGCGCCTACATGCTGTATGACCTCAAACGCATCGTGGACGGCGGCGAGACCAACTACATCAGCGCCACACTGGCCCTGTACCTGGACATCGTCAACGTGTTCCAGAGCCTGCTGGCGCTGTTGGGCATTTTTGGCGGCGAGCGCGACTGAGCGCTACCCCTCACTCCCTGAAAGAAGGCCTTTTGAGGCCTTCTTTTTTTGGCAAGCCCAGCCGGGTGCGGCGCACCCGCCCTCGATTCAAGGCGCCATAAAACCCAAATCCACCGGGTAGGCCGCGCCGCCAAAATGCCCAATATTGGGCAGGATGCCCGACAGTTCTGCATTGCTTACACCAAACCATTTGGCCAGGGTTGCCGCGTACTGGTCGACCGAGGTGCTGGGCAACAGCCGCCCCTGGCCGACATGCCATTGGTCGGCCGGGTCGGTCGTGCTGCTGCCCACGCTGACAGGTGGCGGCGTGCCGTAGAAGGTCTTGCCGTTGACAGCGCCGCCCACCACAAAATGGTGGCTGCCCCAGCCGTGGTCCGAGCCATCGCCATTGCTCGCCAGGGTGCGGCCAAAGTCGGAGGCTGTGAAGGCCGTTACCTTGCTGGCAACCCCCATTTCCACGGTGGCGTCGTAAAACGCCTTCATGGCGGCACTGACCCGGTCCATCAGGGCCGGTTGTTGGGCGATCAGGTTGTCGTGCAGATCAAAACCGCCCAATGAGACCATGAAAACCTGGCGCGTCGCGCCCAGTGTGGCCTGGCCCTTGATCAGGCGTGCCACCATCCTGAGTTGCTGCCCGAAATTGTCGGCCGGGAACACCGTGGCAGGTGGCGCCAGAGCCAGGGCCTGGGTGACCGAACTTTCAGCCGACATGGCGCGCTGGGTCACGCGGTTGTATTCGTTTTCGAGCTTCTGCGTGCGGGTCTGCTGGATCAGGTTGCTGATGGCGGCACTGACAGCGCTGGAGCCGTACACGGTGGCGGCCGTGGCTGGCGTGATCTTGATCGCTCCATTGGTGCTGACCTGGTATTGCAGGGCACTGTCACCCGAGAGAAAAACGGCGTTGCCTGTGACCGACATGCAGGTGAAGATCGATTTGGTGTTGCCCGCCAGGGCCAGGTCGCCCAAGTTGCCGCCCCAACCGATTTTGGAGCCCTCGGGCGAGGACGACTGCCAGATGGATTGCTGGTCATTGTGGGAAAACAATTGGGGCGGCAAGGGGTACAGCGTGCGGTTGGAACTGTTGTACTGGCTGCGGGTGAGCGGCACCACCAGCGGACCCACATTGAACTGCACTGCCGCGTGGCCGGCATTGAACAAACCAGCCAGACCGGCCATCGATGGATGCAGCGCATACTGGCGGGCCTGACCCAGCACATCGGCTGGAACCGCATTGGGGTTGAGCAGCGTTGCGGTCAAATCTGTCTTGGCCAGGGCAATGCCGCCTGCGGCCTGGCCCGCACCGCCACCGCGGATGGTGTTGTACAGGTTGTAGCTGGGATCGTCATAGGCCACCACCGTATTGGCATAGTCATTGCCGCCGTACATGAAGACACACACCAGCGCCTTGTAATCGGTGGCGGTGAAAGCAGCGGCCTCGCCCAGGGCGGCCAGGTTCAGCGCCAGCGGCAGGGCGGTGCCGGTCATGGCCAACTGGCCCGAGCGCTTCAGGAAAGCGCGGCGGGTATGGAGTTTCGGTTGAAGCAGATGCATGGCAGCCCTGTATTTTCAAATCACTTCTGGATCAGGTATTCACTGGATGCCATCAGCATCAATACGGCTGCGCAAATCCGGTTGCGCTTTTGGGTAGCAGAGCTTGACGCCGTGATGGGAGTGGCGTTGAGCGCATTGACAATGAGGCCCTGGTTGGCAACTGAAAGTTGCCCGCCGCACAACAGCAGGTTCAGGCGTCGAACCAAAGCCGGCGCATCCGTGACCAGTGCCAGTTCGGCCCCATAAGCCGTCGTGATATCACCCGAAACCAGACCACTTGAAATCACCCCCATCATGAAGTTGAGGTAGCCGCCCACACTGCTTTCGGTGACGATTTGAAATTCGGGTGCAACTGCCCCGGCACTCAGTGCCGTCGAAGGCGGCACATAACCTGGCCGGAAAAAATTGAACACCGACGGCGAACGCAGGGGGCTTTGCCCCAACTGGGAACCGGCATTGCTGAGGTCGCCTATTTTCCAACTGTCAGTGGCCGACACAGCGCCAAAACTGCGCACCCATTGCACCAGCCGCAACATGGGCTCACGCAGCTTGCCAAATTCAGTCTGGGCCAGTCCCGCCGGGCCTCGAGCTTCATCGTTCTGGAGAATGGCGGCGAAGACGCGCGCCAGGTCGCCCCGCACCCCGGCGCCGTTGTCGTTGAAGACCGCTGCCACCTGGGCCACGTAGGCCGGACTGGGGTTGCTGGTGACCAGGCGCTGGATCATCTGCCTGCAAAAAAACGGCGCCGTATTCGGGTGGTTGAACAGGGTGTCCAATGCCGTCTTGAGGGCCGCTGCGCCGGGCGTGCCCGCCGCAATCGTCGTGCCCAGAAAATTGGCCGCCAGCGTGGAATGATTGCCTGCCGTCAGCACCATGGGCAGGCGGGCAAAGGCCGTATTGCCGACGGTGCGCGTGCCGCCACCGGTTTGGGGAATGACGGTGTCCACATTCTGGCTCTGGTCCAGGTCATACCCGGTAAAGACCCGCGCCAGGTTGCTCACGTCAGTCGCCGCGTAGGTGTCAATTTTGTTGCCTGAAGCATCGGTCTTTGGCGTGCCATCCAGGTTGAGCTGGTGCAGCCCGATCGTGAACAGCTGCATCACCTCGCGGGCGTAATTTTCGTCCGGCTGGCGGCCGCTGGAATTCTCTTTCTTGTTGCCGCGGGTGTTGAGGTAATAACCCATGGCCACGTTCAGCGTGACCAACTCCAGCAGACGGCGATAGTTGCCCAGCGAATTGACAACCAGGGTGTCCCAATAGTGCGCCATGGCGTGGCTGCGCCAGTTGAAATCGAGGCCGGCAAGCGAGACCACAAAAAATTCAGACAGGGCCAGCGCCGCGCGTTTTCGCAAACCGTCGGGCGCCGTCATGAGCTGGTTCCATATCATGTAGTCTGCCGGGTAGGTGCTGTCGTAATAGTTGTTGCTGTTCAACACATCGCCGTAAGCTTTGGCATTGAGCCAGTCCCATCCGGTCTGGGCCGGCGCCAGCGCGATCTGGCGCTCCAGCCAAGTCGCATAACCGCTGCTGCGCAGGGATGCAATTTCAGCGTCACTCGCCGAGAATTGCGCCTGCAACAGAAACCGCGCCGCATCCTCATCGGTCGCGGGTGAAGGATATGCGTAGGCGGAAGGCCCAAGCCCGCTTGAGCTGCCGCCGGCGTTTGAACTCCCTCCTGCGGAACCACCGCCACAGGCCGCCAGGGCAGCCGCTGCCAAAGCGGCAGACGATTTGAGGACTTGAAAATCAGAGGCCGCAGGAGCCTCGCACTCAACAGCCAGTTCTTGGGTCACGGAATTTGGCCCTTGGTGGACCGACAGTGTTTTTCCAGGTTCGAGACTAAACGCGACGCTCCTTATTCACCAAGCGGTTTTGCACTTTGTTACCCGCATTCAGGTCGGGAAAGATCAGGGAAATTCGGTAAAATCGCCCGCTTCCCTCATGTGATATAAATAGTTAGCTATATATTAAATAGCATACCAGTTTTGATCGTAGGGCGCACTGGTGTCGCAAGGGCGGTCATTCGACCCGATCAAATACCGCAATACTCTCGACATGCGCGGTATGGGGAAACATGTTGACGACGCCTGCCTTGGCGCAGCGGTAACCTGCCATGTGCATCAGCACGTCGGCATCCCGAGCCAAAGTGGCCGGGTTGCAACTGACATAGACGATGCGCCGGGGGGGTTTCCAGTTCGAAAGAATTGCCACGGCCGCCACAGCCGGAGTTTCTTCAGTGTCTGACGCTGTCGCCAGCGATTGCTGATGCAAATCCGCCAGTGCTTTGACCAGCGCAAAAGCGCCTTCGCGTGGTGGGTCGATCAGCCATTTGTCTGATACACCGTCCTTGACCAGCATCTCTGGCGTCATTTCAAACAGGTTTTTAGCTACAAATTTAGTAGCTGACAATGTCCTCCTGCCGTGGGCTGAGGCCCGATTCAGCTCATAGTTTTCGCGCGAGCGTGCCACCAGCGACTCGGCGCCCTCCACGCCCAGCACCTCGCGCGCCTGTGTCGCCAGCGGCAGCGTAAAGTTGCCCAAACCGCAAAACCAGTCGATCACACGCTCATGGCTTTGCACGTCCAGCAGGCGCAGGGCACTCGACACCAGCACGCGGTTGATCCATGGGTTGACCTGGGTGAAATCAGTGGGCTTGAAGGGCATGGTGATGCCGAACTCGGGCAGCGCATAGGCCAGCTGTTGGCCGCCCGCGTCAAGCAGCTTCACGGTTTCCGGTCCCTTGGCCTGCAGCCACCACTGCACCTGCGGATGCGTTTTGGCAAAGGCACGCAGCCGGGTTTTGTCGGCTTCACTCAAGGCTTCCAGATGGCGCAGCACCAGGGCCGTCACCGAATCACCACAGGCCAGCTCGATTTGCGGGATGGTCTGGTTGGCATCCAGCGAGGCGATCAGCGCGCGCAGTGGCAGCAGCAGATCGCTCACATGCGGCGGCAACACGTGGCACACTTTCATGTCGGCCACGTAGCGGCTTTTGCGCTCGTGAAAGCCGATCAGCACCGCGCCTTTTTTCAGCACATTGCGCACTGACAGGCGCGCGCGGTACCGGTAGCCCCAGGCCGGTCCTTCGATGGGGCGAAGGATGTTGTCGGCCTTGACCTTGCCCAGGTGCCTCAAGTTGTCTTCCAGCACCCGCTGCTTCACCGCGACCTGCGCGCCCACATGCAAATGCTGCATCTTGCAGCCGCCGCAAGCTCCGGCGTGCAGGCCGAAATTCGGGCAGCCGGGCGTGACGCGCTGCGACGATTCACGGTGGATTTGCGTGACCGTGCCCTGCTCGAAGCTGTTTTTCTTGCGGTGCACATTGGCGCCGACGATTTCAAACGGCAAGGCCCCTTCGATGAAAACCACCTTGCCGTCGGCCTTGTGGGCGATGCCCTGGGCCTCGATGTCGAGGGATTCAATGCTGAAACGTTCGGGTTCGGGCCAGGTTTTGGCAGCGGCGCCGGCGGCTGCGGGCGCTGGGATGGCAGCTTGGGTCTTGGTGATTTCTGGAGGCATGCCCCGATTGTCTCAGGTGCGTCCTGCCGGTCCGTGCAACCGCACGGGCCGTCCCTCACGCTACAGCAAGGCCTGGCTTGAAATGCCGCGCCGCGCCAGACTGTGTTTGAGTTTTTGCAGGGCCTCGTTTTGCACCTGGCGCACACGCTCGCGCGTCAGGCCCAGACGCTCGCTGAGCACCTCGAGCGTCTCGGGCTCGCGGCCGCGCAGGCCGAAACGACCTGCCAGCACCTCCTGTTCGCGCTCAGTCAGCGTTGCGGTCCAGCCTTTGAGCAGTTTTTCGACTTCACGGATTTGCGTGACACCGCTGGGGTCGCCATTGTGTTCGTCGACAAGGGCATCGCCCAGGGTTGCGCCGTCGCCTTGGCCCTCGCCCTGACGCTCCAGGCGGGCGTCCAGCGACTTGGGTATTTCGCCCAGCGTCAGCAAATCAGCAACTGCGGCGGCGTCGCGGCCCAACAAGGCGGCGATGTCTTCCACCTTGACGCCTTGCGGGCGCTTGGCCACAAAGGCCGAATCGCTCTCGAGCGTGCGTTTGGCGCGCAGCACCTGTTGCAGATCCCGCACCACGTTGACTGGCAGGCGCACGGCGCGCCCCTGGTAGACCAAGGCTCGATCCACCGCCTGGCGGATCCACCAGGTCGCGTAGGTCGAAAAACGGAAACCGCGCTCGGGCTCAAACTTGTCAATGGCGTGCATCAGGCCCAGGTTGCCTTCTTCAATCAGGTCGGACAGGGGGACGCCCCGTCCCAGGCAACCCTTGGCGATGCTGACCACCAGGCGCAGGTTGTGCTCGATCATGCTCTGGCGGGCGGCAAAATCGCCCGCGCGCACGCGTTGGGCCATCGCGAATTCTTCTTCTGCCGTGAACAGTTCAGTGCGGCGCACCCCGCGCATATAGCAGCTTAAGGAATCACCGCCCTCGCCAGACTCCTCAGGGCGGCTGGCGTGCGCCAGGGCGGCGTCGCCAGCCAGCGCATCCTGGCGTTCAGCTTGCTTGTGCTGCGATCCGGGGCGCTTGGACATGACGCAAAGCCGCTACCTTGTCGGCAGGTATTTGGCCGGATCGACCGGTTTGCCCTGGCGGCGCACCTCGAAATGCAGCTTGACGCGGTCGGCGTCGCTGTTGCCCATTTCGGCGATTTTCTGGCCCTTGCGCACAGTCTGGTCTTCTTTGACCAAAAGCGCCTGGTTGTGGGCGTACGCAGTGAGGTAGGTATTGTTGTGTTTCAGGATGATCAGGTTGCCGTAACCGCGCAGGCCCGCGCCCACATACACCACCCGGCCGTCCGCTGCCGCGACAACGGCGGCGCCTGCGGCGCCGCCAATGTCCAGCCCCTTGTTTTTGGCTTCATCGAAACCGGCCAGCACTATTCCTCCGGTGGGCCAGATCCAGGCGATGTCGTCTTCGGCGTTCGGCGTTGTGGCCGCGGCAGGCGCAGCGGCCACAACGGCGGGCGCAGGTGTTGTGCCGGATGTTGCGGCACTCGACGCTGCGGGCCGGGCCGCGCTGGCCCCCTGGGCCGGCGCCACCGGGGTGGCGGTGGCATTGGCCGACGCCACTGGTCTGGATGTGGCAGCGCCCGCCACAACGGGCGGCGTGCCGGTCGCTGGCGGGATCACGCGCAAGACCTGGCCGACTTCGATCTGGTTGGGGTTGTCCAGCGCGTTCCAGCGAACGATGTCGCGCCAGTTTTGGCCGCTGTCCAGACCGATGCGGATCAGCGTGTCGCCAGGTTTGACGGTGTAATAACCCGGCTTGCCGGCGTTTTCAAAGCCAGGCGGCTGTTTGATGGGGGCACCGGCGGCATCGACGGCGGGCGCGGCGGCCACGGGCGCGCTGGCCACCGGGCCATTGCCACGGTCTTCAATCGGCGCGCGGTTCACGCGGCTGGCGCCGCAACCCGCCAACACCAGGGCAGCGCCCAACACTGCCAGCCAATGCTGCAGAGTCCGATCGCGCTTATTACTGCCTTGCATTTTCTATTTCCCTTTGAATTTGTGCCAATGCTATACCGCAAAGCGCCGCCACAGAGCGATGCCCTTAGCCGATACCCGATTTTAGGGGGACAAAATGCACGGCTTCAAGAAACGTTTGCTTGCATCCGGTGGCAGTTTTGTCAATGACCAGCAGGGCCTGCTGGCTGGCGTTGCCGCCAGCCACGGCCACCGGCGCCACCAGACGCCCGCCAACCGCCAATTGGTCGATCCAGGCCTGGGGCACGGCCGCGCCCCCGGCTGCGGCGATGATGGCCGCATAGGGTGCGCCTTTGGGGTAACCGGCCATGCCATCACCAAACAACAGGTGCACATTGGCCAGGCGCAGGTGGCGCAGGTTCTCGCGCGCCTTGTCATGCAGGCCGCGCAGGCGCTCCATGCTGTAGACCTCGTCGGCAATCACACCCAACAAGGCCGCCTGGTAGCCGCAACCGGTGCCGATTTCAAGCACCCGACCGAGTTTGCCGGTCTTGCCATTGCGCAGCAGTTCCATCATGCGTGAGACAACGCCGGGTTTTGAGATGGTCTGGCCCAGGCCGATGGGCAAGCTGGTGTCTTCATACGCCTGGTTGACCAGGGCGCTGTCTACAAAGCGGTGGCGCTCGACGCTGCCCATGGCCTTGAGCACCAGCGGGTCGCTCACCCCCTGGCCCCTGAGCTTGGCCACCATGCCCATGCGCACGGCGCTCGAGTCCATGCCGTGGCCTGATGACACCGATGCGGGCAGGTTCGCAGGCACCAGGTCGGCATGGGCCTTGCGCGCCTTGGGCACCGCATGTCCGGGTGACGCGTCAAACCGGGCCGGAAAGCTCGGGCGCGGCTTCATGGCCTGTCCAGCCTGGCCGCTGTCTGGGCCCAGTAACTCAGGTGGTCGTGCTCGGTCAAGTCGGTTTTGAGCGGCGTCAGCGCCATGTGGCCTTGCGCGGTGGCATGGAAATCGGTGCCGTCGGCATCGTCCTTGGCCGGCCCGGCGCCGCCGATCCAGTACATGGTTTCGCCACGCGGGCTTTGCTGGGTGATGACGGCCTCGGCCGCGTGGCGCTTGCCCAGGCGGCAGACCTTCATTGGCCGGATGTCGGCCAGCGGCAGATTGGGGATGTTGATGTTGAGCAGCCAGGGCTTGGCACCCACCAGGTTTTGCCGCGCCATTTGCAACACCAGTTCGCGCGCCTTTTGCGCGGCGGCGTCAATATGCTGCCAACCTTTGTCCACCTGGGAGAACGCGATGGCCGGCACGCCGAACAGGTAACCTTCCATGGCCGCGCCGACGGTGCCGGAATAGATCGTGTCGTCGCCCATGTTGGCGCCGTTGTTGATGCCCGAGACCACGAGGTCCGGCCGGTAGCCCAGGAGCCCGGTCAGGGCAATGTGCACACAGTCGGCCGGCGTGCCGTTGACATACCTGAACCCGTTGGCTGCGCGGCTCACATGCAGGGGCGAATGCAGGGTCAAGGCGTTGGATTTGGCGCTGTTGTTGAGCTCGGGGGCCACCACCTCGACCTCGGCGATGTCTTTCAGGGCCTCGTACAGGGCGACGATGCCGGGAGCCTGGTAGCCGTCGTCGTTGGAGATAAGTATTTTCATGGTCAAGGCAGGTTGTATTTGATTGTAGGATGCCCCTATGATGGAAGCTGGATCAATCACGCTATTTGGAGATTTCTGATGCACGCCTGGCTATGTGAAAACCCTGTGGGCATCGACGCCCTGACCTGGAAAGAGCTGCCGACCCCCGCGCCGGGCCAAGGCGAGGTGTTGGTCGAAATCAAGGCGGCCAGCCTGAATTTTCCCGACATTCTGATTGTGCAGAACAAATACCAGTTCAAGCCCAAGCTGCCCTTTGTGCCGGGCTCGGAATACGCGGGGACAGTCGCGGCGGTGGGTGAAGGTGTCACGCATCTCAAACTGGGGCAAAGCGTGGCCTGCCTGTCCGGAACCGGCGGGTTTGGCACCCACACCCTGGCGCCGGCCGACCGCTGCATGCCCTTGCCGCCGGGCCTTGGTTTCGTGGATGCTGCCGCCTTCATCATGATTTACGCCACCTCGCACCACGCCCTGGTCGACCGCGGCCAACTCAAGGCCGGAGAAACCGTGCTGGTGCTGGGCGCAGCCGGGGGTGTGGGCACGGCGGCCATCCAGATCGCCAAAGCGGTTGGCGCGCGTGTGATCGCCGCCGTTTCCACCGACGAGAAATGCGCCCTGTGCAAATCCATCGGCGCCGATGAGACCATCAACTACAGCAAAGAAAATCTGCGCGATGCGATCAAGGCGTTGACTGACGGCAAAGGCGCCGACGTGGTTTATGACCCGGTGGGCGGCGATTTCGCCGAACCGGCGTTTCGCTCCATCGCCTGGCGCGGGCGCTACCTGGTGGTGGGTTTTGCAGCGGGGCCGATCCCCGCGCTGCCCCTGAACCTGACCCTGCTCAAAGGCGCGTCGATCGTCGGCGTGTTCTGGGGCGACTATTCACGCCGCGAGCCACTGGCCAATGCCGCCATGATGGCCGAGCTGGGCAAGTGGTACGCCCAGGGCAAGATCAAACCGGTGATCGACAAAACCATGCCCATGGCCGATCTCAAAGCCGCCTACGCCCGCATGGGTTCACGCGGGGTGATGGGCAAACTGGTCATGGTGAACTAAAATATTGATGAAACATTGTCGGCCAACCCGAAACCGCAAGCCGTGAAACAAAACAAAAGCCCTGTTGGATTCCCCGTGCTCAACGACCACGAAGAAGACGTGGCCACGCGGCCCATGGGTTTGCACGAGATTCCCCGCCAGGCGAGGATCGACCGGGAGATGGTCATCATCACGCGCCACCACGAACGCATCGCCAAAGCCATCAATGTGTTCTGGGGCCACCGCGATTGCACCGAATACCTGCAAAAACTGATCATGAGCGGCGGCGACGGCGTGGGCAAGGCCAGGGTCGGGTTCAAGTCCGAAGTGCTGACCGCCCTGATGCAACTGTCGGAGTTGCATGAGGTGACGCACCGGTAAGTTTTGAATGATGCAAAGACCCCAATAAAAAAGGCCCCGCGAGGGGCCTTTTTGCGCCACGCTGGTGTGGCTATAGCTTGGCGGAAACGGAGGGATTCGAACCCTCGATGGGGCTCTACACCCCATACTCCCTTAGCAGGGGAGCACCTTCGGCCACTCGGTCACGTTTCCTGAAATCAGGAGGCATTATCTCACGACTTGGCGGGCGTTTGCCGCCGGGCCACGCGCGACTCAGGCAGATGGCGGCTGGTCCAGGTCAAAGGCCTTGTGCAGGGCCCGCACGGCGAGCTCCATGTATTTTTCGTCGATCACCACCGAGGTCTTGATTTCGCTGGTGGAAATCATCTGGATGTTGATGCCCTCTTCGCTCAGGCAGCGGAACATTTTGCTGGCCACGCCGACGTGGCTGCGCATGCCGATGCCGACAATCGACACTTTGCAGATTTTGGTGTCGCCCAGAATTTCGGCAGCGCCCAGGCTGGGCATGACGCTGGTTTTGAGCAGATCGACCGTCTTGGCGAAATCGCTGCGGTTGACGGTGAAGCTGAAGTCAGTCTTGCCGTCTTTGCTGATGTTCTGGATGATCACATCGACTTCGATGTTGGCGTCGGCCACGGCGCCGAGGATCTGGTAGGCGATGCCGGGCTTGTCGGGCACGGCGAGGATGGAGATTTTGGCTTCGTCGCGGTTGAATGCGATGCCGGAAACAATGGCTTGTTCCATGTGGATGTCTTCCTCAAATGAAATCAGGGTGCCGGAGGCGGCTTCTTCGTTGATGTCTATGTCCCAGGGGGTGAAGCTGCTCAACACGCGAAGCGGCACCCGGTATTTGCCGGCAAATTCGACCGAGCGGATTTGCAGCACTTTGGAGCCCATCGAGGCCATCTCCAGCATCTCTTCAAAGCTGATGGTGTGCAGGCGCCGAGCCTCGGGCACGACGCGCGGGTCGGTGGTGTAGACGCCGTCCACGTCGGTGTAGATCAGGCATTCCTGTGCCTTCATGGCGGCGGCCACGGCCACGGCCGAGGTGTCGGAGCCGCCACGGCCCAGGGTGGTGATGTTGCCGGCCTCGTCCATGCCCTGGAAGCCAGTGACAATGACGACGCGGCCGGCAGCCAGGTCGGCCCGGACTTTGACATCGTCAATCGACTCGATGCGGGCCTTGGTGTAGGCGCTGTTGGTTCGGATGGGCACTTGCCAGCCGGCGTAACTGACGGACTCCATGCCTTCGGCCTGCAGCGCGATGGCCAGCAAGGCGCTGCTGGCCTGCTCGCCGGTGGAGGCCAGCATGTCGAGCTCGCGGCTGTAGGCATCGGTCGATTTGGCCGGTGCCAGCTCTTTGGCCAGGCCCAGCAGGCGGTTGGTCTCGCCGCTCATGGCGCTGGGCACGACCACCATCTGGTGGCCGGCGCGGGCCCATTTGGCGACGCGTTTGGCGACGTTGCGGATGCGCTCGGTCGAGCCCATCGACGTGCCGCCGTATTTGTGAACGATCAATGCCATTGGAATGATTGGGAATTCAGGTGAAAAAGGCAAACAGGCTGGGCTGCTGCCGGCCTCAAGCGGCGCTCAAAGGCTAGGGATTGTACCAAGCCAAAGCTTTGCCTTCGCGCCTGATAAAACCGGCGCCGATCTTCAGGCTGATCTGATGGCCGCGTGTGGTGCAGGCGGCCACCTGGTCGAGCAATTCTTGCAGTTGCGCGGCGCTGGGCGTGGTTTTGTGACGGGTTTTTAACCAATGGCGCAAAAGGTTGGCCTGTCTGGGGCGGCTGAATCGGCTCAGGTCTTGCAATACGACATTTGCAGCGACATTCTCACCGCCAGGGCAAACGTTGGCCAAATCTTCAGCGGCAATTTCAGCCAGCAGCGCCTGCGCCTGGGCGGCATGGGCGGCACTGCGGGCGAAGGTGTCGCGGAAATGCGGAAACACGGCTTGCAGCGCCGGAAGCAGTTGGGCGCGAATGCGGTTGCGGGTGAATTGTTGATCGGAGTTGGTCGGGTCTTCAATGAAGCCGCACGCCTGTGAGGCAAGCCATGCGCGGATATGGTCTGCGCTCACGCCCAAAAGCGGGCGCTGGAAACGGATGCCGTCGCGCTGCCATTGCGCGGGCATGGCGGCCAGGCCGGCCAGGCCGCCGCCACGGCCAAGCGCGATCAAAAGGGTCTCGACCTGGTCATCGGCATGTTGCGCCAATGCTATTGTTTTAATATCTAACTGTGTATATTCCACTAGGGCTACATCGCTAAAAGCCTGGTAACGGGCGGCGCGGGCGGCGGCTTCGGGGCTTTGGCCCGCCGCGTGCCGGGCATCGACCTTTTTGACCACCAGGGGCACGTTCAAGCTGGCGCAAAAGTCCTCGCAATGGCGCTGAAAATCATCGGCCGCTGCCTGCAAACCGTGGTGGACGTGGATCGCGCTGACTTGCCCCGGCCACTTGCGGGCACTGGCCAGCAGCAAAGCGGTGGAATCGGCGCCCCCGCTGTAGGCAACGGCCAGTGGCAGCTCGGGGGAGAAAGCGGCCATGGCGTCGGGCAGCGACTGGCCCACCACACACCGCCTTATTTGCTGGCGACGCGCGGAACCGAGCGGCGGTCCGCCTTGGGCTCGGGCTTGATGTCAACCTTGGTGTCGGTATAACGCCCGTAACTTTGCAGGCGCTCGTAGCGGCGGTCCAGCAGCTCTTTGACCTTGAAGTCGCTGACCTGGCGGTAGGCCTCGGTCAGGGCGCGCTTCAGGAAAGCCGCCATTTGTTTGTGGTCGCGGTGCGCGCCGCCCACGGGTTCACTCACGATCTTGTCGATCACACCCATGGCCTTGAGGCGGTGCGCGGTGATGCCCAGGGCCTCGGCCGCGTCTTTGGCTTTGTCCGAGGTCTTCCAGAGGATGGACGCGCAGCCTTCAGGGCTGATGACAGAGTAAACCGAATACTGCAACATCAAGACCTGGTCCGCCACTGAAATGGCCAGCGCGCCACCAGAGCCGCCCTCGCCGATGATGGTGGTGATGATGGGCACCTCAAGTTGCGCCATCTCGAAGATGTTGCGCCCGATGGCCTCGGACTGGCCGCGCTCCTCGGCGTCGATGCCGGGGTAGGCGCCGGGCGTGTCGACAAAGGTGAACACCGGCAGCTTGAACTTTTCGGCCGTTTTCATCAGGCGCAGGGCCTTGCGGTAACCCTCGGGTTTGCACATGCCGAAGTTGCGCAGGCCGCGCTCTTTGGTGTCGCGCCCTTTTTGCTGGCCCAGCATCATGCAGGGCGTGCCGTTGAAGCGTGCCAGGCCGCCCACGATGCTCAGGTCGTCAGCGAAGTGCCGGTCGCCGTGCAGCTCAACGAAATGGGTGAAGATTTCATTGACATAGTCCAGCGTGTAGGGGCGCTCGGCGTGCCGCGCGATCTTGGTGATCTGCCAGGGCGTGAGGTCGCTGTAGATGTCTTTGGTGAGCTGCTGGCTCTTTTTGGACAGCTGGTCGATCTCGGCCGAGATGTCCACGGCCGATTCGGTCTGCACATAACGCAACTCTTCAATTTTGTTTTCGAGATCGGCAATCGGCTGCTCGAAATCAAGAAATGCTTTTTTAGCCAAGGTTTACTCCTCTTCAGCGACAGGTGTCAGTATTCCACCGGCAGGGGATCCAACGAGCGCCAAATATACCAAGTTGCGACGCTGCAGTACGGCGCCCAGGCGGCGGCCACCTCGCGGGCGTCGCTGCGGCTCACTGCCTCGCCCGAAAAATAGCTTTTGCTGATGCCGTTGATCAGGCCAACGTCGTCGAGCGGCAGCACGTTGGGGCGCATCATGTGGAAGATAAGGAACATCTCGGCCGTCCAGCGCCCGATGCCGCGGATGGCGATCAGCTCGGCGATGATGGCGTCATCGTCCATGGTCTGCCAGTCTTTGACGTGCAGCGCGCCGCTGTCAAAGTGCAGGGCCAGATCGACCAGGTACTCGACCTTGCGCGCGCTCAGGCCGGCCGCACGCATGTCGTCCACCTTGAGCTTGAGCACATTGGCCGAAGTCATTTTGCGCGGCAGCAGGGCAAAGCGGTCCCACACGGTTTGCGCGGCCTTGACCGATATCTGCTGGCCCACAATGCTTCTGGCCAGCGTGGTGAAGGCGTCGCCGCGCGTGGTCAGGCAGGCGTCGCCGAATTGGGGGATCAGGCGCTTCATGACCCGGTCTTTTTTGACCAGGTGTTTGCAGGCATCGTCCCAGTAGTGGGGCGTCAAGACTTCCGGCGACTCCGACTTTACTATTGTTTTAGTAGCTGACATCGCTTTTTATCCGGGGGCTGGAGGCCGATTCGCCTGTTTTTTTGGTCATTGTGACTCCCAGGTGGTGCCGCTGGGTGTGTCTTTCAACACAATACCACTTTCCAGAAGCTGCTTGCGGATGCGGTCGGCTTCGGCGAAATTTTTGGCGGCTTTGGCGGCGGCGCGTTGGGTGATGAGGGTGTCAATCGATGGGCCTTGAGTCACAGTCGG
>JANMVT010000030.1:0-1769 GCA_031392945.1 Rhodoferax sp. | reverse complement strand
CCAATGAAGGGTGCGGCGCCGATGACCTGGGTATTGGCCCTGGCCTGTTTGAGCGTCAGCGCCACGTCGGGCAGGGCCGCACCATCGGACGAAAAGACTTCAACGTGGGAGATCACGCTCAGCATCCGGTTGGTGACCTCTTTTTGAAAACCGTTCATCACGCTGAGCACGATGATCAGCGCCGCCACACCCAACGCGATGCCCAGCATCGACACGCCCGAGATGAACGAGATAAAACCGTTGCGCCGCGTGCCCCGGCTGGCGCGTGTGTAGCGCAGCCCGAGCAGAAGTTCATAGGGAAGTTGCATCGGGCAGATTGTCCACTACCGACGGGGTTTGAAATACGCGGCAAGGGTTCAACATTCGCCAAGCGGGTGCCGCGTTCCCCGACAATCCCCTTATGCACCTCCTGACAATCCCCTTATGCACCTCCTGATTCCGTTTGCCTCCAGCCTGTCTGCGGCCTGCCAGCACGCGCTTGCCACCCTGAAATTACCCAATCTGGACAAATTGCTGGGCCAAATGACACCTGCTTCGACCGACAGCGCCGATGAAACGACCCTGACGCCACCGCATGAGCGCACGTTGGCTGCGGCTTATGGCATCAGCGCGCCTGGCGTCACGCCAGATGGACAATTGCCCTGGGGGGCGTGGCACGCGGCGCAGGCCGGCCATCCCGTGGCAGCGGATGAGGCATGGGCCGTGATCACGCCTTGCCATTGGGCCGTGCAGACCGGCCACATCACCATGATCCACCCCCGCGCCCTGGGCTTGATGGAAGATGAATCGCGTGCGCTGCTGGCGGCCATGCAGGCGTATTTTGCCGACGACGGCATCACGCTGGTGTATGCCACACCGACGCGCTGGCTGGCGCGTGGCGAGGTGTTTGCAGGCTTGAGCACGGCATCGCCCTACCGCGTGGTCGGCACAAGGGTGGACGACTGGATCCCCAAAGGCAACGCGGCCAAAACCCTGCGCCGCTTGCAGCAGGAAATGCAGATGCTGCTCTACACCCACCCGCTGACCGATGCGCGCGCAGACGGTGGCTTGCTGGCCATCAACTCCTTCTGGGTCAGTGGCACGGGATCGATGTCAGCGCCCCAGATATCCCTCGCGCATACCCACAGCGCAACCCCTCCAGCGGTGATCGTGCCCAACGACCTGCGCGACGCCGCCATCATCGAAGACTGGAATGCCTGGGCCGCTGCCTGGACCCGCATTGATACCGGCGAATGCAAAGACCTGCTGGCAGCGAGCCAGGCAGGTCAGGCCGTGACCTTGACCCTGTGCGGCGAAAAGTCCGCCCAGACATTCCGGACAGGTGAAAAGGGTGCCGTGGCCCTGCTCAAGCGGCAGTTAGATGGTATTTTAGGCCGTTTGCCCTCGTCCACATTGATTAAGAAGCTATGAAAATAGTAGTCCGCGAAGTGCCTCCCCGCGCCGCCTGGGCACTGGAGCAGGGCGGCATCCACCCGTTGCTGGCACGCCTGTACGCGGCGCGGGGCGTCACCGGCAAAGCCGAACTGGACGACGGCCTGGCCTTGCTGCTGCCCCCGTCTTCCCTAAAGGGGACGCAGGCCGCCGCCGTGCTGCTGGCCGACGCCATCGGGGCCAACAAGAAAATCTGCGTCGTGGCGGACTATGACTGCGATGGCGCGACCGCCTGCGCCGTGGCCCTGCGTGGCCTGCGCCTGCTGGGCGCCAAAAACGTGGGCTACATCGTGCCCGACCGTGTGGTCGATGGTTATGGCCTGACCGCGCCGATCTCC
>JANMVT010000187.1:0-6694 GCA_031392945.1 Rhodoferax sp. | reverse complement strand
GAGCTGCTGATCCGGCTGGTGGCGCTCAACCTGAAGCGGGCCATCGAAGAGAAAACCGGCCCGGTGCGCTGGCTGCGGCCCGAGTTCCAGAACCCGGCGGCGCATGGGTCACTATAAAAAAAAGAGCTAACTACGATTATTTCACGAGGGCTACAGGCCGATTTGGCTCTCAATTTGCCGCAGGAAACGGCAACAACCGCCATTCAACCCTGACCCGCCGCCCTGCCCTTCACCGCCATCGAGGCCAGCTTCAAGGGCAAAGGCGGCTGGAAAAAAGGGCTGCCCCGCATCCTCGACACCCTGGAAGCCCTGGGCCGCGCGCGGCGTGAGGGTGTGCTGCTGCGGGCTTGATTGGGATGGTTGAACCAGACTCGACTAAACCGCACCCATCGCAAGCCACTGCCGGGGCGTGTAGGCCCGCACGGGGCTGTGGGCAAAGTCTTTCAGGTTGCGGGTGATGATGGCCTGCGCGCCGGCTTGATGGGCGGCTTCGGCCAAAACTGCGTCTTCGAAGTCAGGTGATTTGCTGGCCAGCGCAGCGTCCAGGACTGCGCGGTTGACGGGCGCAACTTCATACAAACCGAGCAAACTTCGAATTTGCACCATGGCCTCCTTTTTCCCCGCTTCCATGCTGGACAGGTAGAAGACGGTCGTCACCGTGGACGCGCAAATCAGGCCTGTCACCGCGCTGCGCACCACCTGATCCATCACCTGGGCAGACTCGTCGGCAAACGGCTTGCGGTCAAGCAAAACATCCATCAACACATTGGTGTCGAACAAGACTCTCACAGGTATTTCTCTTCAAGGTGCTTGTGATACGCCGCTTTGTCAGGGTCGGCACTGCGCTGGTGTTTGGCATTGATTTTGGACGCTGATTTGGCTTTCAGCACCCCGCGCAGGCTGTTTGTGACGGGACTCAATTCAGCAGGCTTCTTGACAGCCCATGATCCAGCCAGAGAGGCGGTTATTGGACTCAATGCCTTGGCTTTGGTTGAAGCGGTCGACACTGACTGCGCCCCAAGCCGCGCGAAGTAGTCAGCAACAAGCTGCGACAACGAACGCTGGTGCTCTTGCGCAAAGGCCTTGGCGCTTTCAATCAGACCAGAATCAAGACGCAAAGTGAGCTTGCTGGGATGGGTCATAAGGTTTCTGCTTCTGAGAATTAAGACGACGTACAACTATCCGAATAGTATACGTCAACTGTCCCCAAAACACCCAACCTCAATGCGCTACCCCTGCAAAGCTGGACGCCCGTCCACCGTACAAATTCAGGGCTTCACGACCGTGATTTGGGCTGCTGCGTTCTTACTCGAATCGTAGGTCAGGCTGGTGCCCGACACAGTCCCCACCGTCATGGTCGTCGAACCGGTGAGCCGACTAATCACAGCGCTGCTCAGGGTGCAACTGCCGGTGCTGGAGGTGACGCAGCTGGCACTGCCGCCGGGCGAGAAGCTGCCCGTGACGGTAGCATTGGCCACGACTGCGGCAGTCGTCCAGTCGTAAATCGTCACGTTGACATCGGCACGCCAGTTGGCACCGTTCTTGGTGGATTTTCCAGCGAGGGATTTGACCGCAACGGATTGGTTCGGCGGTGCTGTCGGCACGCCACCCGCCAGCGAATACACCAGCAGGTTGGGTGAACCGGTTCCAAGGGAACTGAGCCGGTTCGCTGTGGCGTTGGCGCTCAGGAATGTAGCCACCGCTGCAGGCGATGCCGCCGGGTTTGCCGCCAGCGCCAGGGCGGCGACCCCAGTGACGTGGGGCGATGCCATCGAGGTGCCGCTGATGGTGTTGGTGGCGGTCGAACTGCTGTTCCAGGCCGAAGTGATGCTGCTGCCTGGCGCAAAAATGTCCACGCAGGAACCGTAGTTGGAATACGTGGCGCGGACGTCGCCGCTGTCGGTGGCGCCCACCGTGATGGCGCTGGGTTCTCCGGCCGGCGAGGAGCTGCAAGCGTCGACATTGCTGTTGCCGGCCGCCACCACCATGGTGACACCCTTGCCCACGGCGCCCGCCACGGCGGCGTTCAGGGAAGCGGATGCGCCGCCCCCCAGGGACATATTGGCCACGGCAGGCCGCAGGCTGCTGGCGGCCACCCAGTCGATGCCGGCAATCACACCGCTGTAGGAGCCGGAGCCGGTGCAATCAAGCACGCGCACGGGAATCAGCGAAACCCCCTTGGCGACACCCCAGGTGGTGCCCCCCACCGTGCCGGAGACGTGCGTGCCATGACCATTGCAATCGTTGGTGCCATTGGTGTCCGCCACCGCGTTGTAACCGGCCAGCACACGGCCGGTGAACTCGGCATGGTCAGCCCGGATGCCAGTGTCGATGATGAAGGCGTTGACGCCTGCGCCCGTGTAGTTGAAGTAATACTGGCTGTTAAGGGGCCGGTCGGCCTGATCGATGCGGTCCAGCCCCCATGTGGCCGAATTCTCTGGCGAGACCTGGTTGAGCGCCACCGTCCGGTCCTGCTCGATGTAGTCCACATTGGGGTTGTTGCGCAGGCCTTGCAAGGCGGCGTCCGGCAGGGTGGCCGCAAAGCCCTTGAGCGCGCTTGAATAGGTGTGGATCACCTGCCCGCCGAGTCCCCGCATCACATTCGCGGCCTCGGCGGCGGGGTTGCTCACGCTGTGCTTGAACACCACGATGTAACGCCCGGCAACCGGCTTGGACTGTGCAAACGGATGGGTGGCCACAGGAGCGACGGTCTGGGCAAGTGCTGCGGCGGAACTCATGGCGACGGCTGCGGCGCAAAGGCCCAACGCCATCAGACGGGAAACAGAAGATTTGTTCAAGGCATAGATCCAGTGGAAAACAATACGTTGATTGTCCCGCAACTGGAGGCCCCGCACAACACCCCACGTTGTAACCCGGTGCTACCGGGGAGCAGAAGTCAGGAGATTGCTCCGGTGGCCCACCCGGAGCGGCTCCAACTTTTAAGGAAACAGGAAATTGGTCGTGATCGTGCCGCTCGCCACCAGGGTGGGCAGCACGCTGGCCTTGTCGGCAAATCCGGTCAGGCCGGCCTTGAGCGTGTATTTGCCGGCCACTGCGGCATCGGCTATAAACACCAGCAGGCCAGGGATCGGCACATAAGGCGCCACCAGCGGGGCATTGACGACCAACGGGTAGCTGTAGACGCCCGTGGTGCTGTCCACAAACCGGCCCGCAACTTCGATGGTGCTGCCCCCTGTCAGCGGCTGCAGCGCACGAACCAGGGTATCGGCCGGGGCGGTGCCGGTCGCCGTTCCGCTCAGGGACACCGGCGAATTGAGCGCTGTGCCGGATGCGTTGACCGAAGTCACGGTGTCTGCGCTGACCGCCACATTGGTGACAACCATTGTGGTGCGCCCAGGGGCCGTCATAACCAGGGTGTAGGCGCCAGGTGCGACGGGCTGGAGCACAAACCTGCCGGTGTTGTCGGGTGCGGTGGCCTTGATGACCACGCCCGCCTGTTGCAATGACAGGTTGGTGTTGCCATTGGCCAGCGTGGCAAGGCCCACGAAGCCGGCAACTCCAGAGACATAGCGCGGAATTACGGCCACCACGGGCTTGAGCAGATATTTGCCTGAGCCGCCGGCGGCGACCACCGATTTGCAGGCGTCGAAGTCGAGCACAAAATCAGCCATCTTGTTGGCAGCAATGTCGATGTTGATATTGGCCTTGACGCCGGATTGCTGGCCGCTTGGTGTCTTGAGGGCCACTTCAGCGCCGCCGGTGGGAATGACCGAGTTGGCGAAAGGTGTGGCACCGCCGTTGTCTGCCAGAACCAGCCGTAGCTGGGTGTATTTGCCGGTTGGCAAGGGCGTCTGGCCGAGTTCGTCCAGCACGCCGTTGGTCAGGTTCAGCAGGTTCAGGCGCCGGGCCGGATTGAGCACGATTTCCGACCAGCCACTGTCGTTGTCGCCCGCGCTGCTGCTCTGGTGCACGCGTACCTTCACGACGGTCACGTTGACGGCGTCATAGCCGCAACTCGGCGCATCGGTCATGGCAAGCCGCAATGTGCCGCTGTCAGCACTGCTATTGCCCCCACCACCGCCACCGCCACCACAGGCCGCGAGGCCCGCCACGGCAAGAATGCCCAGCGCGAGTTTCAGGTTTTGAAGCAGCTTCATATAAGTTCCCTTAAAAAGCCAATCGATCCTCTCCCAAAAGCATAAGCGGGGTGCGGGTCGCGCGATGTAGGACGGTGCCCTGATTGCCCGCCTGACCATGCCGCTTTAGAGGTCAAACGATCTGCGTTTCATTGTCGATGCACCACCCTTGCAAAGCTGAACTCCCCGGGTGCGCGGATCGGGTCCACATCGACCGGAATGGTGGATTTAGGCAGGAACTTTCCCTCCAGCAGCAATTTGGACAACGGGTTCTCGATGCGCTGCTGGATGGCCCGCTTCAGCGGCCGCGCGCCAAACACCGGGTCAAAACCAACCTTGGCAAGTTCTTTCAACGCCGCCTTTGAGACTTCGAGTGTCAAGTCCATCTTGGCCAAGCGCGCTTCGAGCACCTTGATCTGGATGCCGGCAATGGCCTCGATGTGTTTGGCATCCAGGCTGTGGAACACCACGGTCTCGTCGATCCGGTTCAAAAACTCGGGGCGGAAGTGGTTCTTCAACTCGTCCATGACGGCGTCTTTCACGTCTTCATAGGGCTTGCCGACCATGGCCTGGATCATCTGCGAGCCGATGTTGCTGGTCATCACGATCACGGTGTTCTTGAAGTCCACAGTGCGGCCCTGGCCATCGGTCAGGCGGCCATCGTCCAGCACTTGCAACAGCACGTTGAACACGTCGGGGTGGGCTTTTTCAACCTCGTCGAGCAGCAGCACGCTGTAGGGTTTGCGGCGCACGGCTTCGGTCAGGTAACCGCCCTCCTCGTAACCCACGTAGCCCGGTGGCGCGCCGATGAGACGGGCGACCGAGTGTTTCTCCATGAACTCGCTCATGTCGATGCGGATCAAGTGGTCTTCGGCGTCGAACAGAAAAGCCGCCAGCGCCTTGCACAACTCAGTTTTGCCGACACCCGTAGGGCCGAGGAAGAGGAATGAGCCCGTCGGCCGGTTCGGGTCGGACAAACCCGCGCGCGACCGCAATATGGCGTTGGACACGGCTTCAATCGCCTCGTTTTGCCCCACCACGCGCTGGTGCAATTTGGCGGCCATCTGCAAGAGCTTGTCGCGCTCGCCCTGCAGCATCTTGGCCACGGGAATGCCAGTGGCCCGGCTCACCACCTCGGCGATTTCTTCGGCGCCGACCATGGTGCGAAGCAACTGCGGGCGCCCGCCGTCTTTGGCATTTTTGGCTTTTCCGGCTTCAGCGGTTTGGGCCTCTTTCAATTGTTTTTCCAGGCCCGGCAGCTTGCCGTATTGCAACTCGCCGGCCTTGTTGAAATCGCCCTTGCGCGACAGGTCTTCAATCTGGAAGCGGACTTTCTCAATCTCTTCCATGATGGTTTTGCTGCCTTGCGCCTGGGCTTTTTCGGCCTTCCAGATTTCATCCAGGTCGGCTATTTCCTTTTGCAGGCTCTTGATCTCGTCGTTGATCAAACCAAAGCGTTTCTGCGAGGCCTCGTCTTTTTCGCGCTTGACCGCTTCGCGTTCGATCTGCAACTGGATCAGGCGGCGGTCAAGCTTGTCCATGACTTCGGGCTTGGAATCAAGCTCGATCTTGATTTTGGAAGCGGCCTCGTCAATCAGGTCTATCGCCTTGTCAGGCAAAAAACGGTCGGTGATGTAGCGGTGGCTCAGCTCGGCCGCGGCGACGATGGCTGGATCCGTGATCTGCACGCCATGGTGGGTTTCATACCGCGCCTGCAGGCCGCGCAGGATGGCAATGGTGGCCTCGACCGAGGGTTCACCGACCAGAATTTTCTGGAAGCGGCGCTCCAGCGCGGCGTCTTTCTCGATGTACTTGCGGTATTCGTCCAGCGTGGTGGCACCTACGCAATGCAGTTCGCCACGTGCCAGTGCGGGTTTGAGCATGTTGCCTGCGTCCATGGCGCCTTCGGCCTTGCCGGCTCCCACCATGGTGTGCAGTTCGTCGATGAAGACGATCGTGCGTCCTTCGTCTCGTGCCAGATCCTTCAGGACGGCCTTGAGACGTTCTTCGAACTCGCCCCGGTACTTCGCGCCGGCGAGCAGCGAGCCGATGTCGAGCGACCAGACGCGCTTGCCCTTCAGGCCCTCGGGAACGTCGCCCGCAACGATCCGCTGGGCGAGGCCCTCGACGATCGCCGTCTTGCCGACGCCCGGCTCGCCGATCAGGACGGGGTTGTTCTTCGTGCGGCGCGAGAGCACCTGGATCACCCGGCGGATCTCCTCGTCGCGGCCGATCACCGGGTCGAGCTTGCCGCTCTCGGCGAGCTCGTTCAGGTCGCGGCCGAACTTCGAGAGGGCCTGGTAGGTGCCCTCCGGGTCCTGTGAGGTGACCCGGCGGCCCCCGCGCGTCTTCTCGATCCACGCGAGGATCTCGTTCCGCGGCGCGGGCTCGAGCGCGAGGAAGAGGCTCTCCATCGAGACGTACTCGTCCTCCAGCTTCTGCGCCTCCTGCTCCGCGCTGTCGAGCGCGCGCTGGAAGGCGGCGCTCGCGCGCGGCTGGAGGTTCTCGGCGCCCTGGACGGACGGCTTGGCGGCGAGCGTGCGCTCGGCTTCCGGCCGAAGCTGCTGCCAGTCGGCGAACATCTCGTCGTCGAGCAG
>JANMVT010000176.1:0-10811 GCA_031392945.1 Rhodoferax sp. | reverse complement strand
CACTACCTGGACGTGGAAGGCGAGCCACAACAGCGCGCCGTAGACGATGAGGCGCCAATCGCCCATCAGCACCGCTTGACCCAGGATGATGGCTACGACCGCGACGAATATTGGATTACGCACATAACGGTAGAGACCGGTTACCACGAGATTCCGGGGCGGCGCGATGGGCGCGGGGGTGCCGAGACCCTGCAGCGCGAAACGCGCAAATGCGTCAACGAGCACAGGCACGCCTGCGAGAATCATTATCGCGCCGGGGCCGCGCGTCAGCTCCAGACCAAGGAACGGCGGCTGGAGTTGCCAACTCGTGATCGACCATGGAATAAGCGCCGCCAGCGTACATGGGGCGATCACGAAGAAAACCGCCGAGCCCAGGACGGCAATGATTCGCTGCACGGCAGTTCCCGACACTCGTCGCTGCGCGCTCATTCCAACCTTCCCTTCATGGTTTCTCGTCGTCATCCGGGCCGCTTTGGGTCGAAAGCAGACATGGACATCAGGCGATTTCTCACTTCGAAGCTCGGCCCGCGACCGGCGTGCCACCTAACGAATAGCGTTTATCCGCCGCGCCGCGCCAGTTGTCAAGAGCCCTGACCTCAAACGCGGCGGATAAACCTTGTTGGACTGAAGCGCCACCCTGAAGGAACGGTGTGCGGACTTGGTAAAAACGTGACCCCCGCCTGGCCGTTCCAAACCCGATTTCAAGCACTGCAATTGCGCTAAGAACTCCTTAAAAAGGCGCTGATGCGGGTTGAACTTTTGGACTGCCAATACCGAAACGGTGCAACCAGAGGTGCAGCTGACAGTCATTGGCGGCAACAAACCAACGCCTGAGGTTTGCCAACCGGGAAAAGTCCCCCAAGGGTGAAACGATGAATGTGCAACCATCGGACACGACGGGCTGGTCTCGCAACCAGCCACCGCGTCAGCGGTTTAGTTCAACGTTGGCGCTGTCCGGCACGCAGCAAGCGCCGCACAGCGGCCTTCTGCGACTGCGTGTCCGTGAGAGTAACCTGTTAAACCGAAGCGTCACGGAACGCCCGCAGAACTGTATTGATGCGCGTCTGATAGCCTGTACCTTGCCCCTTGAACCATTCGAGCACATCTTGATCCACCCGCAGCGAAATGGATGCCTTTGAAGGCATGGGCTTCAAGCCTTTGCGAACCAGGCCGCGAACGATGTGCTTGACGTCAGCCTCAGCGTGTTCAGGCGTCGGTTTGATGTCGCCAGCGCCGGACTTCAGGCGAGTCCAATCAGTTTTTGATTTCATCGAAGTAGATTTGCGACTCGCGCCTGGTTGCTTTTCGGAACGAGATGATGCGGATTTCATGTTCATTCTCCGTATGTACGACTGAAACAGTAATGCCAGCGAGAAAGCCCAGCGTAACGAAGCGTTGCTCACCGTAGGAGAGGCGGTCATCTTCGAAAGTGAACGTCACGCCTTCAAAAACGCTTGTGGCATCCACGAAGTCAAGGCCATGCGCTTTGATGTTGGCTGCCCGTTTCGTTTCTGACCAAGTGAACTCCATGCGCCAATTGTATATACAAAACGTATTGGCAACAACCAATATTTCTTCTACGGTTTAACGTTTGAATTGAGCGGCACGCCTGTGCATGTCCGCTCGAACGGAATGGGTTAGGCATCTGGATCGCCACCATCGTTGCGAGGCTCTAGTACGGCGAACATGTCAACAAGGTGTCCCGGGAAGAGAATGCCGATAGCCCCGCTTCCGGTCTTCAGGCCAAGGTCTCGGGTCGCTGAAATTCTCTCGAACTGAGACCTTACTTCTGGCTTCAGCAGCGTCGCAAGATAAGGGCCAGCGACTGCGAGCGCCAGCGCCGTTGCGGGGGTTCAGGCGGCGCCTGCGGGCACCCCTGAAACGCACCCAACAAAAAGCCGATTTGACCAGAACTTACCAGTCAAATCGGCCTATAGCCCTCGTGGAATATACGTAGATAGCTACTAAAAAAGTAGCACACAGAACTGACAAACTAACGAACCAGCAGCACCGGCACCCGGCAGTGCGCCAGCACCTGGGTCGCGACCGAGCCCATCACCAGGTTGACCAGGGCGCCATGGCCGTGCGAACCCATCACCAGCAAGTCGAACTTGTTGGCCTGGGCGTATTTGGCAATCGTCTCGCCGACAGCGCCGGCCTTCCAGGCGCTTTTGGCGTCGATGCCGTGGCGCAGCAGAAATTTGGTCACCGGCGCCAGCACTTTCTCCGACTCTTCCAGGTGGTAGCCGTCCACCACGCTTTTGCCGACGACTGAGATGGCGCGCGGCGGCAGGGCCGGGCGCGCGGTAAACACGGTGTAATCATTGTCCGGCGTGAACAACTCCGAGTGTGTGGTCAGGTAAGCCAGCATTTTCTTGGTGTAGTCGCTGCCGTCAACGGCAAGAAGAATTTTCATGGGGCCTCCAAGGTGATGTTCAAACACAGTCTATCGGCGTCCCTGGGATTTGCATTGATTCAAGTCAAACCAGCTGAATCTTTGACTTACCATAGCCACGTAACCCGAGGAAAACCATGCCGACCAAGACACAAGACAGGATCATCGCCGCGCTGACCGCGCAAATCCGCCCGCTGGTGCAGGACAAGCTGCCCGACTGGCTGGAGGCGCGCTGGTTCGCCAACAAAACCGAGGCGCTGGCCATCGCGCCGGGCGCGGAAATCGGCTGGTTTGACATGAATGACAAAGGCGAAATGGCCCGCGCCATCACCCTGGCCGCCGACATGAAGTGGCTCAACTCAATCTACGCCGGCATGGACGGCATGCCGCTGCAAACCTTGAAAGACCGCGATGTGGTCGTCACCAACGGCGCGGGCATCAATGCCATCACCATCGCCGAATACGTGGTGATGGGCATGTTGACCGTCGCCAAAGGTTACCGCGAGGTGGTGCAGGCGCAGGGCCGGCACGAGTGGCTCAACACACCGCCCGGTGCGGTTGAACTGGCGGGCAGCCGCGCCTTGATCCTCGGGTATGGGGCCATCGGCAAAGGGGTGGCCGAGCGGCTCCAGGGCTTTGGTGTCGAAGTGACGGCGGTGCGGCGCAATGTGGCGCCACGTCTTGCGCCACCTGGCGAATTGTCCGTGCCCACACTCGGCCCGGACCAGTGGCGAAGCCGGCTGGGCGAGTTCGATTGGCTCATTCTGGCGGTGCCGGCCACGGGTGAAACGGCGCACATGATCGGTGCGGCGGAACTCGCGGCCATGAAGTCCAGCGCGGTCCTGATCAATGTCGCGCGCGGCAGCGTGGTCGATCAGGACGCCCTGGTCAGCGCTCTGCGGCAAAAACAGATCGCCAGCGCTTTTCTGGACGTGACCACGCCCGAACCGCTGCCGGCCGGCCACGTTTTGTGGACGTTGCCCAACGCACACATCACCATGCATTTGTCGGGGCGCTCGCAGACGCAGATGTACCAGCGGTCGGCCAAGCGCTTCCTTGAGAATTTGCAGCGTTACCGCGCTGGCGAGCCGCTCGCGCACCGGGTGGATTTGAGCCTGGGGTATTGAGTTGGGCGCGCCTTGCCCGCATCCGGTGAACCCTGACGACGGCAACCTGAATGCTATATAAATAGAATCTAACTATGTATATGCCGCGAGGGGAATCGACACGTTTGATTGGAAAATGGGGGATTTTGGCGCTGGGGGCCAATCAAGCCACTCGCGTCAAACCGAAATCAGCAGCGCCCCCTTGAACCCGGCCTGCTCGTTCTTGCGCGCGTAACCCAGCGGGTTGGCCACCACGCGGCAGCCGCCCACGGTGTAGTCGCTGGGCGCGTGCAGGTGGCCGTGCAGCCAGAGCCTGGCCTGCGGCAGCAAATCGTCCAGCGCATTGCAAAAGCCGGCCGTGCCGGGGGTCAGGCCATAACGCGGGTCAGCGCTCTTGAGGCTGGGCGCGAAGTGGGTGACGACTACGGTCAGGCCGTCAAACGGCTGGACCAGGGCCTCGCGCAGCCAGGTTTGGCAGACCAGGCCTTGCTCGCGCACCTGCTCGGCCAGCATGGGTGCGCCGTGGCGTGTAGTGCCGGATTTCTTGAGGTAATAGTTGGCTGCGCCAAAGGCCTTGCTGCGCGCTTTGAGTTGCTGCGCCAGGGCGTTGGCGGACAGGGCGGCGGCGTCTTCAGTGGGGCCCAGGGCGTCAAAGTCGCTCCACAGGCTGGTGCCGACAAAGCGCACGGCGGGCCTGTGCCCTGGCACGCCGCCATTCGGGTGGGTGTGGGGCAAATCCCGCAGGGTGACGACCTCGCGCTCCAGCCAGGTGATGCCCAAATCCGCGCACAGCTGGCGCAGGCGCGCGTGGGCCGCGTCAAAGTCCAGCATGTCGTATTCATGGTTGCCCGGCACGTACAGCACGGGCGTGGGCCAGCCGTGCCGGGGCGAAAACCGCGTCAAACCGAAGTCGTCGCCCTTGAGTTGCGAATTGGCCTGATAGGAGCCGACATCGCCGGCCAGCACCAGCAAATCCGCCCCCGGCGCAGGCGTAGGCGCAAAGTGCGGGTGCACCTCCAGATGCAGGTCGGACAGAAGCTGAATGCGGACAGGCGCGACTGGCACAGGATCATGGGCAGCGGCAGGGACGCGAACGGGAATTGGCAGGGGCATGGACTCAAAGCATACGATGTTTGGGCAAATGCGAGGTTAGGCGAGGTCAGGCGAGGTCAGTGGCCGAACACGCTGGCCGCCAGGGAGTGGATGGTTTGGCGCAACCATTCATGGGCGCGGTCGCCTTCGATGCGGTGGTGCCACAACGCGTCCACATGCACGATGGGCACGGCAAACGGCAATTCGCGCAGCACCAGCTGGTCGGCGATGCCGGTGACCTTGACAAAATGGCGTGGCAGCACGGTGAGCAAATTGGAGTTCGCCACCACCCGCCCCGCCGTGAAAAACTGGTTGACGGTGAGCACAACGCGCCGCTCGCACCCGAGCGAGGCCAGGGCCTCGTCGACGAAACCAAAAGGCCGCCCGGAAAAACTCACCAGCATGTGGCGTGCGGCGCAAAAGCGCGCCAGCGTCAAGGGCCCCTTGGCCAGCGGATGCCCGCGGCGCATCACGCAGACGTAGTTGCCGTCGTACAGGCGCTGGTGGGAAAACGCCACCGCCTTGCCAACCTGGGCGCGCGCCGTCAGATCAGCCAGCGCGGCCGGAAAATACCCCAGCGCCAGATCGGCCCCGCCCTCTTCAAGCAGACGGCGCGGGTCGCGCGTGGTCAATGGCACCACACGCACCGAGACGCCGGTGGCCGAGCGGTCCATCACCCCGACCAGGCCGGGGATCAGCTCGGCGGCGGTAGCATCGGCCATGGCCAGCACGAAGGTGGTGTTGGCTTCGTCCGGCGCGAAATCTTTGGGCGACAGGGACGCCTGCAGGTTGCGCAGGGCCTCGCGCACCGGGGGCCAGATCTCGATCGCCTTGGCCGTGGGCTCCAGCCCCTGGCCCCGGCGTTTGAGCAGGTCGTCGCCCAGCGTGTCGCGCAGGCGGCGCATGGCATTGCTGACGGCCGGCTGGGTGAGCGCCAACTTGTGCGCAGCGCGTGTCAGACTGCGCTCGGTCATCACCTCGTCAAAAACGCGCAACAGGTTGAGGTCGAAGCTGCGAAAGTTGATGGCGGGCATGCCGTATTGTCGCAATTAATCACCATGGTGAATAGTAGTAATAATCAATATAAAGTTGAATAACATGGGTATTTACCCTAATATTCAATCGTGTTCCGGAACCATTCGCTCTGGGCATTTTAGAAAGGGAAACCACCATGACCAATTTTGTCCACACCCAATTCCCCACCAAGCACCCCGGCATGGTGCGGGCCGAGTCCATTGCAAGCGCCTTCGACGACTTGGGCCGGCATTTCGGCAAGCAGTTTGATACCACCAAAAGCCTGGCCACCATGTTGCTGGCCGCTTTGGTCGCGGCGATGGTCGTGGTCGCCGACCAGCTAATCGACACCTGGGCCGATGGCCACCTGATGGCCGCCTGGGTGGCGCTGTGGGTGGTTGCCTTCGCCGCGCTGGCTGTGCTGGCGCCCACCGCCAAACGGGCCGCCACCGGTTTGTCGGCCGCTTTGAAAGCCTGGTCCGGGCGCGCCGCGCAGGCCCGCTCGGAAGCGCAATATTGGGAAAGCGCCATGGCCGACCCGCGCATCATGGCCGAAATCCAATGCGCCAAACTGCGTGCTGAAGAAGCCGAAATCTACAAGCTGGACGCGGCCGTGCCGCCAAGCCAGCAGTATTTGCGCTATATGTGATTTCGCAGCGCTGATTTGGCTGCCTTGATTTAGGGCCCTTGATCAGGCAATGGAAAAAGCCACCCCTGGGTGGCTTTTTTTCATGGGCTGGCGGTCAAGCTGCTGAATGCTGAAGCTGGCATTCAAGCTGCCAGGCGCTGCTCCAGCCTGAGCCGGGTTTGCTCCAGCTCTTTAGGCAGATGGTGCTTGAGCTGGGTAAACAACTCAGTGTGCAGTTTGAGTTCGGCCGTCCAGGCGGCCTTGTCGAAGCTGGTCACAGTGTTGAACTGGTCTTTGCTGAAGTTCAAGCCGGTCCAGTTCAATTCCTCATAAGTAGGGCTGACACCAAACGGCTGGTCCACACCTTTCGGACCCGTAGGGGCCCCTTCGGTAGCACTGCCCTCTATGCGGTCAATCATCCACTTCAAGACACGCATGTTTTCGCCGTAACCGGGCCAGACGAACTTGCCATCCGCACCTTTGCGGAACCAGTTGGTGCAGAAAATGCTGGGCAATTTGGCGCCCGACGCGGCGAGCTTGTCACCCACGTTGAGCCAATGCTGGAAATAGTCGCTCATGTTGTAGCCAGTGAAGGCGATCATGGCGAACGGGTCGCGGCGCACAACGCCCTGCTGGCCGGCGATGGCAGCGGTGGTCTCAGAGCCCATGGTCGCCGCCATGTAGACGCCTTCCACCCAGCTGCGGCCCTGTGACACCAGCGGCACCGTGGTGGAGCGGCGGCCGCCGAAGATAAAGGCGTCAATCGCCACACCTTTGGGATCATCCCAGGCGGAATCCAGCGCCGGGTTGTTGGTGGCGGCCACGGTAAAGCGCGAATTCGGGTGCGCTGCCTTGGCGCCGGTTTCCTTTGCGATGGCTGGCGTCCAGTCTTTGCCCTGCCAATCAATCAGGTGAGCCGGCAGGCCGCCGCTGTCGTGCTCCAGACCTTCCCACCAGACATCGCCATCGTCGGTCAGTGCGACATTGGTGAAAATCACGTCCTTGTTCAGGCTGAGCATGCAATTGGGGTTGGTCAGCATATTGGTGCCCGGAGCCACGCCAAAATAGCCCGCTTCGGGGTTGATGGCGTACAAACGTGACGCGCCAGTGCCGTCGGCGCCGGGCTTGATCCAGGCAATGTCGTCGCCAATGGTGGTGACTTTCCAGCCTTCAAAACCGGCCGGGGGCACCAGCATCGAGAAATTGGTTTTGCCGCAGGCGCTGGGGAAGGCTGCTGCGACGTGGTATTTTTTACCTTGGGGGTTGGTCACGCCCAAAATCAGCATGTGTTCGGCCAGCCAGCCTTCATCCCGGCCCATGTTGGAGGCGATGCGCAGGGCAAAGCATTTTTTGCCCAGCAGCGCGTTGCCGCCGTAACCCGAGCCGTAGCTCCAGATTTCGCGGGTTTCGGGGTAATGAACGATGTATTTGACCTTGTTGCAGGGCCATCTGGCATCCGCTTGACCGGTCGCCAGGGGGGCGCCAACGGTATGGATGCAGGGCACAAATTTGCCGTTCACGCCCAGCACGTCGTACACGGATTTGCCCATGCGCGTCATGATTTTCATATTGACCGCAACATAGGCGCTGTCGGACAACTCCACGCCGAGGTGGGCAATCGGGCTGCCCAGCGGACCCATGGAGAACGGCACCACGTACATGGTGCGGCCCTTCATGCAGCCATCAAACAGGGGACTCAAAGTGGCGCGCATTTCAGCGGGCGCAACCCAGTTGTTGGTCGGACCGGCATTTTCCTGGCTTTCAGAGCAGATGTAGGTGCGGTCTTCGACGCGGGCCACATCGCTCGGGTCGGACAAGGCCAGAAAGCTGTTGGGCCGCTTGGCCGGGTTGAGGCGTTTGAAAACACCACCGTCCACCAGCAACTGGCACAGCCGGTCGTATTCTTCCTGGGAGCCGTCGCACCAATGGATGGCTTCTGGTTTGGTCAGGGCGGCCATGTCGGCCACCCAGGCGATCAACTTCGCGTTTTTGACATAACTTGGGGCATTGAGATTCAAGCCTTGCATCATGGGTGAGTTCATAAAAAAGCTCCTAGTTTAAAAATCGTCTTTTCAAAATAGAAGCACTTTGAGAAAACGGCTTTGCCGCCAGGAGCCCCGCCACGCTGGCAGGGAAGTCGATTTTATGAACTTGGGGGCAAGTTACCAGCCGGTTACAGTCGAAAGATATGCAAAAAATGCATTACTTTATGCGCCGATGCATGGGGCGGCAAGCGAATGCCGCAGATTGGGTACACCCGCAGGGCGGGTTGTCAAAACCTGCCGGGAAGTCGCCAGGTAAGCCCAGAAAAAGCCAAGTCAGGCCATCGACACCGCGATGAACGCCAGCAAAAACATCAAGACGCCGCCCACCAAGGGCAACACGATGGGAATCAGGGGCACGATGGCCTCGATCGGGTCGATTTCGTGGGTTTCTTGTTGTTGCGGGGCGGGTGCGGACATGTGGATTCCTTCAGATTTGCAGCATACTTGTTGGCAACATTTTAGCCGCTGGCAAAAACCCATGAAAACGTGCCCCACCTCACACGCGCTGCCGCACCCCAGGTTGGCCTTGCCATTCTTGCTGGCGATGGGTTTGATGGCCTGCGCAGCGACCGGGCCGCACAGCCCTTCGGCCCGGCCCGTGATCTACACCACCAGCACGCCCAGCGCCGAGGCACAGGCCCGCAGCCACCAGGAAACCGACGCCTGCATGGCGCGCGCCCAAACGGCCGGCCTGACGCCTGACGAGAAAAACAATGAAACCGGGCGTCGCGCCGGCCAAGGTGCCACCGTGGGTGGCGTGGCCGCCGCCGTTGGCGCTTTGGTCACCGGGCGCGGCGTGGAAGGGATGATGCGCTCTGGCGCGGTCGGCGCAGCGGTGGGCGGCTCGGCCGGTGCCGTGTCAGGCGCGATGAGCGAGCGCCCCAGCAGCACCTACCGCAACTATGTGCAACGCTGCCTGTCGGACAAGGGTTATCAAGTGATCGGCTGGAACTGAATGTGGCCCCCACGGTCACTCACTGCGTGTAGCTCACTGCCCCCCGAGGGGGCCGCATTTTGCCTAGGGGCGGCCCGTCGGCAAAACCTCCAATCTCTACGCGGCACCATTCAAAGCAGCGCGTAAGTCGTTGTCGCGCGGCAAACACTCTTGCCGTCATCGGCGCCGCAGATGTCGATCTCGCCAAACGCCAGCGACTTGCCGGCGCGGATCACACGGGCTTGCACCAGCGCATCCTGATTGAAGAGCGGTTTCAAAAAACTGCTGTTCATCTGCACCGTGGTGCAGGGCCTGAAGGCGCCAAAGTGCCTGATCAGCGCCAGCACCATCGCGGTGTCCGCCGCCGCCATCATGGCCTGGCCGCACAACATGCCGCCCTGCCGCGACAGCGCCCCCGTATTGGCCAGGCGCAGCGTGACGCCCGGCGCGTCGCTGTCGACAACCCGCAGCTCCAGCGCTTGTACCCAAGGCGCAAAGTAGGTTGACAGGGCCGCTTGCAAAGTTTCTGAGTCCATGCTGTACTTTCAGATGTCGTTGTTGAGGTGATGCCGAATTGGCAGCCGGATCAAGCCAGTGTTGCAGATTTCACAAACCCTGTCTTCCATCTGTGCCCGGACTGCGTTATGGTGGCATCAATGCACATCGGTGCAGGAGGTTCTTGATGGTCAAGCGTTTGGTTGTCGCTGCGTCTGGCGGGCTCTTGCTTACCTCGCCGGGG
This sequence comes from Rhodoferax sp., assembly GCA_031392945.1. GTDB lineage: Bacteria > Pseudomonadota > Gammaproteobacteria > Burkholderiales > Burkholderiaceae_C > JANYCG01. Next base: position 858 of record JANMVT010000176.1, on the reverse strand, counting down.
CTTAAAAACGCCCCGGTGCTGGACTTGATGTGCTCGCATTTTGTGCTGACCCTGGCCACCCGCCAGGGCGTCAACTTCAACGCCCGGCGCGACCTCAACGGCCTGATCGCCCTCACCGGCCGCCACTTGGCCTGGCCGGTCCACGTGCTGGCGCGGGTGCGCGAGTTTCTGCTGCGCCGCTGCGCCGCCAATGACAACTGGCGCGGACAAGAGGCGCTGGGCGACGCCGACTTCCTGGCGCGTTACGGCGTGTGGAGCGGCCCGTACGAAGAAGGCACCTTGTTCTTCTACCTTGACGAATACGCCAAAGACCAGCCCAAAGACTTGATTGCACTCTTGTCCGCCACCAGCGAATGGCTGACGCAAGCGCTCAAAAAACAATCCACCCTGGTCGAGAAAAACATCGACGCCCTGGCCGGCCTGCTGCAACTCAACAAGGCCGAGCGCGCCTTGCTGCTGTACGGCACGCTGGCGCGTTACCAGCGCGAGTTGCGCAGCATCCTGGTCGAGTTCAAAGTCAGCAACGCGCCCGAGGCGTATGCGGCCATCGCCCAGGTGGCGGGCGTCAATGCGGCCGAAGTCGGCGAGGCCCTGCGCGCCGGCTCGCGTCTGGAGCGCATTGGCATGGTCGAGAACCTGATTTCCGAGCACAACATCACCGACCTGGCTGACCTGATGAAAGTCAGCGAAAAGTTGCCGCCCGTGCTGATGCGCGAGTACCGCGACCAGGCCGAGCTGATGGCCGTGTTCACCAAGCCCTCGACCAAGAGCACACTCAGCATCGCCGATTTTTCCTACGTCGAAGACGACACCCAGGTCTTGTGCCGCCTGCTGGGCCATGCCGTGGCGCGCAAGGAG